>NZ_JAJHOG010000013.1:0-110119 GCF_020819615.1 Rheinheimera sp. UJ51
GGTCAACGCCTACCTAAGTTAATTAAAATTAGGTAGAGCTTACCAGTTGATTTGATTAGAAAAAGAATGGCATTTCGGCATTCCGATCAGCTATTTCGGAAAAGGGCTAAAAGTGATCGGATAAAACCGAAACAAGCGATCGGATTAAACCGAAATGAGTGATCGGATTGAACCGAAATCAGTGTTCGGATTCATCCGAAACATGCACACGCGGAAAGATTTCAAAAAAAAATCATAAATTCGATTCGGCGAGGGGAGATAACTCGTCAACAAGTTAGTGAAAAATATTCAATTAGCGAAGACATCATTTATGCTTGGGAGAGCGTTTGGGATAGATTTGAAAACGATGATTAATGACTTAATTAAATTAAACTAAATCAGAAATACAAAGCGACTAAACGAGCAGCAAGACTAGTTACCTATATAATCGCAAAAAAATATAAAGAAAAATGGCTAAGTTTTGGAAGCCGCGTTGATGTAGAATATCAATAAGGTCTAAAAGACTAGAATTTTCCCCAATGAGAAACGCAAAATAATATAGCACATATCTTTGGTAACCTTTCGTTTTTATTTATCTAGATTAAGTAGCATTTATTATATTTCATAAATATTTAGCGTTATACGCCGGCACTTAACAATGAATAAGTATCATATTAAGTATTAAACATTGCGGTTTTATATATTAACACGGTGAACATAATGATTTATTTTGACTCGGCTGCATCCTATCCAATTTTACCTGAAGTCAAAACAGCCCTGAGAAACGCATTTGATAACTGTTTTGCAAACTCATCTTCTAACCATTTTCTAGGTGAACAAATGTTAGCTATAGTCGATGATGTCCGCGAGAAAATTGCTGATCATATTAGCGCATATCCTAGTGAAATTATCTTTACGAGCGGGGCTACTGAGTCTAACAATATTGCTATAAAGAGTATCTTACTAGGAGATACTGAGCTGTCCAAAAAAAAACACATTGTTGTTAGTGCTATAGAACACAAATGCATTTTTTCAATATGCAACCACCTAAAAAATAATGGTTTCTCAGTATCTTTGGTAAAACCTAATGATTTTGGAATAATTGATGCGGAAAGCGTAAAGAAAGCCATGAGAGAAGATACTGCGCTAGTATCTATAATGCATGTAAATAATGAGCTAGGCACCATAAATCCAATTGCAGAAATTGGTCAGATTTGTTTCGATAACAGAATTTTATTTCATAGTGACGCGGCTCAAAGTTTGTGTAAACAAGTTATTAATGTTGATGCAATGAACATTGATATTATGTCTTTTTCAGCGCACAAAATCGGAGGTCCTAAAGGGATAGGTGCTGTCTATATTCGAGATTTAAGAAAAAGAGAATTACAGCCTGTAATTCATGGTGCTGGTCAAGAGCAAGGCATTAGAGGGGGGACTGTTGCCGCGCCCTTAATTAGTGGCTTCGGAGCAGCGCTAGCAACTTTTCCAAATTACTACGAAGGCTTTAAAAAGAAAAACATACGAAATTATTTAATAGAAAAACTACAAACGTCAGGCGTAAACTTTATTGTAAATGGCAATGAGGACGTACTACCACATATAATTTCTTTAACTTTACCTAAAACTAATACTAGTTTATTACTTCAAAAGAATTCCCAGCGCTTTTGTTTAGCGCAAGGTTCTGCGTGCTCTTCGCGTGAAATTGAAGCATCACACGTACTTACTGCCATAGGCTTAAATAGAGAACTTGCTGATAGGACATTGCGTATTAGTTTTACTAATGAAGTGACGTACTCAGAAATTGATGAATTAGTCAACGCTATCACTAAAGCGGCTCTTTAGCCGCTCTATTTCTATCCAACAATTATTTGTAGCATGTTACACATGCTCCACCACCCTCAGCTTCGTCGTAAATATCATCAAGCTCATTGAATTCACAGTAACCTTCAAAATCACCTAATAGTGCATTGCGACGTTTCTTTTGATTGAACCTAGCAACTTTCTTCTCGTGGTTTTCAATAATTCGCTGTTGTACTTCTGGGTTTTCCAAGGTTTCTAATGGCTGCCCTTGTCCCATCCAATAAAAACGTTCGCCCACAGTTGTGTTACTTTCATCACCTTTTTCAAAAGCTTTAGCTTCCTCAAACAGATCCGGGTGCTTTTCCATTAGCTTTACCCATTCTATTTTTCTTTGATAAAAGCAAAATGTGCAACCTGAGCGCGATCGCCACTTGTAATATTCTGGTAGCTCTAAACCATTTCGCTGCAGGATATTTTCAATATCACTACGAACAATGCCATGCTCTCTGAATGGGAAAACCGACTCGATAGGTTTTTCTATGGTCATATAACCTGTACGTTCAGGTTCATCAGCACGAATACCAACATAGTTTTTTATCTTGTAACCGTCTTTAATAAAACTATCTAGCCATTGTTCAAATGGTTTAAGTTTCATTTGTACTGTGCACCATCTGTCTCTTTGAGAGGGAAGGAAATTTCCATGCTCTTTCAATAAATGAGCAAAGTCTTTTTCGCCTCTACCTTCTATATTGTTTAAAGAGCGTGAATTTAACCTATGAATATAACCAAGCTTTTCCTCTAGCTTGTCAATAAACTCGTTAGTTTCTGGTAGCTCATACCCAGTGTCTGTAAAAAAATATTCTACATTTAAATCTGGATAAGTCTCCTTTACAAATAATGCTAAGGCACTACTGTCCTTACCTCCAGAAAGTCCCAAAACATGTTTAACTTTTTCAGTCATTATTTCCCTCTGGCTCGCTCAGTTCCATCAAACTAGTAAGTAAACTCGCAAGTGCAGCAAGTTGTTTCTCCTTGGAAATATTGGAGATGGAAGTTTTAATATTCTCTACTGCAGATAGTACGTCAATATCTGTTTCTAAATTATGTTTTATAAAACTGCCAAATTCTTGATGCTCGCCATTAACGTCGGTTGTCATAAAAGCGAGAGGCTTTGACGTTCCTTTTGCTTGAATTGTACCAAAGGATTCGATTCGTCTAAATTGCACACATAAATTTTGCAATTCATCTAAACCATTTCGTAATAATTTATCAGTCCAATTACGTTCAGGAGCACCTACAGCCAAGTTTATAATAAACTCAAACTTCATCTTACCGTCAATAAACTGAGCAATTCTAGAGGCAAGGTCTTTAACAGTAGGACGTTTTGCAATTTTTTCGACGAATTCACAACGCTCCTTCAAGATAGCGTTAAAATCTTCACCTAAAACATTAATGATAATTTGTTTGAATCCGGTTAACAAAATCTCATGTTGTGCACTAAGATCTTCAATCGCTGTTTTTAGATTTTGACCAAGTTTGTCTTCAAGTGTAGGGTCGTCTTTGTCGTAACCAAAAACCGCTGGCAAATCATCAAGAATTAGTTTGTATGGGTCATTTGCTGCAATAACCTTATTTCTAAAATCTCTTGCTTGCTTCGTAAGGCCATTTGTTTTATCACCAGTAAAACTCTCACCACTAGTCTTTTTAACCCACGCTGGCAGTTTATGTACGATACCAACAATGTGCTTTGCAATATTTAATATTGCAGCCTCATTTTTTGACTCGCCCAGAGTCGCTTGCGCGAGATTATCAAGTAAGTGGCTTTGTATCTCGGAAATTTGGAAATATCGAACTCCCGCTTCGGCAGGGTGTTTATAAATTTTATTAACGAGCTCTTCATCTAGTTCAGGGATAAAGATGAATTGATTGGTGGAGTCCCAGTCATAAAAAGCTACTTGCCCTTCCAGAGCTTTTAAAAGTGCTAAGCCGTATATTCGGCAAAGGCCGGCTGTTAAGCCAAACGGGGGTTGCATCCACATCTCATAAAGCTCTGCCATAGTAACGTTTCTTTGCGCAGAGTTACTTTTTATGAACTCAAAACCACTTTCAAATAAGGAATACATATTAGGTGCAGCTTCTATAGCTTCCGTGCTCCAGATGCTTGGGAATATGAAACCTTTTGATGTTTCAGTATGCCATCCTTTGCTTTTTAAACAGGATAGATATAAGCCTTTTTCAGGTGGAAAAGAGGTTTCGTCAAAACCAAGATCTTTTTCACTGCCACTTGTAAACATTGCAGTCATTAGCTTGCGTATTGCACTATTAGCACTACCAGAAGGCTTAGAGCGGTTCACAAGCTCATTAATAACTGATGGTGACTTATAAAAGATAACATCTGCAATTTTCGAGGCAATAAAACTTAATGGTGATGAGGCAAGTTCGTTATTACAGTGAGACCATACTGCATTCTTATATGCATATTGGAGCTGATAGCTAACACTGGATTGAGCAAACTTAATACGGTTTTCCAATTCACTTTTAGCGATTAAATCATGAGCAATTTTTTTCTCTTCTTTAAGAATTTGTCTTAGAGCAATAAGCTCTATCGCAGCTTTCTTAAGATTAGAGAAATCATCGAATTTACCTATCATCATGAAGCGCATTTTTTCTGCATGACGACTAACTTCCGTAAATACATCGTTATTTACGCACAAAATAAATGTCGTGAATGCTTCCCCCGTTAAAGGAGGCTTTTCGTATGCGCTGAACACTTTTTCGTCGTATTTACTTACTAACTTAGTTGTTGCCCAGCGCATTGTTCCTGTTTTATGGTAATGCGCTGTCGCTAAGATACTTTGTGGAATATCACATATTTCAGTCCAATCAACACCATGGCTGATAGCTTCTACCCTCTCACTAATCAAGCTATTGATATCAATATCACTGCCTTGAAACACAAAGAGAGCATCGTGTTTTTGCCGATAAATTACGACAGTCCAGGTTTCCAGATCTTTTACTGATTGCTTCACGTCATCCGCATCATAGCCGCGTTTTACAAAATACTCATTTAAAAACGAGTGCTTAGCATGCAATTGATGGTGAAAACCAAATATTGTCAATAATGCGATTAGCTTTGCAATCGCGATATGCAGCTCGCCACCTTTTTGCTCTGCACGATAAATTGCATCACAACCTTCTAACCAAGCTTTACTATCCTGAGAGGTAACGATTAGATGGTGTAAATTATGATGCAGGTAGTCCCAATACATTTCAGGCCGGTATAACTCTAAATCTTCATTAAAAGAGCAGTATTCCGTTTCTAAAAACTCTCTAAAGCCAAACTTTTCATGTGAAGCTAAAAAACCAAACAAACTACGCTCATTTTGCGAAAATCGGCGACGTGAAACAGGGCCTATTAATAAGCTAACAAGCGGGTCAAGTGGTAGTGTTTTGCTTAGTGCAATTTGATTCTTGTTTTGGTTAGCAAAAGCAAAACTCACTATTTCTACTAAATCTCGGTGTTTAGTCTCTATCGCTTTATTGATTTGAGGAGAGCGAAGTATTGAGTCACCAACTAAAACAAGTGATTCATCAATAGAGGGGTTAAAGCTAACATCACGATAGCGTCCTTGAACCTTGCTCCATTCCTGTTGTGTTTTAGAATCTTTATTTTTTGCATAGTCTGAAAAAGCTTGATGCAAAAAGCCTATCAATAGTGCAGGCAATTTAGCCTGTTGCACGATGTCGGCTAACGACTGAAATAAATGCAAGTCTTTGTTAGCACGCGACTGATAATCTAACGCCTTACCCATTTCATCGAGCAGAATTAAAACGCCATCTTCTTTCTCGTTCTGCTGTTGCAATAGCTTCTTAATTCTAGCGAGACATTTATCATCATTTAATCCGGCGATCTCTTCAACGTTGAACTCATGATTAAAGGAGGTCAACAAACTTACTAGCAAGCTGTTAGCCGGCGCTTCTAACCCACAAACATGCTTGACCGTTTTCCAACCTTTAATAATATTGAAACGTTTTTCGAAATTTTCAACTGTACTTTGAGAGCCGTTTAGTTTTTGTAGTGCGTAATTTCTTTGTTCAGAATCTGTTGAAAGTAAACAGGATAAAAATAGTGCGACAGTTGATTTCCCAGAGCCATACGGCCCTGTAATGGTATAGGCTCTTTGGTCACTACCTTCAAATTCCCGACTTATAGTATCAAGTACATTGATAGCTGTTCCATGCAGTATGAAGGCATCTATAAATTGAGTCAGATCTTTGCTGTCCGTGTCAATTCGGGTTGAGCTTTTGTAGCGCTGATTAATAGCAATGAGAGAGTCAGACATTGAGTTTGCCATAATAGTCGTTTAGGAAGTTAATCGTGTCATTTTTTAAAGATGCTGAAACAGAAACCTGGCGTAATCCTAAGGAGTCAACCCAAGATATGCCCTTATCTGTGAACTTCTGAGCTTCATCTAGTTGTTGCCCTAATCCTGACTCAGACAAGCGAAAAATACGCCCTGGTGAACAAGGCTTTGTCAGGAGTGAGTCGAAGTCTATGGTGCTAACTTTAGAGTCTTTAGTTTCAATTTTAAAAAACTCGAGAAGTGCGTAAACAAATATTTGAATAGGTATTTCAGGCCGCTCTGTTAAGTTACTAACGTAAAAAGAACGGCTGTTGTCTTGAATTAAGTTTAGCTCTGCAAGAGGAGACGTAAAGTGGTCTTCATCTACCTTTTTCAAGCTTGTTTTCAGTTTTTTGCTATACATGTTTAAAAAGCAATCGACGTCTTTTTTAATCGTAGAAATATTGCCGGCTTCACTTTTTACCAAACGCTTCGCATCCTCGTAGCAGTCCTCTACAAGCTTTGTTTTTTCAAAGTGTTGCACGTTAGCATAGTTAAAAAAGTAACGATAAGCGGTTAATTGCTCATTATTAAAATTTAACCAAAAATGTAATAACCAAACCGAACCCAGCTGCTCTAGATAGGGATCGCGCCCCGTTAAGTGTTCGCACTTACCAAATAGATACTCACCATTTCCAGTTATTGTATGGTTAGACAAACTACCATTACGCTCAGCCTTAATAACGCCTGCCGACTCAGCCCAATACTGAATAGCTTTTACCATATTTTTACCAACTCCAAGTTCAACGACAGAGTGCCGAATACTGTTTTCGTCAGAACTTGAAAAAATACCACCTGAATTCAGATGGTTAATTGCTTTATATAACCATCCATAACGAAGAGGGAATGTGTCATGACCTGTAAATTTTGCTTTCATAGCTAAATACTTTCTCTGGAGGATTTGTCCAGAAACGATGTTACCGTGTATTCTAAGTTTTCGAAAGAGGTAAGGGCTTTTCAATAGCTAAAACATAAAATAAAGCTAATTTTCCGTAACTTAAAGTTTAGTAGCTTTACTAAAGATTGATTTACCTGAGATATTTCAAACAAATTTACTCTATCGAAGCTCAAAAACTACCTTTACCAAAAAACTAAACTTTGTTAGGTTATTGCTAATTTGACCGATTTTAAAAAACTCAAAGCTCAAGACTTGTTAATTTACTGTCTAACTTTCAATCGAAAAGCATGCTCCTCGCAACTATCTCAGATTTAACGAGATACTTGTTATACTTTGGGTGAACGAAAACTTAATTTACATACCTAATGGTGGTATACACTTGTAACAAATTTAAACATGGAAAATGATATAGTAGTTAAAAATGTCAAGCCCATAATTATCGTTTTTGTTGCTAGAAAAGCAGTATAATTGAAATTGTAACTATATGTGATGTGCTAAAAAACCTTTATTACATAGCTAATCAGTGGTTTAAATGATATGAATTGCCACTGTTTTAATTTACATGGAGTTTAGCTTTGAAATTAGTAGACATAAAATTCCCTGATAACTTCGAGTATAGTTCTGACACAAAGAATTTACCTATTGAGTTCTATCTCCAAGCATTCCCTCGAGCAAAAACCGTATATTTAAAGTTAGGCTATTTTAGCTCTTCTGCAATTAAGTTGCTTGCATATGGTTTTGCACAGTTTATATATCGTGGCGGAAATATAAAAATTGTTACCAATCACTTTCTTTACAAATCCGATATAAATCTCCTCGAACAGGAGGACATAAGTAGTCAATATGACGAGGAATTACTTTTAGCCGACTTAAATTGGTTGCATGATTCGTTGACTAGCGAATCAACACAGTTTCTAAATTGTTTAAAGTATCTTGTAAATCAAGGAAGGTTAGAGTTAATTCCAGTCATGCTTATACCTAATCGAATGAGTCATTATAAACAGGGAATATTTATTGACAGCGAAGAAAATGCAATATTTATAGATGGCAGCTGTAATTTTACTGCAAATGGTATTTTGGAAAATGGTGAAAACATATCAGTTTTTCGTTCCTGGGGGGGAGGATTCGAGAGAAATAAGGTGCGTGACAAGACGAAGGACATTATCGGCATTTGCGGTAAAGAGAATAAACAATACAAATACTTAAAGGCTGATCAAGTATTAAACGCAGTTTCTTCGTTAGGGAATGAAAAAACCATAGAAGATTTGCTAACTGATGAGGTAGCACTGTTAAACGAATATAATATAAGACATACCTCAGAAATTATTAAAGTCTATAAAAAAGAGCTTGAAGTACTAATTTCTGAAGAAAAACTAAAACCTAAGTTTCCTTTCAATTCTTTACCAAGAAATTATCAGATAGAAGCATATGAAAGTTGGATAGAAAATGACATGCAGGGTATTTTTGCGATGGCGACAGGTACAGGGAAAACAATCACCTCTCTAAACTGTTTACTAAATTTGTATAAATCAGAAGGAATATACCAAGCTATCATCCTCGTTCCATCAAAAACACTGTTAAATCAATGGGCGGAAGAGGTTGCACTCTTTAATTTCTCAAACGTTTACCTTGTTTCATCGGACTACAAGTGGAAAAAAAATCTAAATCAACTGGCCACTCAACTTTCATTTGATGTGAAAACATCATTTATTTTAATAAGTACATATAAAACTTTTTCTTCTGAAGGGTTTTCACGTTATATAAATGCTCTACCAAACAACACTTTACTAATAGCAGATGAAGCGCACAATATTGGCAGCGCTAAGATGAAGTTATTACTTCCAGATTTGAATTTTAAAAAAAGACTTGCTTTATCAGCTACTCCAAAGAGAAAATTCGATGAAGAAGGAAATGAACTTATTGAAAAATTTTTCAACTCTCAAGAGCCTTACACTTACTCATTTTCAATGGAGAAAGCAATAAAACAGGGAATATTGTGTAGTTATGAATACTACCCCAAATTGATTACCCTCACTGAAGACGAATTGGAACGTTATATCGAAATAAGCAAAAAACTCGCCAAATTTTTTGACAACAATACCAAAAAATTTATTAAAAGCGATGCGCTCGAGAAATTGCTGCTTGCTAGAAAAAGAATTATTCATAAAGCAGAAAATAAAAAATTGGCTTTTAAATCGATTCTAACAAAACATTTAAGTAAGCAAAAAGGGCTTAGCTATTCATTTGTTTATGTTCCTGAAGGCGAAAGCCATGACGGGAAAAATATTATGAACGATTACTTATCTGTATTAAATGAATTGTCACCAAACACCAGAGCCTATGCCTTCACAGGTGAGACAAAAAATAAAAAAGAAGTAATGGAACGCTTTGAGCAAGGACTTATAGAATCTCTTTTTTCTATGAAATGTCTTGATGAAGGTGTCGATATACCGAGAGCTGAGTTAGCAATATTTTGTTCTAGTACTGGTAATCCACGGCAATTTATTCAGCGCAGAGGAAGAATACTACGTAAGCATCCCGAAAAAGATTATTCTACAATATATGATTTAGTAGTAATGCCAAGTCACAGACTAGACGAATCTACTTTTAATATTGAGAAAAATCTTGTAAAAGAAGAGTTAATTAGGGTTATCTATTTTGCTTCATTGGCAAAAAATTATTATGAAGCAATGGAGAAATTTGAGCAAATAGCTAGCCTTTACGATCTAGACTTGTACGCAATACACAATGAATTAGGAGAACACTAGTGGCTAAAGATAGAAATGAAATGCTTGCACAGTTCTTAAAAAATGAAGAGTTTTTGGAGTTAATCGCTATTGAAAATATTGAATTAGATTCAGTATCATTTTCTAATAAAACTGAATCTTTGTTAGTCGAATCATTAAAGAAATTGATCTTTAGTTACTGCAATGAAGATAATCCATCGCAAACGTTGAAGTTAATTAACGGTTTAATCGCTAGTGAGGTACATGGGTCATGATTATTAATTCGATTTCCATGAAAAATTTCCAGTGTTATTATGGAGAACATTCAGAAAACACTCTTAAATTTTCAGACGGTTTGAACTTAATTATTGGTGATAATGGTGGCGGGAAATCTAAGATTTATGATGCGTTCTACTGGGTTATTCATAATCAGGTATTTCAATCAGATCAAAGATCAATGATTAATACGAGAATATATAAAGAAAATTTAATATCTGATAAAGCTAAATTTGACTGTAAGATAGGTGATAAAGTTTCAGCTGAAGTGACACTTATAGTATCAAGTACAAATGAAACTAAATATAAATTAGAAAGAATTTACACAGCTATTAAATTAGGGGAGCGAGAGTGGAAATCTGATATAGATTCAACAATGCTAATATCAGAATTTTCACACGCAAGGTGGAAGTTAGTCCCGGTTGAAAAGCATAGTGTTATCTTGAATAGAGTTATACCAGGGCACATCAAACCTTACATGTGGTTTCAAGGTGAACAGGTTGATAGTTTAATGGATTTAGCGGATAGCACCGCCTTAACTAAGGTTGTAAATCTTTTATCTGATATATCTGATTACGATGACCTTATATCTATAGTTACAACTGGCGCTGCTAAAGCTGAAACAGACTTAAAAAAGCACAAGAGTAAAATTAGCTCCGATGAAACTAAGAGCAACTCTTTAAATTCTGAGTTAGATATATGTATTGAAAATATCGAAAAGAATCAAAGAGAAATTAATCTTTGTGATGAAAATATTGAAAGAGCGAAAATTAAAGTTGAAGAACTAATCAGCAAAATAGATGATGCAGAGGCGAAAGCTAAGTACAAGTCAGAAAAAAAACATCTAGAATCTAATTACAAGAGGATAGAGCAAGAATTAGTAAAAATGAATACTAATTTCTCTAAAAACTTATTTCATAAACATTGGATTCTTAAGAATGTAGAGCCGTTTTTTAAAAAATTTGAAGCAAAATTCAAAAAATATGCAGTTGAACATTCTCTTAAAGAAAATGCAGGTAAAGCTGTAGAAGTAAAACTTCCGCTAAATGTACCTCAGCCAATTCATGTTGAACAAATGATAGATGAGGAATCTTGTTTTGTTTGTGGACGATCAGCTCCTAAAGGCTCAGATGCCCATGACCATATTTTGAATTTGATGAATAGAAAACCTGTTGAGAACGTTTTCAAAAATAATTTCTTCAGTGAATTTGAAGATTTATATAAGAACAATTTAAGTTATGGGGTTTCTGTTAAAGACACCGATAAATCAATTTTAGAAGAACTTGAAAATATACAGCAACTGAAAAAAGAACTTGCAGAAACAGGAAAACAAATCAGAGAAATAGATAGGCAATTCGATACCTTGATAGAAGAAGATAAATCGGAAGACGTGCTTGGTGCTTATAAACAGCATAGTAAGAGTCAGGATATCTATGAACAGAAGAAGCGTGAGTTTTCCACGAAATTGGCTAAGTTGTTAGATCAAAAAATTGAACTACAGGGAAAGCTTGATAAACTAGTCACTGGTGAAATTGATGTTGCAATTGAGACTTCTGATATTATCTTTAAAAAGCTAAAACTGATAGTCAAATCAACAAAACAAAATGTATTTGAAGAGATTATAAAAAATTTAGAAGACTCATCAAATGATATTTTTAAAGAAATGACGGTCAACAATAAAGCAATTAAAGGGAGAATAAAGTTTAAGAGGCTTTCAAACGGTAGTTGTATCCCTGAAATAGTAGATAGTGAAGGTTTTATTATCAATTCGCCTAATGATGCGAATATAATTTTAGTTAAGTTAGCACTTATTATGTCTATACTTACTGCTCGTGCAAAATGGAGTCTTAATTACTCACTTATATCTGATGCTCCAACATCGAAAATGGCTAACAATTACACTAATGGTTTTTATAAGGTCCTTAGTAATAGGTTCAAACAAAGCATTGTAATGACATATGATTTTTTAGACGATGAACGTAGAGCTATTCTAAAAGATTTTAATGTTGGGAATGTTTATAAAATCGAACCCAAAAACCTATCCGGAAATAGTGATAATAGAACTGAATTAAGCATCAATATTAGCGAGGTTGAGATATGATCTCACTTAAAAATAAATTAGGTAATATTAGGCCGGGCTTTCTACCAAAATTTAAAGGTTTTTTCGAGCAAGTTACTCAATTTGGTGGTGGAGCTGAAGGAGATAAGTACATAAAAGCTAAAAGCTTCTCAAGTGCTTATGAGTTATACACTTACGCCTTTTTCATTGGGTTATATAAAGAGGCTAGATACGATCTTACTGATGAAGACAAGCTAGAAGATTTTTGGGAAATGAAGAATTGGCAACCTAGTTCACTTACAAACAGCCTTTTAACATGCGCTATTGCAGTTTCAGACTTTGATATGAATGCGATAGAAGTGAATGACGAAGATTTTGTGTCAAAACAAGTGAAGCTAGTGAAAAGAGAGATCGAATCTTATGCTAATGGTGGTTTAGAATTAATTAAGTCTGAAATAGACCAAGATCCCGAGCTGTTGGAAGACGACATGTATTTTATAAAAAAACTCTCGGGTTGAATAGTGAAATTTATATTGAACATAAAGTGTAACCGTTAATTCTTTGTCTGCTTTGGGCTAATATCTCCAACATCTGTGCGTAGTTGATATTTGTACAGTCATTTGCATTGCAGCTAAGTTCTTTAAGAAGGCGTTTATTAAACGCCTTTTGCTTTTTGTAATCATCAAAAGTGTCATCAATATAGCTAATTTTATCTAGTAGAAGAGGTCGTTTTTCAGGGTGTATGTAATCGAAAAAGTCTACTTCTTGCTCAGCCATTTTAATTTTAACGCGCTCTTTTAGCTGTGGTAATGGGGAGTCATAAAACCCCTCATACCCTAACAAGGTCACTTTTCCTGAGTGAAAGTGAATTTTAATAAGTTGAATGTCATCTAATTCCCCATACATTTGAAGTGCCGCGCCAACATACACACGTAAAACTATCGGTAATAGGGTAATAAAGTCTTTATGTAAGGTTAAACTGTGGGCTATATCATGCTCGAAGCCTATTTGACTTGCTGGCAATAGGCCCTGTGCTTCCAAGCAAATAGTTGCTATTAACTCATTATCAGCTATAAGAAAAAGTAGTTCTTTTGCTTGTGTTAATGCAGTAGTGTAATTTCCAAAAAATGTCTTAATGTCTCGCTTAAGACTTTCAGGCTGATGTGTATATCCTCTGTTTTTTTGAAACTGGGCCAAGGCAAAATATACAAGTAGGTCTTCTTTGCGCATGGTTGCAGCTTGGTCAAACTCGTCCTGACTAAACCATTTGGTGACTAAACGAAGTGCTTTCTTGGGTGAGCCTACAACGTCGATTAGTGTTTTATACTCACTAAATTCATCTTCTACTGGCAAACGACCAAATTCTAAACAACATTTCCAAAAAGCCTCAAAAAGCAGTTGGTGTTGCGTAAACATTAAGCGTGCTTGGCTTTCTGAAACCGGTTCAGGAGCAGTTAAATGTTGCCATTGGTAATGCCGTTTTTGGCGGTTTTGTTGAAATTGTTGTTCAAGATCTTTATCACGAAACACATAGAAAATACCGGGACTAATCGCAATGGCGTTCTCATCAAGAGTTGTTTCGATAAATTCTTTTAGCTCACTTTGGTTGTAGTACTTCTGAAAAGTATTACGTGATGTAATAACACCATCTTTATAGGGCTGAAACTGCGAGATGTAGCTTTCATTTGCAAGCATAGCTGACACAACGAGCAGTTTTTGTGTGAGCTCCCAACTGCCGAGCAGGGCATCTAAACGTTCGTCTTTGTCTTCAATAACATTAATAACAAAACCAATGTTCACAATATCCGAGCTAACTTTGTCAGCATCTGGTCTAAAATTAGGATCCCAGCCTACAACATCTAAGCCGTGCGCTTCTAGTTCACGCAGATCGTCACCTCGGCCACACCCATAATCGAAGATTGAATAATCGCCTTGCAGAAAACCGTGTTTAGCCAAGGTTTTCATTGGTGCGGAGAGTTCATGTCTAACTAAAGCTGTTCTGTGTCTATCGATATTATGCTCATCATTCATACTTTGTACTGCTGAACTTCTGAATAATCTGCCATCTACCAATTCATATCCGTGTTTAGCGATAAGTCGTAGCCAGCTTGCTTGAAAGCCAATCATACGAGGGTTATCGTATAAACCTGCCGCTTCGCCTTCTTGAGTAATAGTACAAAAACTATCGTATTCAGGGTGTTCAGGTAGGATAAAGTGCTCTTTTCTATGAAGAATTGGAGGGTTGTCGTGCTCGTGATAGTGTGTAACACGATGTTGTAGCTTGATTAGGTCTACAGAAACACTTTGTTTTAATGCGGGATAGGCTTCTGTATAAAAATCAGGGTAACTTAGTAAAGATAAACGAAAATTGTTTTTAGATAGTTTAACGATGTTCCAATCTTCCTCGGCTATCTTGAGTGCGTTAGCGACAACTTGAACGAACTTAGCCAATACAGGCGGCATTGCAGAAAATGCATCCTTGTGCAGATAAGTTGCATCTGGAAGTTTTTTTCCAGTAGTTATTTCCTTAACTAACGCACTAAACTTTTCTGCATTCATAGTTAAAGCTCTTTTGCCAAAGCTATCGTTTTATCACCCTTCGCCTTTTTACCAGGATATCGCCTTCCAGCTAAACTTTGTTGCATGATCTGTAAGTGCCTTAAGCGTTCGTCTGAAACGCTAATATGTATGGGCCTGCAGCGGCCATAAAAATAAAGTTTGTCAAAAGACAAATGTTGGCAAATAAACAAAGCTACTTCATGCATTCGGTAATCATAGCTTGAAATTACGAAGTCACAAGCCGCACCATTGCGTGAACATATTGTATTCCCTTTTGTATTTCTCTCCGCGCAAGCATGTTGGTCTAATATGGGAGCCGTCCCTGATGGTGATTCTTTCTGAATAAAACGAGTAAGTGCTGCGTTAGTAAAGCCATATGTAATGGTTATAGCGCCTAAGTTTTCAGATAACGGTAAAAGAATCTGTTGAACAAGCTTTTGAAGCATTATTGCTGAGTCTTGGGATGGTGAGTTATCACCACTAAACAGATGTTTAAGTTTGTGCCAATTTATAAGCTGATTATAAAGCTCATCATAAGATTGCACTGTATTAGTTCTCAGGCTGCTTAGATATCAAGTACATAAACTTATTACCCTCTTTTCGAAAATGCAATTTTCTGGCTAAACGTAAATGCATGAGTTGGCAATCGGATATTTTTAGTACTTGCTTAGTTTGTTTACTGGTTAACCAAACATCGTCATCAAGTTTCTGTGCAGCTTGCTCTGATGCTTCTTGAACCCTTATAGTCATTACTATTCATCCGGATTGTAGGATGCAACTTTATTCAATTAAACATTAAAGAATATGCACCGTTTATCTAAAACATCGGTCGTGGTGTTGCAGCATTTTTGATAGGCAATTTTGTATAAAATACTTCGATGAATGCCGGTTGCTTTAGGGGTATATTCATAAGTAATTTGCCAAATTTCATTAAACCACTGATTAGTTTAATAAATCATATTTTATCTGACAATTTACAGTTTTTTATAGTGTCTGCCAGATTAGATTTGAGTCAGGTTTTTCTACTCCTAAACCTGCTTTCCATCCTGCAAAAGATTCGCTAACTCTATACCACTGCGCATATTCAAATGATCAGTTAAGTCATTATTGTAATAAACCAGCCGTTCGTCCAGATATTTTTATAGTTCGACCAAATCCCCATAAAGCTTTCACGAAACGTAATTTATAAAAACGCCTGCAATATATTCTTGTTGTACTCTGCAGCTTGGTCGCAAAACCTTGGATTCTGAGATCTTTAAAGAAGCGCTGGAGATAGTACAGTCAAAAAGTTGATATCGTGTATACCATTGCTGCCATCAGACGATTCTTTTTCCTCTGAATAGTAACCGCATTGTTTTTCTAATTACTTAACCTATCTTATCGCCCATTTTTTCTCGCCATTTCTGCAGCAGCGGAGTTTTTAGCTCTTATTTTTCGTGAATAGAGTAACGGCATCGCTTGATCTCGCCAGCCTCCAGCCAACTGAATTTTTTCGATGGAAATCTCTGCTTTTACCATGTCTATAACAGCGCCAACCCTAGCAGAGTGGCCTGATAGACTGACATTAGCTGCTTTAAAGGCACTAACAATCACTTCATAGCTAACCGGAGGGGATTCTTCATGCGCTATATAGGGTTTTATTGTTCCCGCTGAGGTCAATGCACGTACCAGATAATCCTTATTTGATAGCCCAGTTCTTTCTTTCCACTGCTCTATCAACTCCATTGTTGTTTTACTGATATACCTATATGCACCAATTGCTTCACGGTCTGATTTAGTCCTTTCAACGAACACAGTACCAGTTCCGTCTTTTTCTTTATCGATATGACTAAGTTTGATCATCCTCATTTCACTAGCTCTGCATAACGAATCATAAGCGAGGTTAACTATCATGGCGTTTCTGAGTGACATAAGATTATTCGCATCAATTTTACTGAGGTGTTCAATCAACATATCAGCAGTTAGTGGCTCCGCTTGCCCAGCTGGTTGAGCCACACTTTTTATCGTTAAGCTTATATTCTTCTTTAGTTCATGACTTGTTAAAAGTGGGTTAGGGCAACCGAAATAGCTAAATAACACCTTTAAATGATGCAAACGCCGCCTAATTGTCTTTATTTTGTATTTTTTACTAAGGTAGTCTACATAGGCCAACATGGTTTCAATCATGACATCTTCATCATCTGGTACAGCTATCAGTCCTATTGCCGCGCTCTCTTTTATAAATCGTTGGTAGCAGCTCCAGTCTGACTTCATCGCCTTTTGAGAGTTTATGGGCATTCTGGCAAATATGGTTTTTAAAAACCTATCGAATTGATGGTTTGCACGATCTACATTGCCATGAGTAACCAAGCTCTCACTTTTTAGGTTTTTTGCAGAAATGAAGTCACTTTGCATCACAAATCTCAATTAAGACATAAAACGGATAAACAATACCTTAAATTTGTGATAATGCAACAAAACAAGATAAGCCTTATTATTTTGTTATGTTATAAAAACACAAAATTAGGCAAGCAAAGAATTACCTGTAATCATTTACTATATTGCATGAATAGTCACTAGCTACGGAGTAAATCGGAAACAAAAAAGCATTACAGGTAATTAATTTGATCTGTAATTTTTGCTAATGCGAACGCAACCAAAAAGAATTACCTGTAACACTTTTTGTGTTGCGTATATTTATGAGTTGGAGTAGTATTTTTGAAATATAAAAAAGAATTACAGGTAATTATTAAATGATTAAAGTAAGAGCGTCAAAAGTGGATAAAACACTGTGGCCAGCATTTGTATCACAGCAGAAACACTTTGAATCCATGCCAATAACTTTTTTTAAAGACGCATCATATCCTTTGCCTTATGTGCCCGGTGAAGACTTTGCATCCGACATGGCAGTTTTATCTGAATACCTCACCGCTGAAGCACTTTCTAAAATTGTGACTCGGTACCGAACCTTTAAAACCCGTTCAAAAAGTAACGTAACAACCATTACTCTAAATAACAAAACAATCCAAAGGTTGAAGCAATTTGCATATTCAAACGGGTATGAATTCGATACCTACGATGGCCTGATTGAGTTGCTAATTGATCCCGAGGATAGAAAGGAAGCTGAAACCCTTGTCGAAGATCCAACATCAGCATTAACGCTTGATCAATCATTTAACATTTCAAGGGCAAAATTAAAACTTCGCAGACATACTTGGTCAACTATTGTGAACTACATAGACTACGCTTACCGCGCTGGTTGGTTAGCATGTAAGCATTTATCGGGTAAGAATAGAACTCAGAATGTATTAGATGAGCAAGCAGAACACTTTATGTTTGAGGTTCAAACAGGCATAAAATCTAAAAAAAACTAGTTATATTTTAGACAGATATAAACGTCTAACTACCATCACAGTTATTTAAAAACGGCAGTTAAAATGTAGTATTACTTAAAAGGCTATTCAAAGACCCATCTCAACAAACGTATTACGACTATTGATTGCAAACAAACACGGTGACGATAGCTAAAAAGTAGTTTGTGGATCGATCTGAAATAAGAACTCGTAAGCTGCCTCAATAATCTTTTTATTTTTTCACCAAAAAGGCAGAAATCACTACAGTTTTCGGTACTGGAGTATATCAAAGTAGTCCAGACTAAAATTAACTACACTGGTAAACTTATCCTCTTCAACGGCGAGCATAAGCTTCTTACTTGTCATCCTTGTACTGAAATTCAGGTATGCAAGCATGTTCGGACAATCACCACGGTTTCAGTTTGTGTAAGAGAGCCATCTAGCGTATACAAACCTTATTTCTAATACACATATTCAACTTAATTATGAATATCCAAGCTTAAAAGAGTGCTTACAGCTTATTTCAGATCCAATTAATCATTACACTTACTTATTTACCTATTACTCAAACGTTTAAACGTTCCCTACGACATAGCCTTGGCTAATATTTAAGCTTAATAATAATACTCATATCTTCAAATTTAGATTTTCATCAAAGACAACTGTCGCTTTAAATGAACGTCTTAGAAATGACGTTTAGAAAATGTTCTAAACTGAAATCAAACCTTATTTCTAAGACGGTTTAGTCATCCTTACACCTTATTTATAAGACAGCGAGAGATTTTTATACCTTATTTCCAAGACGGCAGGATCAGAAATACAACTTTTAAAGCTTATTTTTGATCCAGTTCAGATTTATTTCTTAGTTTTAAGCTTATTTCTAATACATTGTATAAAAATCAGTTGATTTCATCAGTTCTTAAGGTAGGCTAGAGTGAATTTGTATTAGAACTAAGGTTAGTTTCAATCAGGGACTTCAAAATATGAGTAAGAAACAGGTTGAGATAAACGAGTTAGATTTTTTGCACAATGACTTTCTTACTGAAGTTAAAGGTGATCAACCTGTCAGCAGTTCTATGTTTGACAAGATCTTTATCATGGGCAACCGTGTGCCAAAAGAATTAATAAGCAGCATATTGTCATCTCCAGAGAAAATAGAACAAATGTTGCTTGCTAACTCACCACTTATCCAAACGCAAATTTTGAAACCTTATTGGAAAGGCAAAGATGCAAAATTTAATAGCATAGATGTCGATATATATGGGGCGGTTTGTCTTGCAGATGATCGGCATTTGCTTGATGTCATAATAGCGCACGGGAGTATGATAAACGATGCGTCTAAATATACATTAAGGCAGGTAGCTGAGGGCTGTAAACTTAAAGATGTGAAGTGGGAATATGTAAGGCAGGATGCTATAGATAGACCACTAATAAACCGTGGCGTCTTTTTTCATATTACATTTAATGAAATTTGCAAAGGTATGGGGATCGCCCCGCAAAAACAAAATAGATTCAAAATTTTAGAACGCTTACAAAGACTTTCTATCATGCATTTAGCTTTAACCCCAGTGAAAGAGGGAGTGCCTTTGCATGAATATAAAACCGCATTTTCTCTTGTTGATAAAGATTATTATGCTTTGCTAGACGTATCTAAAATTAGAAATGGTTCGTTTACGGAAGAGACCCACACTGATTTGATAGTGAGTATTTCTGAATATTACTTAAAAAGTCTAAAAAATGACGGGATAATCAGCAGAAAACGTCTTAAAAACCATTATGTCAGTTTGGTTGGGAAAAACTCGATCGAAGATTTTTATAAGTTTTTAGATAGCCACAAGCGAGATTTTATCCATGGACAAACATTGTCATTTTTATTAGAAAAATACTTTAACAATAAAATGACAACGTTTGGCATAAACCTTCGATTTAAGAAAAAACAACTTTTTGATCAAGTTGTACAAGACAAAGATAAACTACTGACGCATTTCAATTTTATTCTAACACCCGTCGATGAGCATAAATCTGATCATAAGCTTTTATATACAGAGAAACTTAAAGAAACAGAAGGTCTTAAGGCTTAGTCATGTCACTCATAAGAACAAACATAGATAATCTCAATTCTATAAGCAAATCCCAGAACAAAAATTATATTTTAAAAGGCCTTTCTAAGAAACGTATTGGATTTATTCTATCTGCTCCAGACGTAGGTAAAGGTTACTTATGTTTATCAATCGCCTATGAGTTAGCAAGCGATGTTCCATTTCTTAAATTAAAAGGCAGTCCAGGTTATTTTAAAACCCTGTACTGGCCAATTGAGGATGGTGTGGATGAAGTTGCAAAGCGTATGTTAGGACACATGCAATCAATGCCTGCTGAAGTTGTCAATAGAATTACTGAGAACGTCATGCTCTGGGATAGTCATCATCCACTTTGCACTTTACGTAATGGCTTGGAAATAGAAGGGAGCGAGCGAGCGCGAAATGAATTGATTAAAGCATGCCAAGGGGTTGATTTACTTATTATTGATACACTTCGTGAAGCAGCCGGTAATGCTGACGAGGTAGATGATGACCAAACTGTTAAAAGAATTCTACAAGATATAGCAATCCAAGCTGATGTTGCTATTCTCGTTGTTCATCATTTAACTAAGGCTGCTATTAGGGGTAATGAAAAAATTAGTAATGTAAGTGGCTCTGGTTTTTCAACCACTCAAGCAAACAGCCGAATGCATTTATATCTTGACCGTGTTGAAGGCAAGGTTAGGGGAGATTCAAAAACCACTCTTTCACATATTAAAGCTAATTATATTTCAAAAAATGACCGTTTACTCCAGCATAAACTGCAATGGAATGAAGATTCTCTACTTTTTGATGCTTTAAACACTGACCTTTATGCTGTAAGCAATCAAGTAAAATCTATCGAACCATCTTTATCTAATGTAGAGCAACTACCTGATGTTCCGTCACTCCAGGCTATTTTGGCGAATAAGCAAGAAATCGTTGAAGATGAACCTAAGGAAATTACTCTTAGCTCATTGATATTTAGTCAAAGCTCAATTGATAAAAAAGCGTTGCAACAGAAACAAGATGAAATAGTTACAGAAGAAGATAAAGAACAATTAAGACTGTGGCATGAGCGTAAAAAAAGAGATCAGAAGTAAGTTTAAAAACTAACCAAAGGATCGCTAATAAGCCTTAATTTTAGACGGCTAGATCAGAAATAAGCTTTAATGTATTAGAAATAAGCTTTAAGAGATCGTCATTAAGCTTATTCCTGATCTTTAGATCGAATATAAGCCTCAAATCTTCCTATATAACTATATAACCATATAGTAAGGATCATGAATTACAACCAAAGCTGATGCTTTGGTCGTCAACCTAAAAGCTTTAACGCTCGCTACAAGCGACCATTAAAGCTTTTAGGTTTAAGTTAAAGTCCTGCTGTCACACTCAACGACTAAATACACTACATCTTAAACAAGTAAAAAAATTAATTATTCTTAATTTTCCATATTTAAGATATTTTACTTTATTAACGAATTTTAACTTTACGTAATTACTAGTTGTTAATGCAGATAACGGCTAATTTAAACATGCTCCTTTTTGTGAGTAGGTTTGTAAATATCCCTTTTTGTCATTTTTTATCTTCTTAGAAAACACTACCAATTTGGTCCTTGCCATTTGTTAATGGATTTTGTTTAATAACTACATAATTTATGTAAAAAATGATTTTATCTGTGCAGTTTTTTCATTTTATTAGTGCAATATGTATGTGTGATATAGATAACTAGTTGCAGAGAAACGGTTTCATATTTACATATTCAAGCTTACATCGGCGTTAGTTTTTGTCGAATATCAATTTCAAGGGAAACAATTAATGGAATATACACTTGTGATAACAATTTCGTATAAAGGATTAATCAAAGAGGTTAATGAACTTATTAAGCAAGGGTGGGTTCCTCAAGGGGGAGTTATGGAAGATAAAAATGGTAGGTGTTTACAAGCAATGATAAAAACTTAAATTATCATTAGTGCTTTTTTATGAGTACCGAGGCCCAACAAGGACCAGAATAAAGCCACCGTTTGTTGCTCTCTAACGCTATGTTAATTATCTATAGATTGGAATTACTATGAGATTAGAAAAAGAAATCAAAGTTTTAGAAGCTTTAGCAAAGGGAGTAGATCCAATTACAGGTGAATTTTTTGATAATCAATCTCCATATAATCAGCCGGAGGTAATTAGAGTATTATTTACTATTTTAGCTGAGTTGAAAAACCCAGTAAAAAAAATGAAATCACTAAAGAAAACAATAGAAGAAAAACAAGCTGAAAATATTAAAAATGGTTTACCTAAAAATGCAGGGCTTCCATGGACTACTGATGAGAAAGAACAACTTGTTCATAAATATAAGTCAGAATTTTCGATAGACGAATTATCAGTAATACATGGCAGAACCAAGGTAGCTATTGTTGCTGAGTTAAAAAAACAAGGTTTAATCGAAGATTAGCTGTTTATAAGGGGTCTATGCTCAGTCACTTCTACTATTAGCGTACAGTAAGCAAACTTGCCATAAATTATTGCATATGTCTATTGGGCCCGAAAGTCTCATGGTAGTTGCTTCGTCTCCTTCATTGATAGCTTTAGTACATATATTTTTTTTAGCTATTTATTGCCATATTTAGGAAAGTTGCGGTAGATTAACTTGATATTAAACTATGTGCATTAATTGAAAGGGACTTGAAAAATGCGTATTTTCAAAAAAATGATTATGGCTGGATTAGTTAGTGTATTGGTCGTTAGTTGCGCTAGCACTGATAGTTCTAAAGGTACAAACGGTTATCCAGTATTAAAGGTATTATCGAGCAAACCCTATGTGTGGGATGACTCTATTTCAGAAGCGCTAAATGTCGCTCGCATGGCTCAACCCGCCGGCGTTGGCAATGGTATGAAAGACTTTGCTGATGGTACTGAAGCAAACACTGGGCGGATCGGTGGTGGCACCCGCACATTAGATGCTGGTTTAGGCCTACTCAGCCAAGGTGTCTTTGGTGTTATCTCTATGGAAGCACTCAATTCTGGTGTTAATCGTAAAGTTGATTGGAAACCATCAATTGTTGATTTTGTACCTGTAAAGTCAATAGACGAGTTAAATAAATTTTCTTCAATTCAAAAAATTCTTAGTGAAAAAATTAAGGATTCATTAGCAGCAGAATATCCAGATCTCATTTGGCATGGTGCATATACTTTAAATGACAAAAGAAGATCTCATTTATTTAACACAGACTTTCTGTTTTTCGATAAAAAAGCTTGTGATGAATCTTATAAATTTTCATTAAGCGATAAAATTAATGCGAGTTCTGGCTTTAATAAAATACCACAAGGCACTTTTTTTGAGGATACCAGTAGTATTGAGGAATATTGCGAACTGGGTGGCTTAATCTCTATTGCTGGTAAAACAGTGATTGACGGGGATGAGTACTATATTATTGTTTTTAAAGTTGAATTTGGGCATTATTTTAACGAAGCTTTATCAAAGCATTATGATGGATACCTCATCATGCCAGATTATTTTAACTTTGTAGCCATTGATAAACCTGTACGTATTAATGTAAATAGGGAATATGCTTCAGTATTTAAAAAAGGCAAAGAACTTCTTTTTCAGAGATAATAATGCCCCGCTGCCGAGGGGCATTATTATCCATCAAGTGGTCCTATATCTATATTGCAAAC
Organism: Rheinheimera sp. UJ51; assembly: GCF_020819615.1. Classification (NCBI taxonomy): domain Bacteria; kingdom Pseudomonadati; phylum Pseudomonadota; class Gammaproteobacteria; order Chromatiales; family Chromatiaceae; genus Rheinheimera; species Rheinheimera sp. UJ51. The sequence continues at coordinate 23,763 of NZ_JAJHOG010000013.1, forward strand.
TGTAGTTCTGGGCGTTACAAAGGGGTCATGACTGTTAATAATAACTGTATCTGATCATCGCTTTGCATGACACGAGCTTGCGATTTATAAATATAGCCATCTGCTCTCATTCAAAATGGCATAGTCCTCCACTAAATTAACAGGCCACCATTATCACCGCCGATTTAGGTGGGGGAAAATGTCAAATTTCCAATTGCGATTCATGTAATTAAGCGAAGTGAGTTTTTTGCATCAAGGTAAACCGCGATGGATACTTTTTCTACCCGCGATGTTAGTACATCATACCTATATAATTTCTGCTAAACCCTGGCGCAAAGCGCCAGGTCTGGTCCTCGAATGTGATCAGTTTATTATTGCGATGTGAGTGTAAAAAATTAGTGGCAAATAACAGAAATGTGCTAACTGTACTCCGGTCGTTTGGAATTTTGACTTGGGTTGGTTGTTGTTAATCTTTCAATGTTTAATATGGTATGATGTACTAACCTTGGTCTACAATATTTATAAATTTTTGATATTGCGGCTGGATCGTAACCAGTAACCGTTGCGTTCAATAGGGTATCGCTAAAGATTAATAAGAGCACACTATGTCCGATTCACACATCACACCGAAAAAACACCCGTTAGTTGACGATGGCGAATTTGCCGCAAGAGTACAACTCTCCTTTGCAGATATTCGAAAAGAACTCACCTTGTTTGAAAATGAACTGAATGACCATGGCTCCCTGATCCGTGCCGAGGTCTTCCGCTTACCCCCGTTTCACGATGACGATATTGGCGAGTGGCCAGAACATATCTCCGTGGATACCATCACCGGTGATGACGCCTACCACATTGCCATTGCACACTTAAAAAGCATGGATCTGGAGCATGACCACTCCAATCGTATTATTCCGCGGTTGCCCGGCATCATCTGCGTTTCGCATCCGGATCCGCTATCAATGCTAGCGAGATTAGCCACCATCAATAAGAAGAAAGCTGACTTTCACCAAATGGTGCTAAGTAGCCACTCCAACCGTGATGTACGCTTTGAAGCGTTACTGCGCTCGATGCCCAACGTTGTTAAGCTTAAAGCGTTTCGAGGTACCTTGTTTGCTAATCGCGCACTTTACTCCGTGGGTTTCACTTGGAAGAATCGGCGAGCCAGTAAACACCTCACTAAAAAGCAACTGCTAGATATGCTAGATAAAACCATCAGCTATTACGAAAAACGTTTCCCGCTGTCTGAAAAAGGCGAAGCAGTACACGAAGAGAAAAGGGTGATCAGCCAATATCCGGCAACCAGCCGCTTTTTAATGACTCGCCCACTTCGTGTCGCGCCTGCCATGAACTTGCGCTACATAAAAGATGCGCCACTCTATCTGGGGCCCGATCTCAAAGCGCCTGTAGACATGATTGCCCACTCACCTTTATTCGTTTTTAACCAAAATGTGAAGTGCCATCCACTCAAACCGTTTCTCGCCGATGAAGCGCCTAAACCTAAAGTGATTGACCGTCCTTTAGTGATTAAACGATTAAGTGTCTACTTTGATCCGATAGCATCAGCAAAATGATAACTGTTTTATTATTTGGATAACTTAAATTGCGAGCAATAATGATTTTTTTGTTTAGATAGAGAACCACACCTAATGCTTGGCACTTAAGTCGTTTTACAAACATAAGTAAGTAATCAGATCTCCCATCTCATGCGTTCTTGAAACTTTAAGAAGCCTTTAAAAATCCACGAGTACCCAAATTAGGTATTCAAAAATGTTGTTTTTTTCAATATCGATTCTCCCTCTGACTTGAGTAAAGCCATTTATATCAGTAAAAATAAATTACAAACCTTATTTGGAGATTCGAAAATGATTACTGATTTTAGAACAAACGTAACAGGTGGAAAAGACTATGTTGTGGGTGACATTCACGGGTGTTATTCATTGCTAAATTTTGCACTTGAGCAACTTAACTTTGACTACAAAAAAGATCGTCTAATTTCTTTGGGAGATATTATCGACCGAGGTCCAGAGTCACACCTATGTATAAAATTACTAGAGCAACCTTGGTTCAAAGCCATTTCAGGTAATCATGAATCTATGTTTTGTGATTTTGAAAAAGACAAATTCACATTTTTAACAAACGGAGGAGAATGGATTTATAAGCATGACTATGATGGTTTTAATAGTATGCAAGAATGGTACAAACACTATCAAGCAATCACTCAAGCACTTCCTCGAGCTGCAACTGTTAAAACTCCACAAGGCTTCGTTATTGGTCTTATTCATGCTGAGTACCTTGGCGCAGATTGGAATAAAATCAATCTTAATGCCTCATCCCTTATTTGGGGACGGAATCGCATAAGAAGTCAAAACACCTCTAAAGTAAGTGGGGTTGACCATATATTTTGCGGCCATACTCCTGTGGATGAACCTATTACATTGGGGAACACAACCTATTTAGACACATGTGCATTCTTCGATGGCAAATTATCAATAGCTGATTTATCCAAATTCTGTCCGGATACACCAATGGATTGTATTACAACGTTTATTCAACATTCTAATGCGACAGGAACTCATTCGGTTAAATGTGATGTGAGTGAAGATATGTCATCTATTTGGAGTATCGAGATTTCGATTCCAACTGGCATTTAAATAGAACGCTCTCAACGATTTGAATTTTTCAATTAATTAAACGTGTTCCTGGAGTTTTTATGAGTTTTAATAACCTAGATGAAAATGAAATTCTTAAAGAATTGGCAGAATTAGAGGAGCTATGCCTGACAGACCTTATAAGTGATGGCTTTCTTATTTCTTCAAATAATGATGAGCTGGATAAAGAGATTGCAGATTTTTCAGGCTGGGAGTTAGAAGAAGTGAAGAATGAAACAAGTTTTGGAGTTAGTGATTCATCTCAACATAACTCTGAAGAAGAATTAGCCATATTAGATTTTGAATCAGGCTATGAGACCCCGAGATGCAAAGTTAGAAATCGAAAAAACATTCTTATGCGCCAGCCAGAATTCGCGTTGCTTGAATCAGACAACGATGATTTACGTCAAATAACTTCTCAAATTTGCTATTTATTGACAAGTAGTGCACTTGCTAGCGGTCACATTGACAGTGTTGATTCAATTATCACTTCAAGTCCTCAAACTGAGTGCACTGAAGTAACATTAATAGCTGCACTTTTCGGGATAAGTAGTGTAATGAATAGAATTGCTGCTGCTGCAGGAAGAAGTTGTGTTGAACTCAAATTTCCTGAAGAAATCCTGAAATTGCGTAAACAATTGTCAGAACAGGTAGGCAGAAGAACCTATGCTGTAGAAAAAAAAGGCGGGAATAAAAACTGGTTTGAGCATATAGAGGGTGTTAAAGCCAAAATTAAATTCAGCAATTGTGCTAAAAAATGTCTTGAATATTTTATCAAGATGCCCGTTCCATTTGTTGAGAGTTATGAGCTTGATTATGACAACCTAGGTGCTTTTTTCAGCGGTGAATGGATATGTGATTTTGGATCTGATTTTCTTGAGAATATTTGTTCATTAAACCGTTCAAAGCACTCTGTAATCTCTAAATGCTCGAAGACTATAGAATTAAGAAAATACTGTGATGAGCGTATTTTTGGACAGCTAGACGCTACTTCTTCAGTTGCTGATATGGTGTCCGCATCACTTAACAGCAAACAAAATAGCTGTTTGGGAATTATTACCTTTATGGGAGCCTCAGGGACAGGCAAGACGGCCTTAGCAGAGTCTTTAACACCGGCGATAAATAAAGTATTTGGTTCAGGTTTTCATACCTTAATGCTAAATATGGAAATGTTCAGTGACGAAAAGTCAGCATTAAAGCTGTTTGGCTCTGGCTCTCAGTATGTTGATTCTGCACTTGGAGATCTGACCACAGAAATAATTTGCTACCCTCGAACGGTTATCATAGTAGATGAAGTTGAAAAAGCTCACCCCTCAGTTATCCAGTCTATGTTAACGCTTTTAGAGAAAGGTAAAATTAAAGACCAAACTACCAATAAATTGGTAGACTTTAGTCAGTGTTTTTTTATTTTTACTACTAATCTTGGACAAAAAGCAGTGACAAAGGGCGCGTTTGAAAGTGCTACCGTAGATTTGAAATCACTTCTTGCATCAAATCCGAGTCGTAAAGGGTTATCGCCTGAGTTCATTAGTCGCCTCTCTACAGGATTTATCGCCCTCTTTAAGCCTCTTACGCCTAAAAGTTTATTAATGCTGGCCGAGAAAGTTGCTTATAACGTACCGAAAGAATATGACTTTTTCTGGCCGCAGAATATGGCAGAGCTTATTCTGGAGACTTTAGGAGGTAACTTAGAGCCTAGAAGTATAATTGCTCAGCCTGCAAAATTACGCAGTCTTATCTTGAACGAAGTCTGCAATGTAATTGAAGAACATGATACCGATCCTAAAATTAACATCGTTTTTCCAGAGGACATTTCTGAGTTTTGCTTTGCTGTGCTAGCAGACGAGCCTCAGCTAAAAAAATTGCTTAAAACCCAATTTAAACAATGTGTTGTGATTACTTCTGAAGCTAAGCTTAAAACGCTAAAAAATCATAAGCAACTTACATCCTTGCTATTGCCTTGTTCAGTCTCTGCAAAACTACTCACTGAGGCAAAGAAAACAGGCTTAACTTTGTATGGCATCAAGTCAAACCCTATAAGTTACAAGCAAAACGAGGAACTCGAGGGGTTTGAAAAAATCTATCCTCTTGTGGATTTTAGCGTCGCTGCATTTGGCCTGTTGGTAGAAAAAGTCGCGAAACGTCAGCGCTTGTTGAAGAATATGGCACAGTGGCGCTCACGAAATATGGTGGTTAGTTTTGATTATCAGCTAGATGTTAACCTGAGTGAAATTAAAATCACCATGCAAAATCCCAAATACGAGCACTGCTTCAGGCATGAAGATTTTGAGCCAGCATTTATGCAAACACCCTGTATGCCAGACATATGTTTTGATGACCTGATCGGCATGGATGAGCTTAAGCAAAAAATGGGATTTGTCATGCAAGTTTTGCGAAGTGACAACAGTGTCTTATTGGATATGCCCAAAGGCTATTTACTTGAAGGGGCTCCTGGCACTGGTAAGAGTCACTTTGCAAAAGCTGTGGCTGCCGAGTGTAAGGTTCCATTTTTACCAGTAAATGCAGCTGATTTGACCTCTGGTAATGTGGTCGAAAACATTAACCATTTATTTGATGTAGCAGAACGTTATTCACCTTGTATCATATTTTTTGACGAATTCGATGCCATTGCCATTGATAGACAAAATAGTAACACAGGGAGTAGATTGGCAGTGAATACGCTTCTTACTCGACTTGATGGCTTCAGTAAGAGTCAATATCCCGTATTTGTGCTTGCAGCTACTAATTTTGTTAACAAATTAGATCCTGCAATTAAGCGCCATGGCCGCTTTGATAAGGTAATAAACATACCATTACCGGACATTCAATCCAGGATCTGCTTTGTTGAAAAGTGTGCACAGAAATATAGCTTTGAAATACCTATAAATGTAGTGCAGGAGTTTTCACGTAAAATCGAAGGTGTTGCATATGGTTTTATTACGAATATCTTCAGGGAAATTCAGTTAAAGATTCTTACCGAAAACACTCCATTCAATATTGATATGCTTTATGAGCAGATATTGATAGAGACCATCGGTAGAAAAAAAACTGCAAAATCATTAAATACTACATCACGGCGAAAAGTAGCCTATCACGAAACTGGCCACTACCTTTTAAATAAGCGTTGGTTTCCAACTATGCGCTGTACGACTCTAAGTATTCAAGAATACGAGGGTGTAGGGGGCTTTGTAGAGTTTGAATCTTACGAAGGGGATAACACCAATACAAGTGCATCGTTCAAAGCCAAATTACAAGTTCTTCTTGCTGGGCGTGCAGCAGAACAGCTGTTAAGCAAGTGTCCTGATGAGATCACGACTGGAGCAAGTGACGATATCAGTAAGGCAACAGAATTGGCCAAAATGGCAATATCGGATTTTGGCCTTTCTGAGACACTAGGATTGGCCGATTTTAAACAACTACCATTACAACAGCAAAAAGTGGAGCAGGAAGTGCTGATGTGGCTAAATGAAGCTTACAATGCTTGTAAGAGCTATTTGCAGCAACATTGGGATCTGGTGACAACAATTGCTGAAGCACTTCTTGAAAAGGAAGTGATGAATCATGATACGTTGGATTCAATAGTAACCAACACACGTATGCATTAAATATCTTTTTTATAAACCAAATTTAATTCTACTTAGGGGATAAGAATGAACTGTAATGACGAAGATTTGTATAGAGATGCTCAAAAAGTCTTAGATTTTTTTAAAAATCAGCTTACATATAAATTATTTAATAAGCTTGAGAACGACTCAAAGTTTGACGTATTGAGGTCATTTGAAAAGAATTTTTTTGATAAAAATGGTGTCCCATTTTTTAGGAGCAATGGAATTAATCTGACTATAGTGACAGAAGATAAATCAAAAGCATTAGATTTGATTAAAACAGGAATAGAGCAGGTAAAAAATGATTTTGAATTTCCTGATGAATTAGGTAAGGATGAGCTTGGAATAAGATTAGTAGAATTAGATCTCAAAGGTTTAATAACTTATGGTTCTCCAAAGCTGGTAATTGAAGACAATGAACTTGTAAGGGCTTTTAAGCAATTTTACCCTGATAATTTCCCAAAAGAATTTAACTTGCTTGAAGATTTAAATAAAGAAGAAGTTTCAGTTTTATTATTACAAAATTTGAGTATAGCAGAGCCACATGTGAAGCTCTACTTTCAGCAGGAGTTAAAGCGTCAATATCACAATGGTGGCTACCACAATGTTCTAATAGTTTTCTGTGATGATGCTGATAAGTATGAGTTTAACCACAAATTGAATTTTGGTCTTACAATGCGTATGAAGCACTGAAGCTTTTAGTGAGACTGCAGGGTATATGTCGAGAGAACGAGCATAAGAAGCGAATAGCTAATTTGCAGTTGAAAAAAACTATGGCTTATTTCATGGCTCAGTTTGTTTTCAACGTCCGAAATGCTTGTAAATCGCAAACCGTCTTGCTTAGCAATATCCGCTTGAGTTGTAAGCGTCCGGCGATCACAGGTTAGCGCTTTGATTTGAGTGTCCACTTAATTTTAGTGGACACTGAGTGTCTTAAATAGCGTCACCTGACTGTTTGGATAGAACGATATTCCAAGGTAACAACTCATCGACATGGTTGATGTGGTGAGTGCCGATACGTTTGAATACCGCTGTTAAATAGTCATTTGGATTGATGCTATTGAGTTTAGCGGTGCCGAGTATTGAGTACAGCACAGCCTCTCGCTCTCATCCGGCAAATGACCCCGCAAACAGGTAATTTTTCCTACCCAAGGCAATGGGTCAAAATGTGCGCTTGGCACTATTGCTATCTATCTAAGCATAACCGTTATCCACATAAGTTATTCGTTCAAAGCAGCCAAATCACGCTTCCCCTATAGGCTAAATAGGCTTTAGCATTCATGTTCTTCAATAAATTACCGAGCCGAGTTATATGCGGCAGACCTTCTGCTGCCATATGTCGCTTATGCTGTTTTGCTCTATTGTGGTTATGCGATACCAAAGTACAGGTAACTGTGGCCTGCAGGCTTAGTGTTTTAACCCTGCTAAAAAACACCTGCATGAAAAGCATACACTGAACAGTTACACAGTATGGTGTGAATTGAGAAACAACCTAAAATGTTAATTAACGGATGGAATGTCATTATATTAAGCACTAATGTACAAGGCAGCAGGATGCAACAGGCAGAGATGTTTTAACGTTTTATTGGCCGAAAGCGAAAAAATAACTACGCACAAAATGAGCTATTTTTAATCAATTTAAGCCGATAGTTTTTTGACATGTTATTGCCAGCAAAGCCGACAAAGACAAGACAGAACTTGATGAAACAGTTACATCTTGAAATGTTCGGCGTCACTATCGCTGAACGCAGACCCAGCGAACTGATGTGCCAGAAGCAAGCACCGAAGCTTGGTGATTACTATGATAAGTCAGCATTGTTTAGAAAGCAGCGCAAAACAACATACAGTACATAACCAGTCAGATTTGCTTAGCGATAAGGGAGAATGGCTATGGAATCTCAAGTGATAAAGGCCTCGCTGGGTGATCAAAATCCATTGTTTACGCTAGTTGATGAGCAGTTACTATCACCCTATCTGCACGAGCGGCATAGTGAGCATGGCGCTTTTTTTCCACTGCCGTTTCAAACGGGGATCGGTAAAACATACACCGCACTAAAATTAATTATTTGGGATATGGTTTGGCAGGCAAAAGAAAATGCCAAGCCAAGACTAATAGTATTTATCACTGATTCAATTGACAACGTAAAAAATGCTTTTACTGAAATAAATCGGCTAATCGATGATGAAAGCACCCTCACTACTGAAGAAAAAAACATGCTGAAGGATCGCATTGTTTATCTTCCCAGCCAGAAAAATCAGTTACTAGACACATCACCGTCAGACGTTGAAAAAATACTACAGCTATTTGATTTGCAAAATTCGGAGTTATATCACGACTGGAAAGAAATTTCTGCGCTTCGTGAGTTAGCTGGTTATCATCCAGATGAAGCATTAAATCGAAGTGTAGACAAATATGCCGCACAATTTTATTCAAAACTTGTGCGTTACATGCAGACGGTACAGCAGTCTGATAAACCAATCCGTCTTAATAACGTCCAGCAAAGCTTGCTGGAGAAGTTGTTGCCAGGTGAGAGAATAGCGACAGGCAAAGCGCATGTGATGCTTATGACTACAAAAAAGTATCTTAAGGGTATCGACACAGTAACAGGAAAATACCGGCCGTTACGAGAGCTCAACCGGCAGTGGCTGATTATTGACGAAGTGGATAAGCAGAGCGCAGAAATTCTCTCAGAGTTACTCAACAATAAGGCTGATGATCTGCTGCAAGTTATCCGCACCCTGTTAGCTAATTTCAAACTATATAAGCTAGAAAACTCTGAACGCTACCGTGGTGTCGATGACGTATTCGACGAGGTCCGGCACAAAATTAATGAGTTTGAGCAGAAATGGTGTATGGAGTTCGCATTTAATACGTCAGGTAAAACTTTGGCAGATACTCCAGTGAGGCTGTTTTCTGATAGGCTGACAGTACACTCGATATTCCACAGCAAGGCTCAGGAGTATCAGGCCCTGGCCAATAGTGCCAGCGACATTCTGACTTTAGAGCGCAACGATCTGCTACAGAAAAACCTCATCTCCGTTTTACCGAAAGAACAACTGAACGACGAGTTTTCAAGCGATTTGCTTGAGTTTTTAAATGATGCCGATCATATTTATCAGCGCTTTTTGCAGAATATGATGTTTGCTGTATCACGTTATCAGCAAAATCAGGGGGCACTTACAAAAGATCACCGAAGTAAAAACGCCTTGTTGCAAGATGCCGTATTATCAATTCTGGATCACTATAATTTAAGTCAGTTTAGCAAGGCCGTTTTTAATGCCTTCGACACCCACCTTTCAAGCGTCAAAAGCAAACAACCCCTTGCGTCTGGTCGCAGTTATCACGCCAAAGGTTTTAAAAGTATCGACATCAGCCAGAACCCGGGTGTACGAGATACCGTAAATTGCTATCTAAATGGCTTAAGCATAACCCCCACCGGATTATTAGCAACAATGGTTGAAGAAGGCGCCGTTATTCTGGGGATTAGCGCAACAGCAACGGCAAAAACCGTAGTACACAACTTTGATATGGCGTATCTGCAAGCTCGTCTAAAACAAAGCTTTATTGAGTTAGCTCCACAACATCGAAAGATAATTTCCGATTATTATCAATCCAGGCGCAATTACCAGCGTGAAAAAGTCTCGGTGAATGTCAGCTTTAACCATGCCGATGACCCTTTTTTACTTTCTCAAGCAGAAGGACAAAGTGCCAGAGCGCGTTCTTTGTTTTTAGATAGCCTGATGCCCAACCCAGAGGACGGTAATGATTATTTCAGAAGCTGGGTGGCAAAGTTATTACGTGCTTTCCATGATTTTGTAGCACAGCCAGCAAACCGTTATATGCTTGCCTTGCTAAACCGTACTCTGGATGAAAAAGGATATCCGGCGCTGATAAACTTTATTAAACAAAACGTTGAAAACATGGCATCACAGCATGGCGTTACCATTAAGATTTTCTTTGGGGTAAATGCTGCAGCTATGCATCAGGGCCGTTATGACGAAGTGTTAGCTACGCTAACAACCAGCGCCGATAAAGTGGTGGTGGTGTCGACATACAAATCCATGGGTGCAGGTAAAAACCCTGACTATGTGGTGGAGGATGCGCAGCTCGCTTCGCTACTAAAATACATCGGAGCCAATCGGCAGGCTAGCAGCACTATCAAAACAGATATTGATACTATTTACTTGGAAAAGCCAACCCGGTTGCTTGAAACAGATGATGATTTCAAGCTGAGGCAGCTGAAACTATTGCACCAATTTATGTCGTTAAAAGAGGCGGGAGAGTTATCGCACAACGCAACCAGGACGCTTTGTTATAATGTGTTGCGCGGTGACCAAGATCCAAGGTTATTAAAAGAGTACTACCAGCTCGAAGACTACCAATGGGCAATCCGGAAGTACATTGAACAAGCCGTTGGCAGGATGGCGCGCACCGAATTTAAGCAACAATCTATCTGTATATATACCGATGCTGCTCTTATGCAAACCTTGGCAGATGATCCGCGCCAGCCTGATCTGCTGTCACATGAGTATCTGGCATTAGTGCAAAAAGCGAAGCAGGCGTTACAGTGCTCTTTGAACAGTTTTACTCTGCAGCGGCGTCTAAATATTGCCCGCAATAACAACATCGATGCGGCAAAAATGATTTCAAGGTTACTTGACCGTTTGTTTAAATCTGAGAAGGTATTAGCATCAGATATTAATGCCTGGCAAGCCATCCGCGAACAGTTGTTAAAGCACCCGGTAATAGCTGCTGAGGATGCCACATGGCCCACCTTATATTTGCAACTACCCGCAGATTCAGAACTGCCAGAGTATCGATATGAAGGTGATCCAGACGGCAACTTAGAACTCTATCAATTTTTTAATGAGGTCAGCACTGGCAAGGTGGTCAGCAATGCCAATACGCCATTGCCGGTACTCAGCCGCATTTCCAATATTAAGGAATATTTTGCGGCGCAGGGTTATCAGCTAAACTGGCCTGCCCACAATTGGGTGATGGTACCGTATCTATACACCAATGTGTATCTGCCGGCCATTGCTGAACAGGCAGTGAAAGTGGTACTGACCGGCGCAGGGTTTGCGTGGCAAGATATGCCAGAGGCATACTTCGAGCACCTGGATGCACTAGTAGAGAAAAATGGCTGCACTATCGGCCTGGATGTGAAGTGCTGGTCGGTCAACCATATGCCAGCAAGTACCACAATTAGTAAGCTCAAAAATTTATCTCAGCGTAATATCTGTCAACAATTTTCTTATATCAACCTTTTTGCTAAGGGCGAAAGCAGAATACGCTATCTTGACCTCGACTTTCGGCAGTGTTCAAGCCAGGATGCAAAAATTCTGGAAGTATCCGGTCTTATAAATAGTGTAACTGCAGTGGTTAATAGTGATGCCTTACAAGCTTTGGCGCTTTGGTGTTTAAACAGTGAGTACGTTGAGTATAAAGAGAGCTGACATGCCCAAGATAACACCTTCCAATATTCCTTTAATGACTACTTTTATTGCTGCTACGCAGTTTGATAGGCCGGCACTAGCTAAGCAGTATGATATTTACATTATTAGCTATCAGCATGTCGCAGATAAACAAGAAAGGGCGGAAGTTAAAAAGACTATCCCGGGCCAGCTGTATAAAACAGGTTGCATTTTGTCGCTGGTAGATGACTTCAGTAAACACTATTACGTGCTGCTACCCCAGCAGCATAATTTTAGATTTGACGACCCTAGGGTGGCGGTTAAAAGAGCAAACTTCGACTATACACCGCCTTACGTCCTGGACAAGCTGTTGCTACGCGCCCTTGCGCGTAATTTAACTCAGGCTAATGGCGCTGTCAGCCGGTTCGAGCAAAATGGCCTGTATTACCTGGTCGATTTTAAGAAAACCCGAAAAGCTAAAACAATCAATAACAAGCTAGTGGCGGTAGAGATTGATATCGACACTGATTGGTCAGGCAATAACGGCACGAGCGAAGTACCGCGCGCACTCATCGCCAAAGTAGTCACCTTTACCCCGGTAGAAGAGTTACAAGATGCCTCTGGCAAGCTTTACCCTGAGTATGCCCGTGGGCAGAGGTATGCACTCGATTTAACATCAGCACTGGTCAGTAAAAGTGTTAAAGGCGATTACATTAAAGCAGCAGCCAGTAAATTTAAAAACCGCGTGGCAGCTATCGATTTAAAAGATCTGGACTTAGAGTTATTTGAACGCACTAAAACCGGTGTTATCAACCAATGCCTGGAAGACATAAAAACGGTTTACGGCGATATGTTTACGGTAACACTGGCATCGTTTTCATCACATCTGGAATTGTTACCCAAAGGCAATGAAATACAAAAACATTATGCCGCCATACACCAGCAGCTGTTGCAGCATGCTATGGTGCTGGTAAACACCACAAAAGATAAGCAAGCAGAGCAGAAGTTGCTGCTAAAGCTAGCCGCAGACGGATACCAAGCAATGTGTGCGGAAGCGCCAGAGCAGGGGAGCCTGAACTTACTCATAACTTATAACAAAGACACTTACCCAAAAGGGCAGGACCCTTATCAACTGGTTAAACAGGCTAACCTTGACGTTATTATTCAGAACTGCACCATTGAAAACCTGTTCGATGCTAACGGGCAGCTATCATCACATGTATACGAGGTGCTATTAAAAGAGCTGTTTGTAAAGTTAGAGCTAAGCACAAAACAGATTTTACTCGACAATATGCCTGATACGCTGGGGGCAACCTACATTCTGGCAGAGCACATAAGTAATGATGCAGAAATCAGATATCACAGCCTTAAAATCGACAATGCTAAGATACAGTTTGGTCTGTTGTCGCAAGCAGACATCGCCATCTTAAAACAGTTAATTAGCCCTCAGCATAGCAAAATGCTTACTGGCAGTAAGTGGCAAGTAAAGCCACTGATGTATTGGCCAGAGCAGCAGGAGTATGTGTTTATTACCGATACACCAGCCGTACCGTTAGCTGATCTCAGCGGAATTATGCCTATTTTACTCAGCATAGAACATAGTAGAGGAAAGGTAATACCTAAAGCGTTAATTGAACAATTCTGCCAGCAATATCCTGGTAATTCAGCAGCTATGCTATTGCAACAGCATCTCGCTAAAGACAACGCAACAAATGATATGAAGGTATCAGATGCAAAAGCAATTCTTAAAGACAAGAGCCTGCTTCGCAGCCGTGCCAAAGAGCAGTTAAACCAGTGGCTACAAAACTATGGTATTACGCTGTGGCAGTCAGTCAAAAAACGGCAGGATGGTTTTTTGCAAGCGCATTGGGGCTTAAGAGTATTTGCTGAACACCATCTGTATTTTTCAGCCAATGTGCAAGCAGTAAAAGCAAGCTATGGTAACTTTAGCCGCATGTACCGGCTCTGTGGTAATCGGCCAGACATCCCAATCAATTTTTACGATTTGCTCACGCCTTCACATATCAGGCATAAGCAGTATTCTGTAATGCCGTTTCCGTTTAAGTATCTGCGGGAGGAGGAAGAACGGTTAAGAACATTATCAACGTATCCAACCCAAACTCCGAAAGCCTCAACAGATTAATTATGCCCATTTGATTGTAAAAAAATGTCTTGTCGTAATAATAGCGGCGAATATTCTCAGACAGCAACAAATTCCAAAAGACCGCGACTATAAGCACCAAACTCAATAAGCTGACTATAAAACTTCAATAAACTGACTAAATTGTAAAGTAGCTACTTAACGAGAACCTGTAATTTAAAAGTAAGAGTTACCAGTCTTGATATGAGGGCGAACCCTTAACCAAAACAAGTAACTCAGTAAAGCTGATTAGCTGCTAAAGTTCTACCTTAACCAGCGCTCCACTTACCGAAAAGTGAATCAACATTGCCAGCACAGGTTTGCTCGATAGCGTTTCAAGACACTCTTTATAAGCCAGCAACTGGCCGCTGTGAACTTGCGCTATCTCTAACCACTTAGCTTTAGGTTGCGGGTTGGATTTATGATCAATCACTATCCAACCTGCATCAGTTTCAAGTACCAGGTCAATAGCGCCTTGCCTTAAACTGCCGTCATCCAGTAATTGCATGATTGGCATTTCGGTATGGAGTACGCTTTGCGGATAGTTAGTGTTAATCCAGTCTAATAATGCCAACCCTTGGCGAAGTATTTGCTCCCCCTGCAGCATGCCCGGAGTTTCTGCGCTAACTAAATTATTGAGTATTTCGACATCAATATCAGGCTTATCTAGTATCAACGCAAGACAGTGGTGAATTACATTACCCACTTTGCCCATGTCAGGGTTCCCGCTGATTGCTACGCGGCTATTAAAGTCATGCAAGAGGATACTTGAGCATGGAGTAACAGAAGTGCTCTTTGATGCCGGACGATAATAATCCGACGCCTGTAACTCGGTAAGCTGCAGCCCAGGTTTTAGCCAATGCCGCGTTCGGTTCAGGGATTTCACCTCAGGTTTTGCTGATTTTATCCAAGTATTTTTTTCAACATTCAACGTTGCACCAGAGGGCAGAGTGATTAACTTGTCTTCGGGCGGCAATACTTTGGTATTGAGAAGCTGTAGCCAATCACCTAAAGTTTCCTCCTCGCCAATGGTGGTTAGAATAAGCTGATCTCTGGCACGGGTCATGCCAACATACAGTAATTGAATGGCTTCGTTACGAGCCTGTAATTCAGCAGATTTATATTCATCCGTACCAACAAGCCTTTCAGACAAAATGTCTTTACCTTTTTGAGCTGGAAACGGGTAGGGCCAGTAGCATAAGCTACGTCCGTTTAGTGGTTTATGCCAGTCAAATGGTAGCCCATGATCGGTAATGCGTGGCCCGAACAGAGACACCTTTAATGAAGAATCCAGGCTGCTGCAGATTACTATTGGCCATTCAAGTCCTTTCGCTTTATGGTAAGTGGTGATGGTAATGGCATTTCCTGGGTTAGCGGCTTGCTGATCAGTAAAACGCTGTTCTAAATCTTTCAGCCACAGAATAAAACCTGTGGGCGTGGCTGCTAAAAATTGCGCAAGACAATGGTTTTCATAGTCATCAACCATGTCTGATAAGCGAACCAAATTGGCCAACCGGTGTTCGGTTAGTTTTGCTGTTTCGCGCCACTTACAAACCGTTGCATTAACATCGCCGGCCATCATGGCCAAAGCAACTGCCTCTTTGGTGCTTAACAGTCCAATATGCTGGCGCGCTTTATCAAGCTTTGTTAACAGCGGATGGGCTGTATTATTCCAAGCATTTGCTTCACCGGCCGCTATGGCGGCAAGCCTGTCTTGTAACCATAACTCAAGGTTTTGACCTGTACAGAGCGTAAGTATTTCTGCGCTGGCTAAGGCATCAGCTGGGTCAATTAAACGGCGTAAGCACGCCAATGCTAAACTCACCTCGGGAGTTTCTAATAGCCCGGTTCGTTCCAATGAAACGGGAATGCCTAGTTGAGCGCAATAACCTGCCAGATCTGCTGCATCTTTATTACTGCGGCACAATACCGCTAAATCTTTCCAGCTGGCGACTCTGGGTTTATGACTTGCCTTATCAATTACTTGTACACCAGTACCAATATGTTTTTGGATCCCTTCGGCAAGTGCCGCTAATATGTTTTCATTATTTTTCTTTTCGTATGAAAGGGTCCACCAGGCTAATTCAGCGCAATTAAGTGTCTCGTCACGTTTGGCAGTCAGTTTTACCTGATCACTTTGCAGCAAATGGCTAAATGGTTGGGTAAACAACTCGTTGGTTAACTCGACCAGGCCTGCTCTAGAGCGCCAGGAATTTGCTAGTGTGCTAATGTTGCCGCCGCCTTGCCCAACATAATGCAATACATCTAGCGCCAACTTGGGGTCGCTGCCCCGAAAGCCATATATTGCTTGCTTGGCATCACCTACCATCAATACATTATCTATTAGCGTTGAGACCTTAGAAAATAGTGCAAGTTGCAATGGGCTGGTATCTTGAAACTCGTCAATAATTAAATAGCGCACTTCCTCTGTTAAACGTTGCTGCACCAGAGAATGATGCAAAGCCTTGAGTGCCAGTTCTTCCTGATCTACAAAATCGATGAGCCCCCGACTTTTTTTAATCTCAGCAAAACCATCCATAACTTTTTGCACGATTTGGAACATAAGCGTAATAAAGTCGGCAATCTCATGCTGGAATGCTGGGCATCTCAGTACATCAAGTGCCATGCTTTGTACCGGTGCGAACAATGCTTCACCCAGTTTTGTTGGCTTAAATTTACTAATACTGATCCAGTTTTGCCATGTCATTGCCGATTGCCGCAGAATTTTTTCACTATTGGCAATAGTGTCTGTGAGACCTCTGGTTGGTGACTGAACAAGCTTTGCTTTTTTAACAGCTTCTTCCAATACTGCACGTAATGACGCTTCTGTTATGCTTTCGTCCGCTGCCGGGAAATAATTTTTAAATGAAGCAACAGACTCTTTGGCAAATTTTTCTGCTGAATCTGAATGCATAGCATTAGCACGCATAAGCTCAATAATTTTAAGCACGTCCTCTCGCCATTCTTCGATACAGAGCCTGCTACTTAACCTGTTGAGTTGTTGTATCTCATTTTCTACTAAGCAACTGTCTAATGCTTCGGCTAGTACCTGCTTTTTATCACGATCATCAAGCACCCGTTGCTCTGGTGATAAGCCAAGTTCAAAGGCAAAATCGGATAACAGTTGGCCAAACACGCTGTGCACAGTTCCAATTCGTGCTGACATAATACCGGCAGCAAGTTGTATATTGCCTCGCGCCAGCAATGCTTCGCTTATCCTGCTTTTTAACTCTGCTGCGGCATCTTTAGTAAACGTTACTGCCATTATTTCTGAGGGTAAAAGCTCGCCACGTTCTAATTTATCGGCAACGTCTTGTTGAATTCGATAAGTTTTACCTGAACCAGCGCTGGCTTGAGTGTAATACAACGTCATAATTAAATATCCTTAATATTGCCAGTCAGGTTGCGCCATACATCTATAGCTTTATATTGAGCTTTGTAGGGAGTTGCTGATCGTTTGGTGGCACTTTGCTCAAGGACAATCAGATCAAGTGCATCGCCCGGCGGCACAGATTTGTCATCTACATCTGCGTTGCCGTAAGTCAGTTCTATGTCGCCTTTTTCTAACTGTGCTAAGCGCCAGCGCAGGGTTTTCTCAAACTGTTGCCAGGTAAGCTTAAACGACGTCGGCAAAGCGGGATCAACCACAGTGGCCGTTGGAAAGGTCAGATTGCTATTACACAGCAATTCTGCTCGGCTAAGGATAAAATAGCCGGCATCAGCGAATTGGCCATAGCGGCTATGTCCTGAACTATCGGAACTGCGCTCAGTTATATAAACATAAGTTGCCAGTTGCAGAGGTCGGCCAGCTTGTAATTCCTCACGGTACTTTTCGTAGCTGCCCCATTTCATGTCGATAATGGCAAAGCGCCCATCATGTAGTTCGCAGTACAAATCGACATTACTGGTTAGCTGGCAAAGTGCATCGTCGTATTTAAAGGTTCGTTCTGGCTGAACATTGACCACGTTTGCCGACGCCATTGCATTAAATAAAGCATCGATGGCTGCCAGCATTTGCTGCTGAAATCTCATCCGTTCAACTTGCTTACCAGGCTGTGCCAGAGGTAACGCTATTTTCTGAATAAATATTGGCAGATTAGTATTCAACCAGTCATTTATTTCTGTGGATTCAACGGGCTGGCCTGTCCATGGATGGGTATTTAGCCAGTATTCCACAAGATGATGCGCCAGGTTACCCAATAAGCGCGGATTTACCGTTAATGACTCAGTCGAATCCTCGTAAAGCTTCGCTGAGTATTTCAACACGTATTCGTGCGGTTTGAGCGCTAATGCAGCCAAACTACTATATGACTCCGTTTCTCTGGGAGATGGAATGGGTTGATCTATGTGCTGCCAGCGTTTGGATCTGGGTAGTGAAAACTCAGGCACTTGCTCAGTGGTAACATAAATTTGCTGACCATTTAAAACAGTATCTTCCAATGTTAGCCAAACATCCTTGCCAAGCAATGCCATTAGCTGGAGTTTAAGCAGCTCAGGAGCCATGTCTGTTGAAATAAGCGTTAATGATTTGCTTGCCGCGAGCAATGGTGTAATTGCCCTAGCAAGTGCCTGTTGCATAAACTGGGCTTGCTGTGTCAATGTTGGCGCTAATGGAATACCTCTAAGCTCTTGTCGTGATAGCGGTGGTGCTGCGTGAAACGGACTAACTTCGGGATCAAGCCAAATAACTTGCTCAGGATTGTCCACTTTCAACTGCACAACCTCGGGATTAGCTACTATGTCAAAAGCTGACACTTGCCGAGTGTTGCAGTAGCGGCTATTGCCAATGCTCAGTGTCATTGTTAATAAGCGATTTAATTGCATTTTACTAATTGAGTTATCTGGCCATTCTCGCAGTGCTTCAGCTACAGCGTCTGCCGCTGCAAACGCTGAAGAGTAAATGACATCTGCTTGTTCTTGCTCAGTCATCATGAGAAGGCTGCGCCAGTAACCAGCGACTCGCTCGGCTAGGCAAATTGCCAGCGATAGCGGCATGTACTCATCATTGTCAGTCAAACTTATCGGTAACCAGTCACTAATTGCGTGGCGCAATGCAGCTTCATCCTGCTCTGGTTTTTCAACCAGCACCCTTGTAACAAATTCATCAATCTGTGATTGCCAAAGGTCTCTGTTAACGCCAGGTAAGTCACGAAAGCTTCGAGCTATTTTTTTTCGAAGCGATTTAAAACGGCCAGCTGGAAGGGTTAAAAACTGGAGTAAAGCATTAGCAGAGGGCGTTTTCCAGGCACTTTGCAACATAAGAAACAGTAGTTGATTAGGTGAGCGCGACCCAGATGTATCACCCACCCCAGAATGATTTCCAGCCTGAAGCTCTAGTGCTGTTTCTAGGTAGTGATTGAGTTTCTTGGATATAACGATGGCTTTATCATTTGCCGCTTGTACTGCATATTGCGCCGCCAGTGGTTTATTTGCAGTGGCGATTAATCTGAGGCTACCATCGTGTCGCAGAGATACTGGCTCTTTGCTAACAGCAAGCAAGGCACGCTGTAACTTGCCCAAATCACTGTCTGGTATGGCTTGTGGCTGATGGTTAACTAGTACCTCAGTCACGCTTACCCCTGCATTCCTCAGTTCCTTAAATAGAAGTTGGTACAGGGGGGGCCAACTTTCCTTTGTATGGTGCAACTCAATACCTGTAATACTAGACTTTATCATTGCAAGGCGAGGTATCAATGCATAAATACGTTCGCCCAGGGAAGAGCCAATTTTCGTGAAATGTTGTTCTACGGCGTCGAAATCGTGAAATCGGCCAAAATTATTACTGCGTTCATCGTGCTTCCAGCCATGCAGAATCGACCAATCTCGCCATGCTAACAGGGTCGCCGCACTTGCCATTTCATCAACTTGAAAAGAGTTGCTATAAAAACGCTCACCATTATCAGCAGCTTTTAAAGCTTTAAGGTAAGCGACTGACCGAGCAGCCTGAGATACTTCAATTTTTTTTAAACCCGCACGAAACTCCATGGCAGCTATAAGGCCTTGTTCACCGCAGACATAAGAGCCAAGTTGATTGGAAGGCCTGTTTGGCAATCGCTCGTCATAACCCAAGCCTGTCAAAATTTTCATTAAATGACTCCTGTATCCATTTGCAGGTTTCTATTACAAATTAAATTAGCCAAAGCGTAAGTTACAAAATGCAGAATAAATTTATTCATTGAATCTGAAGCTTACATGACGCATACAATTCCAAAGTAAAAGCCTTTGGCTTCATTATCAAGAAAAATCATAAGGAAATACTTATTAAAAGTATTTTTCTTTTTCACACCGTTATACATCAGGTGAGCAAAGAGTGACGGTATGATCCTTCCACACGTTTGGGTATCACCTAGCCAGTTTGTTCTTTTTATCCGTGTTATTGAGTTGACGCTAAACCTTTACTTTATTATTGTCCTATTAAACTTGTCTCCGGAACACCCTCAGTCAATAGACAACAGACGGTCCTTTCTCAAAATCTGGTATGGGAGAATTAGATGGAAGCTCTATGGTTAATACCGGCAGTGATATTAACAGTTGGTCTGGTTCTTGTTTGCTACAAACAGTGTAAGTCTGGCTAACTGGCTCCACCTAAACTCATGTAGGAGCCGGTTTAGGTAAGGTTGTGAATGGTGTCTCTATTTCAATAGGCCAAACCTCTACTATTACTATGAATTTATTGATTCAAAGCAAACAGGATGCAGGACTGGTTCTTGAATACCTCTAGATTATTTTGACCATTAGATTACGGATAACATCAAACTCATACATATACTACTTTGCTTTTATGGCATTAATTAATAACGAAGGGGGCAGCGTCGTTAACCCTGGTAGAATATATGAATCTTGCAACAAGGGATTTTTAAAGCCTCAGTACTCAAGTTAAAAGCTAAACTCAGTAAAACAGACCAAAATAGTCATTTTTTTAGGTTTGTTTTTCTCAAAACCTTTGTCCAGTTTTGAATTGATCACAATTGCTTAGCGGCCACCTATCTGAATTCCATACATATACAACCCCAATTAAAAATAACTTGCTATTCAATCGAAAATAATTAAGTTCGGATAAGCATTTGTGCTGTCATTATCGACAACCCGTTGAAAAGCTGGTGTAAGGATATTGCACTTTAATTTGTTTAGGAGAATGAAATTGGGATTGTTCAGCTGGTTTGGCGGGCTTTTTGATGAAGGCACTGCAGAGTTTGAGTCTGTAACTGATTTTGCTACTGATGATGCCGTGCTAAATCCGGCAAATGGGAACATTATGATTGGTGGTATGTGCGGCGTTGATGTTGAAGGTAACGCCTACGGTATTGATTCAATAGGCGGTATAGGCTGTGATTCAGCAATAGATATGTTCGACAGTGGTGTATCAGATTTTAGCAGTAGCGACTCATATAGTAGTGGACTGGATGACTCTTTCAGTAGTTTTGGCTCAGATGATTGGTAATCGCGCCGGGAGAGTAAATATGACACTATTTATGGATTATGCGGTATGGGTACCGAAGGTTAGGTTGGCGTAGTTGGTATTTAAAAAAGAGAAACAACATGAAAACACTACAAATTTATAGTTGCCAACTGTTGGGTGGGGTTGTGGTACTTGCCATGATGAGCCCCTTAATAAAATTGGCACTGTTAGAACCCGATCAAGAGCGTTTTTGTTATTTGATCTCTGTGTTAATTACGATCAATATTTGGGGTTGCATTGGGTACTTTTTTTATAACATTCATGCCAAGACTAAAGGTTATTCCGTTCTATATGCACTATTGTATCCGTTTTTTTATGCGCCTGTTGCGGCTAGGTGGTATTTAAATCGTCACTACTAAACAGTATAAATGTGTGAGTAGGATAAAGATTCATACTAAGTAATAAAGAATCATACTTAGTTGTTTTCTGTTAATCGGCATCCTTGCACCTGACGCTCATGAGTAAGCCCGTGATCGAACGATCATGCATAACTTGGGGTTGATAACTGAATACTTTAGGCAGCAATTCTAAATTTTTTTTGTCCAGAGATTAGCTACAAAAAGAGTATGATACTTTAATACTCGGTTTGTAGTTCGATTCTGGCGTAGTAGTAGTAATTAGCATAAATCTTTATTTTTCTGTCGGTAGACAATAACGTTTGAAGCTATGACTTTAAAGTTAAAAACTTTTTAGAATTAAAATGAGGAGCGTATTATCTCAATATCTAAGGCAGCTGAGTTAGCTTTTTAGTTATAACAATGTTGGCACCGAGGTTAAAAGGTATACAATCAATTTGGTTATAACAATGTACCCACTTGTGAGGTTGAGATATGCGGACTCAAGTACGAAAAATTGGCAACAGTCTTGGCAACATCATTCCTGCTGCGTTAATTCGTCAATTTGGCTTGGTTGAAGGGGCTGAGATTGAGGTTAAAGCGGATGGTAAGAAGATCACTATTGAACCTATTAAGCGTCAAAAGAAACGCTTCCCGTTTAGCGAAAAAGAACTTCTAAACGGCTTAGATGCTCATACGGCACATGCTGATGAATTGGCTGTTGTCTCTGTTGAGGAGTTAGGCGAGTAGTGGCGCAGTACATTCCAAAACGCAATGACATTATCTGGTTAGATTTTGAGCCAGTGAAAGGCAAAGAGATCGGCAAGTACCTCCCAGCTCTTGTCCTTTCAAGTAAAGAATGGACTACAAAGTGGATAAATAAAGCGGCTAAGACCGTGCATAGGAAAGGCCTGGTAACGAGGTTGGTATTTATTACCTTTTATTCGATGAGACTCTTGTGCGCGAAAGTTATCAGGGCTGGAGCATGGCAAAACCATGAATCTCACAAGCCGAATAGACGTATGCAGTCATTCACCGCCAAGTTTGAACACTTTGTGCTTGCAATAGAGGCGGAGTCCATAGACCCCTCGTTAAGTCATTTGACTCACTTAGTGTGCTGTCCAAAAATATTGGTTCAGATCAATTTTTGATGTGACACAATTTTGGTTTTTTAGGACGGAGTTTTGCGAGGTAGTAGTCCTACTGTTATTACGCTTACAATGATACTGCTATTTTAGCCTCGATATGGTGTACAAAATTTAGTATGAGCAAGAGCACTAAACATCGAGTATTTGAATTTCAGCTTCTGAGGATATATCAGGCTCGTCATTTGTTGTTGTAAAAAGGCTGAATTCCCTTCAAAAGGATATTCTTTTGCTAGTGCTTCTAGCGTATGCTCCAACAAAACATCACCAAGATAACTTTTTTTACTCGGTGGTATGAAATAAGACATGTTACTGTTATTAGTAAAATCTTCGTATTGCTCATCAATATCGAACGAAAAACCACCACCGCCTTTAAAGTGAGCATTTATAATTGGTTGTGTAATAATATTCTCGTTAAAGTATTCCTTGTCTGTAATGCCGTAATAATCGTATAAAATCACATTATACTTTGTTATTTTGCAGTTCCGAGTATTAGGAGTGCTTATAAATTCTGGATATTCAATATTTTGGGTAAGCTCAAGACAAAAATCTAAATTCCAGCGTTTTGCGACTTGCGGCAATTGCTTTAGTTGGTTTTTCTGATTATCTAGCCATATTTTTTCTTCTACAGTAAAATCGCTTAAATCAATATGAAGTTGTTCAAAAGCCAGTTGATATTTGCCGAAGGACTCTAGTGGAGTAAAGTTTCGAAGAATTTCATTTATCAACGCACGAAATAATCTTTGTTTTTTTTCAGCGGTTGAGAGGCCTGCGCCTCTATTTGTTGTCCGATTAAATATTAAGTTGGCATCATCATCAATACCGACATTTAGCGTATATATCGCTTCAAGTTGCATCAAGTCGCTGACAATTGTCTTTCTGTCAGAACTGGTGTGCAAAATCAGGTACTCTACGAAAGCATTTTTGTCACAACGCCCTATGGATTTAATAAGGTTCTCTATAAAAAACATACGGTTAGAGCGCGCTTCAATTCTGCTTTTCGTTATATCAGGATGATTTTTTATGCTTGCTGATGATTCAAGAAAAGGACTATCGGTTTCGTCAGTATCAAAACTCATTATCGCCGTGGGATTGTTGCCTATACTGCTGTGAGAACCTTTTTCTGTTGTCGCATTATGTTCTGGCCAGTTAAGCAGAATTGATTGATAAAATTCAAAAGTTTTAGTATAAATTTGGAAAAAAACGGCGAGGCGAGAGTTACGCCGTCTGAGCAGTAACTTATCGTTTTTGTAAGGGATTGAGGTTAGGCTAATAATAGCGTTAAGAGTGAAATCAAATGAGTACAATTCAATGTTATCGCCATCATCGAATGATATCTGTTTAAACAGTTTTTCGTAGATTTTATCATCTAACCATTCAAAGCCTTCGCGTTTCTCGTTTTTAGCATGCCCTTCATCACTCTGAGAACTATTTTCCTTATTAAACCTGTATTGTTTAGTGTTATCTGTGTGTTTTATTAAAAATATTAAAATTTGATTTATGTCAGACCTCACGTTGTTTAGATAATAATCATCTTCATAATGGTTATGTTCATCATCATCACAGTTAGTCTTCGCCCAACAATTAAAAGCTTGAGAATAATTAATGGCAGCAGGGGTGGAGTCTAGCGAATAAGATTCTTGGAGTTTTTTGTTTTCACTAAGTGATAAAACATGATAAATAAAAATCGTTAGATCAAAGGTTGTAAAATCTACATCTTGGTTGTTTACTTTATGACCGTTTCTATTCAACTCTTTCTGTTCATTACTGGCCTTGCGTATAAAGTATTTCAGTTTTAACGTCAGTGTGTTGCAAAATTGCTTTGCAGGGTTTTTGAGGTTTGACTCTTGTATGTTATTAACTAGCCAAATATTATTTTGCGATGACAAAGGGGCAAGTTCGATTAATCGTTCTAAGATAAGTGACGATATAATGGTACTGCCACCATTCACAACGTGACTATAAGCACAAACACCACAAATAAGATCAGATAGATGCTTTGCTAAAGTATTTTTGACCCATGCTTTGTCTACAATTCTATCAATTGTCTCCTTGCTCAATAAGATTTTTATTAAGTTTTTCAAGGCGTTCATAGATTGGGACTGAAAAAATTTTAAGATAGACTTTTTAAATGAGTGTCTAAATGCTAAAGGTTGTTGAATATTTTTAAACT
This sequence comes from Rheinheimera sp. UJ51, assembly GCF_020819615.1. NCBI lineage: Bacteria > Pseudomonadati > Pseudomonadota > Gammaproteobacteria > Chromatiales > Chromatiaceae > Rheinheimera > Rheinheimera sp. UJ51. Next base: position 48,662 of record NZ_JAJHOG010000013.1, read on the forward strand.
CATGAGCTTTTAATTTCTTAATGTTTGGTAACGTATTTATGCCACTCATGCACTCATGAAAATAGTTAGAAAAATCATAATTATAATATGAAGCAACTCCAGAGGCATAAGCTTGAATGGTGGTATCTAGATATTCCTCTAATGACGGGGAGAAAGAGTAGGGAGTAAATTTCTTTACAATTAAAGCGAAGATGATATCACTCTCGGTTAAGCAGGCTAATGCATCGTTTTTTTTATTCCGAAACCATTTATCATGTAATTTATTAATGCGATTGGTTTGTTCTAGGTAACTAAGTGCGGACAGAGTGTTGTTTTCTGTTATTTGATAATGTTTAAACGATTCTCTAAATCGATACGTTAAAGACTTGCAGTCTAATCCGTTTTGATACTGGTCTAGGCTGTGTAAGATGAATCGATAGAGTAGGCTTTCTTTCTTGTTAATTTCTTCACTCATAAAGTCATCTAGGCTTTTATCAATACATATCTTAAAAACCTTAGCATAAGCAAAATTGCCTGCCAACAACTTTAAAACGTTGTAGCAAGCAACTCACAATTCAGAGGTATATTACCTAGAACATTTTTGCTGTTGAAACACATGTGTGGATGCTGAGTGATCAGGGTTGTTTTTTACAATGTTAATTGAAGATGCTTTAATTATTTCATGAGTATTCTCATGCGAAAGAAATCCATGGATCACTAGCTGATTATTTTCCTCAGACAGCGAATGAACTTTCATAGAGTAAACTTTACTTGCAGATTCATCAGTTGTGTACTTGAAGGCAATATCATGATTAAGACTCTGCATTAACGCTTTTAGTAGGGCATTATCTATAATATTCTGTCTTTCAAACTTGATAATGAGATCCCTATTTTTTTGCCACTCAAATATACGATGTTTAGGGTTCACTTTGTGCATCACGGCTTGTTTTTTGCTTAAATCGGCTAGCTTTTGATTTAAGCTTTCTTGGGTAAATGCAGGAAAAGTGTCCATATTTTCCTTTATCAAACTAAGGATGGCCATGTCAGTTTCTGAGATTGTTGCTGCCGATGGCGTTTTGCTAAAACGCTGCCAACATTTACTACCTTCGTAAGAAAACTCACATTCTTGCACATTAAAAAATGCAGCATATTCGTTTAAATCTCGGCTTAGTTGGCTTTGAGAAATGTCCATACCAAGCTCAGCTAACTTCGCAGCGATCTGTTTTGAAGAGAGAAAGTTGGGGGATGCAGGAATAATTTCAATAAAAGTCGTAAGTACGCGAAAAATTGTAGATGAAGACATAGCCACCTCGTGTTAATATTGGTCTGTGCTGTTGTTGAGAGATATCTTATCGTTACTCTTTAATAATTTTTCCTTGAAATAAGCACTTTTTTTATTTTTTTATTTATATTTTTAAATGGTCGCTTTTCGATTGTAAGTGACTGTTTTTGAAGTATTTTTATTTTTTAAGAAATCGCTTTTTATATTGATTTTTTTTGTAAAACGCGATTTTGCAACACATATCCCGCCTTTCTTTTTTTACGTAAAATTAACAACCATCTTTTTTGTGCAAGGATTTATTTCTTACCTTTATTTAACAACTTCTTTGGCCTTTCGTTCGTTTTACATTAAATTCACAAACACTTGGTCTTATCTTCTATTGGCAGCCATTTTTTTTGCGTAAAAAAAACGGGGTGCTCTAGAGTCACCCCGCTTTTGTCATTTTATGAATGGTTATGCTTTAGCATTCTTCTTATTTGGCAGCGTTTCAATGTTGTCTAGCTGATCTTGATCTAACGTTTCTTGCTCAAATAACACTTCAGCAATTTGCTTCACTAAAGCCCAATTTTTCCGCAAGTACGTTTCGCTGGCTATAAACGCGGTATTCAACCATTCTACTACTTCGTTTTCTACCTTGGTCTGTAGCATAGGTAATTGCTTAAAATCAGCTAAACCTAAGCTGTCTGAGAAACCCAGATCCGATATGGCACGTTTAGCGAGTTGCGTAGCCTGTTGAATATCATGACTGGCGCCAGCTGAAATATCATCGTCATGTTCACTGAGTAGTTTCTCCGCTGCGCGTCCAGCCAAAAGCACTTGCAACTGAGCTTTATAATTTGCTTTTGTGTTGCTTAACACTTGCCCGTCCAAATCAAACATAGTAATTCCGCCAGATCTTTCATGTTCTTGGATCGACAAGTTGGTGCACCTCGCTTTGGGGTGCAAATGTTTGTACATAAGGTAATGGCCTGTTTCATGATAAGCAATGGCCAAGCGGTCTTTATCATTATTGGAGCTAACGGCTTTTTTATTTCCAATCGTCGCCGCTAGCAATTGTTCGTCTAGCATACTCGCACTAAATTGGCATTGCTTAGTGAGAAGCGTTAGCTGTAGATCGCGAAACAGTGTTTCAAGAAAACCATATGATGCACCGCTAACGCGTTTGGCAAAACTGAGTAAGGCAGCATCTGTTAATTGAAACTTATATTTATTGCAGCATTGTTCGATAAAGCGTGTGCGTGCGGCGAGATCGGGTAATGGGATAGTTACCATTTTATCAAAACGTCCGTGACGCATCACAGCGGGGTCAAGCTTATGTGCAAAGTTGGTTGCGGCCAACACAAAAACCGGATTATCACTGTTGTTAAAGCCATCTAACTGGGTTAGCAGCGTATTAACCGCTAAACGGCCATGTATAGAGTTTTGTTCACGGCTCAACGCGATGGCGTCAATTTCGTCAAGAAAGACAATACATGGCGCATAACGTGCGGCCACCTCAAATAAGTGATTAATGTTGATAACCACATCTCCATTCATCAAATCTGCTGCGTTTACCGGAATAAAGGGTACTTGGCACTCGCCTGCAATGGCTTTTGCAAAATAACTTTTACCTGTCCCAGGTAAACCTGCAAAAAGATAGCCTTTTGGCATATCCAGTACAAAGTCATTTGCACCACGTAGCCGTTGTAAAATGAATGTCATACTCTGTTTTAGCTCATCTTGACCAATAATATCTTGAAAGCTAATTTTGGGAATGCAAGGTTCCTGCATGTAGGGTGCTTCAAAATCGTTAGGATCAAAGCGTTGCTCATAAACAGGGTGTTGCAGGGTGACTTTGAAACCATCATCAATGCGCGTGAGTTGATAATCAAACTCAACCATCATTTTACGCTTACGTAGTTGCTCAGCGCTGGTTAATAGGCGACAACGTTTAGCAACCTGCTTAATAAATGCGGTTAATGATGGTACGGTAAAATCAACAAGCTTAAAGTGCCGTTCTATTTGTGTTGGTTTTATTGCTTCGTCAACACCCTGATGTTGATAGCCAAAACTGTAAAAGTGTAAGTTACCTTTATGTTCAGCAGCCAGTTCGGTCGAACATTGCGGTTGATCAATCAGTACCGCTTGGATATTTTGCTCGCTAGATAATTGCTGGATTTGCGATACCTCTGTTAATACTTTGCAATTTGGAAAGTACTTTTTAAGCAGCCGCGTTAACAGGCGATCTTGAGTCACCACAGCATAGTGAAAGTTCGCAATATCTTCTGCTATTTCAACTTCGATACGTGGGTCGTTTGCGGTTTCTTCGATTGTTGATAACACAAACTCTACAATCTTGCCCTGTAGTTTCGAGGCTTGAGCTAGGATAGTTCTTGGTGCAAGGTCCCCACCCAGGGTTTCAATGAGCATCTCAGGTAAGTCTTCAGGCCAGCAAAGCGTCTTATCTTCGCGCGCAATATTTGCTGCGTGCTCTGCCATATTGAGTAAGTCTTTAATCTCTAGCTCTCTGAATAGCGCTACACTACCACGTGATAAGCGGCTGATCAGTTCAGGTGACAAACCGACTTTTCCCGGTTTTTCAGCAAGTAATGCACTTAAATCGAGCGGTTTATTTTTTGACAGACTTTGTTTAGCGGCTTTTTGCCCGAGATTTGTCGTGAACACGAAAATACATTGGCTAAAATCAACGACCTTGTTGGTGGTTTGATCGGTCATTTCACCTTTTTCCAATAGGGTGAGTAATGACTGGATAACCGTACGATGCGCTTTTTCAATTTCATCAATGATAATAACGGTGCGGGGGGCGATCAGCACTTCGGTGGTAAGTTCGCCCAATGCTGAATCAACATATTGAGACCCCGTTCCAAAGAGTTTCATTGATGAACGATCATCACTGTACATTTCCATATTAAGTAATAGTTTCCGATAGCTAGCGCCGTACACTTCATTTACAGCATCAACAAGTGTTTCGGCCAATGCCGTTTTTCCTGTACCGGATGCTCCCATAAAAGTCACAATACCTCTTGGGCCGGTTTTCTTAGAGTTAAAGGCGCCGCCCACCATTTCCGTAACCGCTGAAATAGCTTGCATTTGTCCTTTAATCTTCTCCTCACAGAGCTTTTTGAATTGCTGAATTTTGCGCTGTTTTTTAAACAACGATGGTTTTTCTTGGTTTAAACGCCCTAACTCTGAGAGGATATCTGATTGAAAATCCAGGTCTAGATTGTTTTGAAACAGCAGTGCAAGGTTCGCGTAATCAAACACAATACCGCCATTTCTATCTTCAGTGTATTTGAAGATGAAATGTAAAAATTCAAAAGCACTCTTTGAGCTATTTAAACTGTTCTTGAGCTCTACAGCAAAATGAAACCAATCATTGCTGGGGCTTTTTTGGTCAGGTGAGAAAGTTCGGCGCTGATATTTCTCATGTAGCACTTTTCGGCAGTCAATTACGCATTCAGGAAACTGCAGTTCTTGCGGGGCTTTACCTGCTCTCGTTGCAATTTTATGCAGAACGGTTGGAACGCCAAACAATGCAGCTAATATCATAGTTTCATTAAATCTCAGAGCATTATACTCTGACGTATCAGCCTTAAACTGTTTGAGATTACCCAGTGACATGCTTTGACTTACTGCGATATAGGTCAACTGTTCAATAAATAGCATAACCTCATCATTTGTATCTGATAACAGCATCTTGTTAATAGGCTCAGGAAAAGCATTACGCTTACGACTATTAATCAACGAGTTTGATTTAGCGCACGCTTTTCTTTGCTCAAAAACCTCAGCACGTTGTTCCTCTGTAAGAGTTGAATAGCTAGAACTATTTTTTACTCTTTTCTTAGAAATATTACTGCTTTGTTTACGTTCAGAAGCGATGGCTTGAGAGAACGCTTCAGCTATCGCGTCATCATTGACTGACGAATTTACATCTTCAAATGAGCTGTCTGATTCATCGTCGTATTCAAGCAAAGGCAATAATTCGTGCGCTGCAGCCATGATGCCTTCGGCTAAGGAATCATAATTCAGTTCATCTTCATTAATTAAGTCGTTATGTTCAAAATCGAATTCTAGAATGGAGTTTGCGTCGTAATTGTTCATATGTGCCCCTAAGAAGAAATAGTTTAGTAAGTGCTTAGGGGTATCTTATTAATGAGGAATGCAACTGACGCATAGGCAAACAAATAAATTGGTTTTTTTGAAAAATTTAGTTAGAAAACATGTTTGCTGATTAATCGCACTTAAAGATCCACTCATTTGCAAACGTGCTTTACCACGCGTTGCAAATTCACACCACCACACGCAATAAAAGTACCACTTTTAGTGTCATATTATGCGTCAACTCTAGCCAGTGAAGTTTAACGTTTTCTCATTTTATAGGCTGATGAATCATAAAGCGCAAAATCACCCGTGCTTTTTTTTGGTTGACCATTGTATAAATCTTTACCACAGTAGGGGCAAAACAAAACTTCAGATATCATTGTCTAAATAGCTTCGCCAACTTCGTCAAGATAATGATTTTCCTCTAGGTCTTCTTCTGTCGCTTCACGGACTAAGTTTAAATACCATAAAGTTTTACCACACGAGCTTAGTTGTCCTTTATACAGATAAGCCCCTACTGGCAGCTTGTCACATTGATGTTCTTCCATTAAAGGCTCCACAAATGAAATAAATTGCCACCTCAGCTGCATCAATGATCTTCGTCGATGTTATGTCCACTCTATATACTCTCATAGGGTATTTATTGATTTGTGGGCTGACAGGTTCTATCAAAACGCTTCTCTTCGCACCTGTTCAAAAAGTTTAGCCTGAGACTGTAATGACTCTGCTCTTTTTATGAACAATGCTTTTAATGCTTCAATATGCGCAAGTTGTTCCTGGCTAAGGGGATCTGCCGTGAAATCCAGCTTATGGACCATCGTTGTCACTAATTGGCATAGGCGATTGAGTCGGCGCTTAAGATAAGCGTGTTCAATACCTACCTGCTCTGCAAAGGCTAACAGGTCATAGGCAGAAATGTTCCCGATCTCAAAGTTGTCGCCAATTGCCATCGCAAGATGAGTATCGAGATCTGGGACTTGCTGAGCTTCATAAACAACACTGACAAGATCATACAATGGCGCCAGGCTAATGCCTTCCTGTTTGCCAATGTAGAAACTGAAATTCTTACCATGGGCATCGCTATTGCCGATAATCAGATTAAAAATAACGGCATCTAATAATTTTAGACGGGTTTGAGCAGGTATTGCGGTTTGGTTAGCGAAGACAAACAACTTAGGCAGGCTTACCCCTTCGCGAATATGCTGCACATCACGACTGCTACCAAAGTTTTGTTCGTACTTGTTTTCTGGCGGCATATCCAATGCCTGACACCCATCAATGATGTGGCGCTTCTTTATACCAGACGATGTTTTTTTGCGATCAAATCGCTCGATCATCAGCGAGGTGAATTCATTGAGCGAACGTAAGCTTACTTTAGCGCATGATAGATTTATCGCTTTTGCCAGCTGCATACAGAAGAATTCATTGATCACAATTGAAGGGTGTTTGTCAGAGGCAAACTTTAAGATGTGCGTGCTGGAATAAGCACCGCTAGCCAAAAAAATATCATCGTGGTCATTAAGAAAAACGTTAAGTTTGTTCTGTACGCCAGCCAAGGATAAGCGGTACTTGCCATCCCAGTAAGTCATATCTTGTTGCTGCCGCAGGCGAGCCGCTAGTTCATCGTTTGTCACCTGTCGTAGCATTGGCGCATCTTGATCCGCTACTTGAGTTGCAAAAGTAAGCAAACCCGCGGTGTCGCTGCCGATAGTCCGCAAAATTGAATAGATATTATTCTTCGACAAATGCTCTGTTTCCAGTAATCTGTCAAAGGCGCCCCCCTCAGGGAATAAATTACGAAGAAAACGGACTACCGTATTGGCTGAATAGTCACCCGATAAGGGAAGGTGAGGGGAGATTGGGTAGCCAACATTAAGCCAGTGCTCGCTATAATGAAGTTCGCAAAATTGCTGTTGCTTAAACGTCAAGGTACCTACGACATAGTGTTGGGCGAAAATTTCTAGCTGTGGCAGCGTGTTAGAGCCATACCCCATCGCGGCCTCCCTGTTCTAATGTTGTGTGAGCCCCTGCAGTACCCATAATTCGCAACGAAATACCTAAAGCGTTAAGTACGCGAAAGAGCGTATCTACATTAAGATTTTTTTCACCTAGCTCGATATTGTTATAGGCTTGCTTTGATACCCCGCATAGTGCTGCCGCATCTTCCAGCTTCATACCTAAATGAGTTCTGTGATGACGAATATAAGCGCCCAGAAGAGGCATATCTACCGGTTTAGTGATGTCTGGTTTAGGCGTAACGACAACAGTACGAGCCATGCTTAAATCCTAACGGATGATGATTTAATCAAGTGTAGTATATTGCATAGATTAAATCATCATCTGTTAGGATTTAATAGAGATTAGTAGTCTTAAAGACTTTAATCCTAAATAAACAAGATTATTACCAATGCTGAGCTTAGCTCAAGATTACCGAGTTAGCGGGACTCCGGACTATAGCCCTCTCGTTAGCTTAACAAGCTGGAATTTCTTTAAAGTGCTCTTTTAAGAATCCCCACAACGACGACTCTTCGAATAGCTTTCCAACCACAGTGCGATCAAGATAAACGATTAATTCTCTCATGCCCGCCGCACTCTTTTACTGTTCGATACCTCTTCCCATAGTTTAAGAAAGGTCTTTGTATCAGTACGCTGCAGGTTTTGACTATCCTCTAACAGAGCGACAATCCGATGTTTTTTTGATGGTTCTTCTTTTGGGTCATCAGGAAAAGCGCTAGGATTGTGTAAATTACTGCTGTGTTTTACTGAGTTGTGATAGTTAGACAGCTTAGTGTCAACATCAGGCGGCAGAATCAGCTCAACCCCAATTCCCAATGACTCTAGCACCTGCAACACTTTGCCAATTTGTGCTGTTTCTTTTCCGTTCTCCAAATGGCTTAAAAATGATTGCCCGGTGGTGGAGAGTTGAGCTGCGGTCAGCTGGTCTAAATCCTGGGAGATCTGATCTGTAACAGCAACAGTGGACACTTCCACCGTAGTTTATTCCGCAACAAATGTGGCTAGATCAGTTAGCTTACCGGTCGCCTTATCTATCAAAAAGTGCTGGTTAGGATCACCGTGCTGAAAAGCATGCATAATACTAAACAGAGCCCCAAATTGTTTGCGTACCGACATTGATAGTGATTGATTAGGCTGCGAAAGCATCTTATTGGCTTCTTGCTTAGGTTGGTGTGGCTGTAATTGCCGAGTGAGCCACTTATACTGTAATAAACGCTCAGCACTGATATCGGCCAATGCAAGTTGTCCGGCATTACGCAAGCGGTAAAAATCGGTGACTAAATCCTTACCTTGCCAACTAGCTAAGGCTTGAGGTGTAAACCCGGCTTCTGTAATTATGCTAAAAGCTTGTTGCTCAGCATGTTGCCAGTTTGCTGTTGCGCGAAGCGCTGCAAAGTCGGCTAAGGCTGTTAGCGGTATATCTTCATTAAGCTGTGCCAGGGTGAATAGCGCCAGTCCATCCACCTGCAACAGCAACTGACGCATTTGCTCTGGCCAATCTGCAGGTAAAAAACGTTGCCGGGTAAGTTCGCTAAGGTGGCCGTTGGTAAAGTCTTTGTAGTTGGTACTTTGTAAAATAGCCGGATCCCAGATATTTTCTGCTCCCGTAGCGATTAATGCCAAATGTTCTTGCTGATAATGCGCAAATAGCTCAGTAAATCGCGGGACGTCAGTTAACACTATCGTTTCCGCTTCAATTTGTTGTGGATATAAGGTTAGTAGCTTATAAGCCGGCACGTAGGCGGCAATAGAAGGAGCCTGAATGTTAACTAAATATCGGCCATCGTCCAAATAGATGGTGCCGGTATTGTTTAAATGCATATGACCGCCAATATGAATAGCAACACCTGTAGCAGCCAGTTTGCTTGCCGTATTATTAGCAGGATTGCGGTTAAGTTGCATTTGGGTTGAACCAAAAAGTTTAGCCATAGCATCAGCTTGCCCTTGATAGTAGTCGGTCATGGGGTAATGACTAAAGGTGATCAAGGTTTTCCCCTCTGCTGCTGCGCGCTTAGCGACCTGTTGTATCCATTTAATGACATGTCTTTTATGGCTTAGCATGGCGTTATAGCCCGCATTACCGGATCCTAAAAAAGCCTGATGGCCGGTTGTGCCCTCTGGTTGCTGAGGATCAAGCTGATAAACATTCGCATCCACAGCCAGCAGCCATAAACCCAGCACAGGCTCTACTAAATAGCTGCTGTCTGGCACTTGTTGACAATGGCTGTAGTGTGACGCTTTGTAAGCGTCACCAGTACCTTGTAGGCAAATTTCGTATTGCCGCTTGGCGAAATCAGCCTGAGTAAGCGCCTCGTTAAATTGATAATTTGCTGTGACATAGTGACTATAAGGCGTTTCCCAATATAGGTAATTGGTCTTGGGGTAAAAGCCAAAGTCAGACAGTTGCTGTAATAGCTCCTCATAACCAAGCTCTTTAACTTGCTCCGTGCAGGTGATATCAGTTTGAGCAGGGGCGTTTAATGGGCAAGCTGGGCTGCCGGGACTGAATACTGCGTGCGGTTGGCCATTAGCATTAAGGTAATCAGGCTTGCCTGCTGGGCGGCTAAAAGGTTTCACCGGATCATGATTACCGTTAGTTAAAAAAAATTGCATGCCGTATTGTTGTTGGTATTGACGTAATATTTTGCTTAAACCTTTCACATGTGCAGGCTGGCCGTCGTCGCTAAAATCACCCGGTAGCACGATTAGCTTAACGTTACGCTCTGCCAAATCATCAAGCGCTGCCAATAAGGCAAAGTAGTTTTCGTTAAATAATCGAGTTGATCTTAGCTGAGTTGCCATTGTGCGAATGGTGGCCTGATGGCCGCTTATGGTATTAACCGGGCCGGGAAAATCAGCCTCGCTAAAGTCGGCGTAAATATCATGAAAATGCACATCGGGTAAAAAGGCAATTTGTACTGGCTGCTGCGCGGTCGAGGCCGAGACTGTGTGTTTATGTTGATGCTTTGGTTGGCAGGCGCTGATAAAGAGTACTAGTAGTATCGTGCTTAGGTAAGATTTCATATTGAGCATGGCAACTCTCACAAAAAAATTGGCCACAGTAGACCGTGGCCGAGTTAGCGTTATTGATAGGCCGTTTTAGAAATCTGCGCGCAATCCTAAACTTATACGACGTCCAGAATATTCATTTATTACCGGGAATGCTGGGGTGAGCGTGTAGCCTTTGGTTGCTTCATCCGTGACATTAATTGCTTTTAGGCTCAGTTTAATATTGTCGTTAAGCTTATAACCTAGCGCAATATCAGTTTGACCATAAGCATCGCGGTATACCGGATACAAGCTGCGTTCAATCACTTCAACATATTTGTCTTTGTAGTTGTAAGAGATACGAGCGTCAAAGCTTTCATTTTCATAATAAAAAGTAAAGTTCCACGTGGTGTCGGCTAACCCTTCTGGTGGAGTGGGAATATCCAAATCAGATGAGCCTGTTAGGGTGTTATCCAGTATGGTGTAGTTAGCATTAATACCAAAGCCGTCCAATGCCGAGTGTAAGCTGCTGAGCGGCAATTGTGCTATTAACTCTAGGCCAGTGACTTTATAAGAGCCATCTGCGTTAACTGGCTGATAGACATCAAACTCATAATATCCATCCAGCGAGCCATTGGCATTAAGCTTTTCTACATTGGGTACTTTACCGGTTAATTCTTGACGAACCACCCCTTCAATATCTTTCCAGAAATACGATGCGGCTAGTAAACCGCCGTTTTCCAGATACCATTCCACACCGAGTTCCCATTGTTTGGCATAGGTTGGTTTCAGATCGGGATTACCATCAGTAAAGCGGAACGAGTTCCAGCTAACAGAGCGTTTGTAGGCGATATTTGTCAGTGCGGGGCGCATCAGCGTTTCCGAGGCGGCGGCCCGGACTAACACGTCATCGAGCACTTCCATGGTCATATTTAGGCTGGGTAAAAGTTCGTTATAGCTTCCTTTTTTGGAAATGGGCTCGGTGGTAAATCCAGTAGAGCCATCAGCGTTCTGAATTTGGTGATAGCCAAAAGACAGCACTGAGGTATCTACAGCTCTAACGCCAGCATTTAAAAATACCGGTTTCCCAGCGAGGTCAAAATCCATATTGGTCATGGCATACAGACTAAGCACTTCTTCATCTACCCTATAGTAATCCTTGGCATTAAAAGGCACAGTAAAACCGCTATAGCGAAACGTATTACGGGCGTAATCGTTAGATATTTGCATCCAGTTCAGATCTTTTGGCTGATAATTGCCGCCCGGTACGATATCGGTGACAAGTTGTAGTTGGCTATCTGCCATGGTGCGGGCGTTAACCCACTCGCTACTGCCCGCTGTAGGGCCTTGTATTTTGGTCGCACCAAACTGCCGTTCTTTCGATTTGTCGGTGTAACGTACCCCAAACTGCACACTGCTTAATGCGGGTAAAAACCCTAGTTCTAACTCTTTTTTAAAGTCGAGTTGCGCAGCGTATTTATCATCAGTGACGTTTTCCAATTCGGTTTCATAGGCCTCGAACAGGTAGCTTTCAGGTGAGCTGTACATATCAAAGCCGGCACTGGCTAGCGTTTCACCACCATTGGCTGTCCAACGGCTACGCGAAGGCGCATAAGCCACGTGTTTCAGGTTGGCGTAGTCTAATGTTTTATCAGCGCCAGAGTAGCCGACTAAAGCATTAATATCCCAGCCTTGTAGCTGCCAGTCTAGCGCCAGACTATATTGCGTGAAGTCGGTATCGTTTATCCGTTCTTTACTTAAAAACTCATGCTGAGTTGCGGTGTACGACACATCAGTTAGCACGACGATACCGTACTCCGCCAAAGTGGTGTCATCATAGTCGTGAATCGTTTCCAGCGTACTGCGGCTAGAGGCGGTGTACGCGGCCGCGTCATACTCGTCTTCAACTGCTTTGTAACCTCCTAACATAGCATCGAAAGTCAGGCTAAAGGTATTAGACGGTTTATATTGTAAAGAGGCCGTAGCTCCCCATTTATCTTGATCATTCAGGTAAACCCTGTCGCCGACCTTGTCCTGAAATATAATACGGTTAGTTTCATTTTTATCTAGTCGGTCGTTAACAATCACGCCTGCATCACGTTCCAGCACTGTGATGGCTTGCGCAGAGCGTACGCCAGACGCTTCCAGAAAACGGCCCATAGGTCTGAAGTTAATACCAGAGTTTGAATCAGTGCGATTAGTGCGCTGGCTTGTAGAAAAGGACATCAGAGCCCCCCAGTCACCAAAGGTATCACTGGCAAGAAGAGAGAATTTAGGATCGTTCTCTTTCGAAATGGAGTTATGTGCGCCTTCAGCAGATAAAATAAGTTTACTATCACTATAATCAAAGGGTCGTGCCGTACTAATGTAAACAGAACCGGCAATACCGCCTTCTTCATAAGCCGCTGAAGGCGACTTTTGCACTGTAACGCTTTGTATAATTTCTGAAGCAAAAATATCAAATTCAACATCACGACCGCCACTACCCGATGCAGTGGCAAGGTTATTAATGGAAACATGCGTAAATTCAGTAGGTAAACTGCGCACGTTTACTTTGCTACCTAAGCCTTTGTTTCGTTCAATGGTCACGCCCGGCATCCGCTGTAAAGCTTCAGCCAAGTTTTGCTCCGGGAAATCAGCAACATCAGTTGCTACGATAGAATCAGAAAAGCCCGTATTCGACTTCTTTAAATCTACGGCGCGCTCTAGGCTGCGGCTGTAACTACCTTTAACAGAGATAACTTCTAGGGACTCCGCTTCTGCTGTTGTGACATCGGATGCAAGAGCCAAGCTAACCAAGGGTGTAGTGCTTAGAACGCTGCCTACTAAAATACTCTTCATTAAACGAGCTAAAACTCGCGGTTGAAAGCGAGGAAAATCTTGCTGCTCTAAAAAAGTCATAATGTGATTCCATCTCTAAAACTGCTGCCGTGGCAGTGTTGATTGTGTGCTTCATAACGCTGCAGCAGTCTATAGAGGGTTTGCGATGCTTTTGTTTCAGAAATGTGAAGTATTTAAGGCGCAATACTTTTGCGAAGTTGAGCTGATGGAGAAGCAGTCTCTTAAGCTCTCATTAGTTCGATGATCAGAGGTTGGCGATCTGATTTAAATGTCCACTTTATTCCTGGACCATTAGTATTAAGTTGCGTCACCTTGCTGTTTGGATAGATCCTCGTTACAAGGGGTTTAGCGGTTAAATGTAATATTTATGGCGATTTTTTACCTCTAGAGGAGCCAATGATTGAAGGCGGTTAGTGGTACTGCTGCAAAATCCAAAGTGATGTTTTACCTAGCCAAGTCTGGGATGCCCATTTTAAGTGGCGTAATACTGATCAATGTTTATTACGAAAAATACAACCGATTCTAGTGTGTATTCATTAAAAATGAGAATGGGTCTGTAAAATACAAAGTGCCTTGTTTTTTACCGTTGAACAATCTAGTTTTATATTTTGTTTTGTAATTAACCGCGAGGATACGAATTGACGCCGTTCAAGATAGGTTCTGCACTAGAGCAGGGTATTGAGCAACCTAAGGCGTGGGCAGAGGCGTTTTTTACTACGATTGATCACCTAGCAGCCTTTGTTGCTCTTCCTCCTCAGTCTCTTAAAAGGCCAGAGCGCGTAAAGCAATCGAAAGTGCAAACGAGGTTAATCGAGATCCATGCACTATTACGTCGGGTGCGGCCCTGGTTTAATTCGGATCAGGCTGCATGGGCATGGTATATCGGTGAGCCGATTGAAGCTTTTGAACAATTAACGCCATCAGAAATTATTAAAAAATTTCATGGTACAGGTGTTGAGGCATTGAATGATTGGATCACAGAGCGAGAATTGGGCGGCTTCAATTAGTGGCATTTTGGTTAATTGTATTTAATTTACCATCCAATTGCAGAGCTAACTTACCAGTCATTGCAAATCCATCGGTCCACTCGTTGCAGCAAACTTAACACTTGAATCAAAATTCTACTCTGATAGCAGTGCCTTAACCGTCAAAATCTCAAAGTGGGTAAACCACTTCAGAACGTGGCTTTGTGCCAAAAGCGGCTGTTTGTGGTTTATTGAACTAACTTCCTTTCCAGCAGCAAGGGCCGCCGCTATTTTTTCTATTACTGGACTTTCATTAAAAAATCTAGTCATTCTAAAAACCAGCTGTAACGTAGGGGAGTGAACAGCTTAAATTCTCCTTATACTATAGCTTGCGGGCAACGTGATGCGACAACGTTGTTGCTAATTGTGATATTGCTTCGTCTACTAAGGTACATACTCAACTAAAGAGCCGCAGCATTGCCCATCCAGTTCAAAAACACAGCAACTTGTTTGAGCAAAAAATAAACATTACAAGAAACTGTCAACAAACACCGCTATGCGCTGAGTGTCACTGGCTAGGAAATCTTTGATAACAGCAATATGGCCTTGCCCAGCAATCACCAAAACTCGCTTGCCCGGGCTAGCCGCTTGTTGAATGTTTGCATACATGCGAAAGTTTCTGTGCCACCAACTTGCCGCAGCATCTGCGCCAACAAAGTTATCCCCAGCACCCACTTCATTGCTGAGTAAATAAATGGATTGATTCAGCCGATATTGTTGTTCTGAATTCATCACACGCAATACACCTGCCAGGCTCAATGTCTGATGCATTTCGTTACTTTGGGCAGTAACCTCTGCAATCAAGGTCTCAAAAGCCGCTTGAATAACCGGGGCCTTTGCTGGCATCTGTTCAAACAATTGATCGGCATTCCATTGTATTTCATGCTCGTCGAAGCAGCGCACGGCGCTACCGCCTGCGGCTTTAGCCACTCTGAATCCGAGTTGATAAATCTCATTCACTGGCAGTGAAAACTCGCCTTTTAAATACTGTTGATACTGCTCATTTAGCTTACCCTGAAAGCCTACAGCACACTCCAGTAAAACATCTGTCGGTGCAAAATCCTTCGCAATTTTTTGGCTAAAGGCTTGTAAATATTGCTGACTGTCAGCAGAGGAAACATCCAGCACTGACGTTTTTACCGTGTCCAAACCGGGGTTAGCAAAGTGAAAAGTACCCAGCAACATAATTTTCGCCGGATCTCCAGCACGAACAGTTTGAGCACTCATTAACAGTATGGTTGCCAGAAAGGCTAGAGCAGATAATTTTTTCATTGAAATAACCTTATGAGTTTTTGAAATCAATCATCAATTAGCGATAAGCATGCCAAAAATTAAATTATTGTTCTGTATGCATTTATAAAATAAAAATGCAAAATCCTGCTTTACAGCCCTAAAGAAATGAGTGGATTTGGCCATTTTTTAGTGTTTAGCGCTAACAAAAGAAATGCTTTGTTGAGCATCAGTCTGATGCGTAAAGTAGATTACTAGGAGCCAAACGTGCTGTTGATTCACCGGGAAGCCGATGAAAATGTTGGCGAGTTAATTTTCGTGTATCGCGTTTCCCCTGAAAATTTCAAAGAGAAACATGCAGATAGTAGATATAAGGGAGCCTTCTCATTTGATAAATTGAGCTCTCCTTTTTAAAGTTGATTGATAGTTTAATGGTCTTAGTCGCAGCTTTCGACGAAAAATAGATGTCATACTATCGTACTGTAAACTCAGGTACGGCAATCACTTCGACGAAGTAAACCAGCGTGCTGGTATATGTGATCAATCAGCTGCATGTTATGTATTGCGTCATCGCCACCAGTTAACGGAGCTGTTTTGCCTTGAATGCAGTCTTTAACATGCTGTAGTTGATAATAATAGGTGCTAAAACCTGGAATACGGTATTCGTGTTCAGAATCTCTGGTGATTATTCTGATGCTGTTTGCCTGGTCTGGTGTAATAAGGCCTCTCACTTCGATAGTGCCCAAACTGCCTTCCATTATCAGGCTGGTATCTGCAACCCTACTTAGATGCTCTGCCATATTGGTGCCTATATCGGCAATACATCCATTCGCAAATTTAAGGCGGGCATGCATCGCTATATCAATTTGATCTTTTCCGGTTGTCTGTTGGCCTGTAATGCAATTAGCACTTACCACTTCAGGTTCAGAGCCCATCACTGTGCGTACCCAGTGCAGCGGATAACAGCCTAAGTCCATCATGGCGCCGCCGCCCAGTTCTGGCTCGTGACGTAGTGAACCCGCAAAGTAAGGGATCCTCACCGAGAAATTCGCCCGCAAATTTTTAATAGTGCCAATAGTGCCGTGCTGCACCAATTGCATTACTTCCAAAAAAAGTGGATGAAAGAGGTAATGAAAGGCCTCCAGTAATAACTTGCCGGAGGCAGTTGCCGCCTGCACCATCGCCTGTGCTTCTGCTGCATCCATCGCAAACGGCTTTTCGCACAACACATGCTTGCCATGTTGCAGTGCCAATATGGTCCAGTGAGCATGCCCGGAGGCGGGTAAAGCATTATAAACTAGGTCGATATCGTCCCGCTCTAGCAGCGCCTGATAGCTATCGGCGATATGCAAGATACTATGTTGATCGGCATACTGACGGGCGCGCTCCTGGTCTGAGGCGGCCACCGCCTGTAACACAAAACCCTCAAGTTGCTTAAGCGGCTGAAATATCGCGTTATCACTGATACGGGCTGCACCTAATAAGCCTATGCGGATCATAGTAATTCCTTATTCTGATTTATTTACGAAAAAGGGGGCGGAGCTAATAAATTCTAAATAGTCTACTCTTGTTGCACAATCGCAACAATTGAGCTGATGAAGAGGAAGTAAGTAATTTAGCAACGTTAAATCCAAGATTTAAGGGCTATAAACCCACTCACGCTTTTAAACTAAGCTTAACATCCTATGTTTCACAAATGGTTAGGTTTGAGAAACATCAGCTCAGGAGCCAATTTACATGTTTTAATATTCCTTCGAAGACAGATTCGGCAATAAAGTCAGGAAAGTCGAAAGATAGCTGACTTGCCACTTGATTGATTACGCAGTATGACGATACTAGTGGCGACTTTTGTAGAGTCCGAAGTTCGCTGTGCGCCGCGCAACATCTGTTTCTAATGATAAAAGTTATAATTTCATGGGTTTAAAGGTAATAAATCTTGTTTTGAAGAATGTAACACCTTATTAACTGCGTGAGTCCAACCCTGATATAAATGTTCACTCTGAGTTTGATCTAAAGTGGCCGCAGCAAAACTTTCATGTTGCCAAAGCGTTTGAATATGCTCTGGTGAACGGAAAATACCTAAATGCAACCCTGCAAGGTAGGCCACGCCCAAAGCTGATGTCTCAACTACCCTCGGGCGTTCTATAGTTATTGCTAAAATATCGGCTAAAAACTGCATAAACCAATTATTAGCGGACATCCCGCCATCGATACGCATACTATGAATGGCGAAGCCATCCTGAGAGATTGCCAGCAGTAAATCTTTGGTTTGATAAGCGACAGATTGAATACCTGCACTGACAATTTCATTTATACCCGAGGCTCGTGTTAAGCCCATGATGGCTCCCCTCGCGTTTGGATCCCAATACGGTGCTCCAAGTCCCGTAAAGGCTGGAACAAAATAGACGCCATGGTCAACCCCGACATGCGCCAACAATTCATCGGTATCGGAGGCTTTATCAAAAAAGCGCAGATTATCGCGCAGCCACTGTACAGCAGCGCCAGCTATAAAAATGCTGCCCTCTAGTGCATAACTCACTTTTCCATTTAGCTGATATGCTATGGTGGTTAATAATTTATTTTTTGAACGTAACGCATTTTCACCAGTATTCACCATTAAAAAGCAGCCAGTGCCATAAGTGCTTTTTGCCATACCCGGTGTGAAACAACCTTGACCTATCAGTGCGGCTTGTTGATCGCCTGCAATACCACCAATAGCAATAGTCGCTCCAAATAATGAACAGTAGCCAAAATCATCGGCGCTATTCTTAACGCTGGGTAGCATACTGGCAGGAATATTAAATAGTGCCAATAACTCCTTATCCCAGCAGTGTTGATGAATATTATAGATTAGGGTTCGGCTTGCGTTGGTGGCATCAGTATAGTGTGACTTGCCGTCAGTAAGATGCCAAAGCAAATAACTATCAACGGTTCCAAAGGCAAGCTGGCCCTTTTCTGCTGCATTTCTGGCGCCATCAACGTTATCGAGGATCCACCGAATTTTGGTAGCGGAAAAGTAGGGATCGAGCAGCAAACCGGTTTTTTCGGCAATACTTTCGGCGAGTCCCTGATCTTTTAACTGCTGACAATACGCAGCGGTGCGACGATCTTGCCAGACTATGGCATTGTAGATGGGCTTACCGGTTTGCCTATCCCATATCAGGGTAGTTTCCCGCTGATTACATATTCCTATTGCTGCGATTTGGCTTGCGCTAATACCAGAGTCTTTCAACACTTGCTGGCAAGTATGTAATACTGATTGCAGAATGTCCTGAGGTTGATGTTCTACCCAGCCGTTTTCGGGGTAAAACTGCGGGAACTCCTGCATGACTGAATGCACATGCTCGCCTTGATGATTAAAAATAATAGCGCGTGAGCTGGTTGTACCTTGGTCGATTGACAGTAAAAACTTGTTCATAGGCTACCCACCATTTCGGCTACCTTTGCAATTTTGTTATTGCCTGACATATAGCTGTCTAGAACGTTTTTCTGAGTTGGGGTAAGCGTTAAACCCAGCTTAGTGCGGCGCCACAGGATATCGTCAGCACTGGTTGCCCATTCATGCTGCGATAAATAGTCGACTTCACGTTGATATAGCCCGTGACCGAAGTCTTGCCCTAAGTCTTCAAGTTTGTTGCAATCCGCTAAAAACAGATAACTACATGTGCCGTAAGTGCTAACGTATCGTTTGAGCACTGACAGCTGAACAAAACTGTATTTAATTTGCAGCTGCTTCAATAAGTCAGCACGGCTGACAAAGTCGCCCCCTGGTAATGGTTGGTGTTTTGTCGCACAGGCGCCCATGCCGGGAAATCTTGGTTGCAACGCATCTACCACCGCCTCAGCAAGTTTGCGATAGGTAGTAATTTTGCCCCCGAAGGCTGAAATGAGCGGTAAGGTAGGATGCTGCCAATTTTGCTCAAGCGTGTAGTCTCTTGTTACTTTTTGCGCGTCGACTGACTCATCATTCAGCAACGGTCGTACACCTGCATAGGTACTTACAATATCATTTTCGCTGATTTGATGCTTAAAGTACCTATTACTAATTGCGATTAAGTAATCAATTTCCTGTTGGCTGATACTGGCATCGTTTGGTGCGCCGAAATAGTCAACATCAGTGGTACCAATCAGTGAGTACTTTTGTTCGTAGGGTAAAACAAAGACGATGCGTCCATCCGGATTTTGTAAAATATATGCATCATCGCCAGCGTGGATCTTAGGTACAACGATATGGCTACCTTTAACCAAGCGAATTTGTTGCGGTGCCTGATAATTATCAATGCTACTAAATAATGAACTAACCCATGGGCCAGCAGCATTAACAAGAGCGTTTGCTGTTACTGTAAAGCTCTTACCCGTTACAGGTGTAAGCGTCAACTGCCATTTATCCTGCTGTTGGCAGACATGGGTACACTTACAGTAATTAAGTACAGTGGCACCGTCTTGTTTTGCCGCCACAGCATTTAGTATGGTTAACCGGGAGTCATCAACCCAGCAGTCAGCGTAAGTAAAGCCTTTGGTAATATCTGGTTTTAGTGGCGATAACTGATCAAAGCGGACACCGGAAGATGCCGATAAAGTTGTTCTTTTGGCTAAATTATCATACAAAAATAAGCCTAATCGAATTATCCAAGCCGGCCGTAAATGTGCCTGGTGAGGCATGATAAACTTTAGCGGATGTATAATGTGTGGAGCCTTTTTAAGCAGCACTTCACGCTCAGACAACGCTTTGCGCACTAAGGAAAATTCGTAATGTTCTAAATAGCGCAAGCCGCCGTGGATTAGCTTACTGGATTTTGATGATGTTGCTGAAGCCAAATCATTCTGCTCACACAACAATACCTTTAGTCCGCGGCTGGCTGCATCTGCAGCTATGCCTGTGCCGTTAACGCCACCACCAACTATGATTATATCGTAATGCTGACTGCTAAGAGATAATGTCATTTTCTGGCTTCCTTTTAAATTAATAGCAGTGCAACTAAAATAAACAGCGCAATCCATAAGGTTTCCAGAACCATTAGCACTATAGGTCTGAAACCAACGTTGGCAAGTTTAGCTAGATTAGACTTCATGCCAATAGCGGCAATCGCGATCAATAATGCAAAGCGGCTTACCGTAGTAGCGGTTTCTGTAATCGTCTCTGGTAAAGTGAACAAAGAGTTAAGCGCCATAATCACAATAAAAGCGATCAAAAACATGGGGAAGCCTGGAGGGGTAGTACCAGCGTTATTCAACTTGGATCTAGCGTTAATAATCATTAAAAACATGAGTACTACCGGCATTAAAAAGCTTACTCTAACCAGTTTAACCAGTGTTGCTAAGTCTCCGGTTTGATCTGATACTGAATAACCTGCACCTACTACTTGTGCGACATCATGAATAGTTCCACCAAGAAAAATACTGGTTTGATACTCAGACAGTGACAGGGTGTTTGCGATTATAGGATAAGTAATCATCGCCAGTGTCGATAGCGAGGTGACGCCAATAATGGTTAACAAGGTGTCGCGTTCTTTATCTTCGGTGTTTGGCATTACCGACGAAATTGCCATAGCAGCTGAAGCACCGCAGATTGCAACTGCGCCGCCGGTAAGTGCGCCAAAACGTTGGTTTAAACCAAGCAATTTGCTTAATATAACGCCCACCAAAATAGTTGAAAGGATGGCGCTGATCAGTATTAAAGCGGTAGACCAGCCCAGAGAAACCAGATCGCTAAAAGCGATACGAAAACCAAGTAATGCAACGCCAATACGCAGTACCGTTGAGGCGGTAAACTCGATCCCACTTTTACAGTTGGTTTCCTGGTGCAGAAACGATAATGCTATACCAAGTAACAGGGCAAACAGCATCGCAGGAGCACCATAATGTTCAGACAAAAACAGTGCGGCTAAACCAACGATAGTTGCTACCATGATACCCGGCATATTAAGCTTTGTTTTTTGATACTTGGTAGTCACACCTTGTCCCTACGTTAAGCATTCGTCTTAGCAGCGCCCAGTGCAACCAGTACCTGACGTTTGCGATCGCCCGAATATGGACGGCGTCCATGCATCGCCAAGTTATTATCGACCAACGCAACATCACCGGCCTGCCATGGCACATCAAAGATATAGTCATTCGATAAGGCGACTATCTCTTCAAGCCATTGTTTAGGAATGGCTGAATCGTCTCCGAAACACAACGTATCTTGATGATGTTCTCTTACACCTCGCCATCCCATATAAGCAGCAATAAGCTGATTGAAAAAAACCTTACGGCCACAGTCAAGGGTGCGCACGGCCGGTAAGGCAGCTGTTGTAGCTTTTAAGCTACCATCCTCAAGCCATTGCCAGCTATAACCTAAACGAGCAAGCTTTTGCTCGGCTTGCTCAAGACTGGTAACGTTTAGTGTACTTTTCCAGCTGCGGCCCTGGCCGGATGCTGGGTCGTTCTCACTTGGCATAATGGTGGTGTATTTCACACCTTTTTCTGCAAAAGCTGATGCGGATTCAGAATTACTTTTCGCTAGCGCATTAAATAATAAGTCACCTCGCAAAATCGGGCTGTAACCACCTTTATCCGCTGGTGCCAGACATGAAAAGAAAATTTTATCTGGATAAATCGGCGTTTGTGCCATTTCATTATGAAGGTATATTTCAACTTCTTTTGGTGCTTCGTTTGCAGTAAATACGCGCTCGGTGAAATTTATCCGCACCGCGTTTGATAACGAATCTTTATAAAGAAAATTGGGGTAGCCAAAACTGGCGGTAAATTGGTCGAAGTCTTCTGCACTTGCAATCGGGAAGCCCCGGAACAAAATGGTACCAGACAGCGCTAATTGCTGTTCAAGTTCTGCTTGGTGCTGTTTCACCCATGCTTGGGATTCTGCGATGGTGGTTAGTCCGTCGCTGTTTAGCACTACCGCAGGGAATACATCTTGTTTCCCTGCATTAAATTGGCCTGATAACTCAGAAAAATTCATGATTACGCTCCTAGTCATATATAGCGTGAAAGGTGTTAAATGCGGCTTGGCAAAACTCGCCTGGATCGTTAAATCTTTTATTGCGATTAAGAGCACTGATTGCGGTCATTTCTTCAAGATTTAATTCGAAATCAAATAACGCAATGTTTTCTTTTAATCTAGCTAATTTGGTGCTTTTAGGAATGATTGCGCAGCCACGCTGAATGTTCCAGCGCAGCACAATCTGAGCAGGTGTTTTTTGTAGACGTTTTGCTGCGGCTAGAACAACGTCTTGATGGATCACCGCGTCTTCTTGCTTGGCCATGTCTAACTCAAGGTAAGACAGCGCTCCTAGTGGAGAAAACGCGGTTACTTTAATACCGTAAGCGTTACATGTAGCGATCAGTTTTTCTTGTGTATTGTATGGATGCGATTCAATTTGCAGTACAGCTGGCGGTATGATGGCATAAGTCATCAAATCATGGATTAACGCAGAATTGTAATTACACACACCAATGTGTTTAACCAAACCTTGTTCAACCAAATTTTCCATAGCGGCCCAGGTTTGGTACAAAGGTACCTTAGCCAGTTTCATCGTAGGCTTTTCAACTTGAGGATCAAAGAACCATTCTGGGGGGTAACGCAGCTCGAATGGGACAAAGGCTTGTGCGATTGGAAAGTGGATTAGGTATAAATCTAAGTAGTCTAATCCCAGATCTTTTAACGATTTTTCCAGTGCGGGTTGCACATTTTCCGGCGCATGATAAGTATTCCATAACTTGGAAGTAATCCACAGATCTTCACGATGGCAAAGGCCATCGTCTATTGCCTGTTTGATCCCTAGGCCAACTTGAACTTCGTTGCCGTAATCGCAAGCACTATCTAAGTGGCGATAGCCAGCGGCAATCGCATCATAAACCGTTTTGGCACAATCTTCTTTCGCAATTTTCCATAAACCTAAACCGACTAGGGGCATGTTAGATATCGACATGATTTACTCTTCATTAGTTTGATGTGTTATATCTTATATAAGACCAAGATTACAGAGCATAAAATTACTTGTCAATGGCTTAATGATAAATAAACGCAATGTTTCAGTTTCTGGTTTTTAAAGGTATTGAGGTAATAAAAAAGCGCCGGTTGGCGCTCATAAGATAGGTATGACTTGTTTGGTGAGTAATGATATTAATCAGAATTCACCAAATAGTGATAATGGTCAGAGCGGCAGCGTGTTATACGAAATTCGATAATGTCATCGGTCAATGAGCGGGTTAGACGGGTAAAACTTAAGAGTGGCTCACCTTGTTTTATCTGTAACAAGCTGGCATCGCTTGAGTCGGCAACGACTGCTTTGATTTTGTCTTCAGTTTTATGAACCGTCAAATTAAAATTAGTTTGATAAAAATGATAAAGCGTGTGCGGTATCTCGGGTTCTTTTTCTATCCCTTTAAACGCACTGTATGGCAAGTAAATATCTTCTAATAAACAGTATTCACCATTAATACTACGACGTCTTTTCAGTAATACCACTTTTGCTTTGGGTTTTATATTGAGCTCTTGCGCGACAGCCTTGCTGCAGTGCTCGATGGTTAGAGATAACACTTCCGACATTGGCAATTCTGGCGTACCACCATCTGCTACTAACGGAAAAAAACGGTATAGCGCAGGTGTGCCGGTATGTTTAGAGACAAAAGTCCCCAAGCCTTGTTTGCGCGTTAAAATTTTTGCGTCGGTAAGGGTATTAAGAGCTTTTCGGACTGTGCCCTGACTGACGCCGAATTCGCTGGCCAGCTGAAATTCACTCGGCAGCATATCACCCGGTTTCCAGCGTTGTTCAACAATGAGCTGAGTTACATGCTTTTCAACCTGTTTATACAACGGTAAAAAGGCTAAACCTGAAGTGCCCAGTTTACTGCCAAACTCTGTTCCAGCCATAGTACTCCCAGTTAAAGAGGAATGTCTCTATCTCATATAAGACAAAGCGTATCATAATCCATTATAAACAAAAGCCAAAACGAATAAAGGCTCAATTTTTCATCCCTTTTGCCATTACAACAGCTAGGCATACTCAATGATGAGTGCGGATATCACGTTAAAAATTAAATTTGACAAATATTTTTACTTATGTAATTTGTTATCTTATATAAGACCTGGGCTTTAATGTTTACTACCATTCAGATTACTGCTGATATTGTAGTAAAAGTATGAAAATAATAACAATTAATGTTGCCAATCTCTGGGGGTAAGATGTCAAATTTTAGTGTGAATGTACCGCAGTGGAACGATATTGCTGCAGTAAATATTACTGGTGATGCGCGTTTAATCGCTGATGTAGTGATCATTCCAACCAGTGTAGGTGAAATGGCTTTGTCGGTTAGTCAGTTTGGCCTGCGAATTAAAATGGGGCATCGCTTAAATTACGATTACCAGATGATAAAGCAGGAGCCAATGAATTTTGCGCTCAGTGTTGAACAAAACGCTGAGCAAATAGTGGTAAGCGCTAAGGACATAATTGTTGAGTTTAGCCGATCGCCATTTGCCTTTGTAATGCGGCAGGGGGAAAGGGTTGTGCAACAAACAGCGACCGATGGACATTTCGTGAGACGTTATCGAATGCCACCGCTGGCTCGTGTAGACAATGGCTGGTTTATTACACTTGAACTTGGCAGTTCAGAACCCGTATACGGTTTGGGTGAAAAGTGGGGCAAGTTGGATAAGCGTGGCCAGTTGGTGCGGTCTTTTAATCATGATGCTTTAGGCGTTAATGCTGAAATTTCGTATAAAAATGCCCCGTTCGCTTGGAGTCCAGATGGTTGGGGAGTAATAGTACACACTCCGGCACCAGTAACACACGCTGTAGGCTATGCCCCTTGGTCTCAACGTGGTTATGGGATTTTTATTGAAGACAGTGCGTTAGATATTTTTATCACGACAGCACAGAGTGGCAGTGCTCAAATCAATCAATACACTGAATTAACAGGTAAAGCACCTATGCCGCCTGATTGGAGTTTGGGCGTCATTCTATCTAAAGCATATTACAAAGACGTTGACGAATTACTTGCTACTGCCAAAGCGGTTCGACAGCACAAAATGCCATGTGATGTGATCACGCTCGATGGTCGCGCCTGGCAGGATACGGATACCCGGTTTGCTTTTGAGTGGGATAGCAAGCGGTATAAAGATCCAAAGGGCGTGATTGACCAGTTGAAAGCCATGGATTTTAAAGTTTGTGTTTGGGAATATCCGCTGATTTCAGTCAAGAACCCTTTGTTTCATGTCTTAGCTGAAAAAGGGTGGCTAATTAAAGATAAGCGTACCAATGAAGCCTACCTTTACGATTGGGACATGAGTGCCTTTGGTGAAGTTCTGACGCCGCTACCTAAATCCGGTATTTTGGATTTTACTCACCCTGAAGCTTACGCATTCTGGCGCGATAGCCACAAGCCTTTGTTTGACATGGGAGTGGATATGATTAAGGCAGATTTCGGTGAGCAAATTGAAGATAACAATATGCTGGCTGCCAACGGCGAAAGTGGTATGGCGCTTCATAATGTTTACACGTTGCTTTATAACCGCTGTGTTTACGAGGCTGCGGCAAAATACTGTAAAACAGGCCCATTTTTATTTAGCCGTTCCGCTTGGATAGGCTCGCAGTGTTATCCGTCACAATGGGGTGGAGATCCACAGGCTGATTGGGGAGGTCTGGCTGGCAGTTTGCGTGGCGGTATGTCATGGGGGCTTACTGGCGCACCATTTTATGCAACAGATGTAGGTGGTTTTTACAAAGATACGCGGGATGCCGAATTGTTTGTTCGCTGGAATCAGTCGGCGGTTTTTTCCGCTCATATGCGTCTGCACGGAATAGGGCCGCGAGAACCTTGGAGTTACGGTGACGAAGCTGCAGCTGCCGCAAGTAAAGCGCTAAGTTTACGTTATAAGTTGCTGCCTTATATTCATCAGTCAATGCAACAAGCAGTACAAACGGGCTTACCGTTGCAACGTGCGATGGTGCTTGCGTTTCCTGATCAGCGTGAATCATGGTCGTTTGAAGACCAGTTTATGTTTGGTGAAAAGTTGTTAGTGGTGCCGTGTATCAAGCCTGGTGGCCACGTCAGTTTTTATTTACCCAAAGGAGAGTGGTTGCGCTTTGATTTGGCGGCTACAAAAACACAACAATTTAGCGGTGGACAGGTTTATCAGTTAACGCTGGCGCTGGACGAGCAGGCGGTATTTATTCGTAAGGGTGATCAGATACCGGTTGGATTTGATGTTGAACACACCGAAGCATTAAAAGCTGCCGGTCACACGGTTTCAGACATAAGTGGATACTGGCCGCTGGAGTAATATAATCATGACTACACAACAGATTACATTTACTCTGCTCAGTTGTATCTTTTTTATGGTGCTGGTGGCATGGATTTCGTACCAGAAAACTAAAGGTGTAACTGAGACAAAAGAGGGATATTTCCTGGCAGGCCGCGGCCTGACAGGAACTTTTATTGCAGGTTCGATGTTGTTGACGAACTTATCCGCCGAGCAGCTTATCGGTTTAAATGGTTCAGCCTTTGGTTATAACCTTAGTGCTATGGCATGGGAGGTTACGGCAGGTATTGCGACCATTTTAATGGCTCTGGTGTTTTTACCACGCTATTTATCCGGAGCCTTTACCACCTTACCCGAGTTTTTAAAACAGCGCTTTGATGATTCTGTTCGCCGGATGACGGTTGTACTTTTTATGATAGGTTATGGTCTGATCACCATACCATCGGTACTGTATTCCGGCTCGGTAGCTGTGCTGAAGTTGTTTGATGTGCCGCAATTATTAGGGCTGAGTTACTCCGCCTCGCTGATAGTAACGATTGTTTTAATTGGCAGTATTGGCGCGATTTACGCCATTTTTGGTGGCCTTAAAGCCGTTGCAGTTTCCGATACTATTAATGGTGTTGGTTTGTTGATCATCGGTGTCACGGTGCCTGTGCTTGGCTTCGTTATGCTAGGTGACGGCAGTTTCAGTCGCGGTGTAGCAACTGTGCTTACTACCCACACTGATAAGCTAAACGCCATCGGGGCAGCGTCTGATCCGGTACCCTTTGGTACCATATTTACTGGCATGATTATCGCAAACTTATTTTATTGGTGTACAAATCAGTATGTTATCCAGCGTTCGCTGGGTGCTAAAAATCTGGCTGAGGGTCAAAAAGGCGTGCTGTTATCTGGCTATTTTAAGCTGTTGGTGCCATTTATGATGATGATGCCTGGCGTAATTGCTTTTCACCTTTACCAGCAGAGCCACCTAGAGACAATCGACGCGGCATATCCCCGCTTAGTCAAAGATGTGCTGCCCATATATATGGCAGGCTTTTTCCTCGCAGTGTTGCTTGGCACAGTTTTCAGTTCGTTTAATTCATTACTCAACAGCGCTGCAACATTATTTTGCTTAGATGTTTATGCACCGCTGAAAAAAGATAAAGTCAGTGACAAGCAACTTATTTTTGTCGCTAAAATTGCCAGCCTTATTATTGCGCTGTTCTCCTTTTTCGTCGCGCCGTTACTCATGTTTGCTCAAGAGGGTTTGTGGCAGATTATCCGGGTGTTCACTGGTTTTTACAATATTCCTGTTATTACCATAGTGATTATTGGTTTATTCACCCGAAGGGTACCGGCTATAGCGGCCAAAACGGTGATTCTGTTTCACGTTGTTACTTATGGCCTGCTTAAATTTGTACTGGATGTTGATATTCATTTTATTCACATGTACGCCATTTTGTTTGTTGTTGAGGTTGCGATCATGTTGCTATTTGGGTACTACCAGCCAATGGAAACCGCTTACAGCTACGAGGATAAACATGCTGTCAGCATGGTGCCGTGGCGTTATGCGCACCCAGTATCTATTAACATGGTTGCGCTAATAGTGATTAGTTACCTATTTTTCTCTGATTTCGGCGTGGTTAGTGGTGATTTAACGCATTTTTATTGGCTAAGTGCCGTGGTTATGACGCTGAATCTCAGCCTGTGCTATCTGTCAATACAACGCTGGAATCGTAAACACCTCTCTTCGGTAGCATTGGGGTAGTGTGCCTTCTTCAATGCAGGCTGATTTTTTGCTGAAAAGTCATTTTGAGTGATTAAAAGTTAAAAAAAGCTGGCATTTTATTTTATATCTTATATAAGATGTATGTGTTCCAAATTTAATCTACTCAGTTCTGCGTTGGCTACGTGCTTTTTTTAAGCTACCAAAAGCTAGCGTAACAGGCAGCAAGCGTTAAGAAAGCAGTTTCCGATAACTTATGTTTATCGTTATTCTCGCGCAAAGCCAACTAAGAGTGGCAAACAAAAACAAAAATAGAGAAGTTTAACGAGGTAGAAGCAAATGAACTTAAATAAAAGTAAGTTGTATCTGGCTTTAACTGCGGTACTGACTTTGGCGCATCAATCGGCGCTGGCGGAACAGGCGGAACAGAAAGAAAGTGTTGAGCAGACGGAGATTGAGGTTATTACCGTTACATCTCAAAAACGTACTGAGCGTTTGTCCGAAATACCGGTTGCCGTATCTGTATTAAACAGCGAACAAATAAATAATACTTTTTCCGGTGGTTTGGAAGGCATGCAAATGATGGTGCCAGCAGTAAGCTTTCGGAAAGGTTCAACATCTGGGAATTCGGCGATTACGGTGCGTGGTATTGGTACCATTTCTTTTAGCGTCGCGTCTGAACCGAGTGTATCAACTGTAGTAGATGGTGTCGTACTTGGCCGCTCTGGTCAGGCATTTACAGATTTGTATGATTTAGAGCGCATTGAAGTATTACGTGGACCTCAAGGTACGTTGTTCGGAAAAAACGCGTCGGCAGGCGTAGTTAATATTACAACTAAGCGTCCTACCGGTGCAACAGAAGCCATGGTTGAAACCACCTTATTTCAGGATAATGAATATCGGTTAAAGGGTAAGGTTCAAGGTGCATTAACCGATAGGGTGAATGCCAGTCTTGTTGCAACGAAATCAGAATTTGATGGCAACATTTTTAATGTGTATAACAATGAATGGGTTAATGGTTATGACAAACAAGGCATGCGTCTGATGTTAGATGCAGAATTGTCGGATAAAACCAACTTGTTATTCATCTTCGAAAATACGGAAGCTAATGATGATTGCTGTGCCGATGTAGAAGGCTTACCGAGTGGCCGGAATCCAGCTTCAGCTGCTGCTCCTAGCAGTAATGGGATTGTAAACGGCAAAGCTGATTTAGACCTGAAACAGCGCCTTGTCGATCATGATTATGCTACGCGCACTGATGACAAACAAACAGGTTTCTCTGTGCAGCTAGAGCATGAGCTAGGTGAATATGCGTTTACGTCCATTACCGCTTATCGTACATGGGACAATACCGAATACCGTGAAGGTGATTTTACCTCTATTGGTGGTAAAACGTCTAAAACGGTAGGTGTACCTTTCCAGTTACACGATGTTGGAATTCAAAACTGGAACCAGTTTTCACAAGAATTTCGTTTAGCGTCACCAATAGGTCAGGCTTTAGAGTGGCAAGTCGGCGCTTTCTTATGGAACCAAGATTCAGAAAGCAGTTTTACGCGCGAAGCCAGTTGTCAGAATAATGCAGGTCAATTATCAACTGACATTGGTTATTATATGTCTACACAGTTAGGTGTTGTTAATCCAACTGCGCAGCAGGTTGCTGACTTTATTTCACAGCAGGGTATTACCTGTGCTTCAAACGATATTGTCAGTGCAACAGCATTTATGCGATCTGAATTTAATAACTGGGCGGTATTTGGTGATGGTCGTTATCATCTTACGGAAGATTTAAGATTGTTGTTTGGCGTACGTTACACAGATGACGACGTGAGTTTTGCACATAACCGTTATAGTAATGACTTTTACGGGCGCCGTGGTATTGGTGTAAGAGCTGCTATCGATAACAGTGACTTTGATAATAAAGCCAGTACTAGTAATGTCTCGGTAAAGCTTGGTGCGCAATATGACCTAGGTGACATGGGTATGGTATATGGTACTTATACTCAGGGTTATAAAGGCCCAGGTTTTAACGTGTTTTATAATATGGGCGCCAACGATCGCTTACCAATTAACGAAGAAACCTCAGATGCCTATGAAATTGGCTATAAATATGCTGTAGGTAGTTGGATGGTAAATGCAGCGCTATTCCATTCTGTAATCGATGGCTTTCAAGCGAACAACTTCGATAACTCAACCGGTGTTACCATTACGCGTTTAACAAATGCGGGTAAAGTGAGTACAGAAGGGTTTGAATTAGATGTAGCGTGGCAGGCAACGAGAGACTTCAGGCTTTCAGCTGGACTGTCAAAAACGGCTGCCGAGATTGATAAATTTTTCTGTCCGGATGGGCAAGCATGTACCGATCGTTCAGGCTTAGATGTGCCGTTTTCGCCTGATTTGAAATACAGTTTCAGCGCAGACTACATAACAGAGTGGAATGACATCGACGTGCTCATGAATGCCAGTTATGTTTATACCGACGAGCAGTATTCAGACTTACCGAATAATAGTGGTCAGTTTAATCCTGCGTCTTTGTTGCCTGATTACGCTTTGTTAAATGTCAGTATTGCTTTTTCATTCAATGATGATGCCTACCGTATAACACTAATAGGTAAAAACTTATTGGATGAAAATTTCTTTACCACCTATAGTGGTGACAATTTCCGCTATCAGGTGCCACGAGATGCGGATCGTGTGCTGGGTGTTCAGTTTAGAGCTAATTTTTAACTAATTCCTTCCCTGGATTTATTGTTAAACACCGCTTCGGCGGTGTTTTTTTGGTGCGCAGGGGACTGAGCGTTGCGCGGAAGCGCAACCAAGTTTACTGTGGTGGTTAAACTGGTGACTTGGACCGCAATTCGCTCAAAGCAGCACATAGCTGAAGTTAGTTAATTGTTGGTACTTTCGTGTGAAAGTTCCGGTGCACAAAGATTGCATCTAGTGGTAAGTTTTTGGTGAAATCAGTGATAACTCAGTGTGATTTTTTACAATATAAGCCGGTGCTGGTAGATAAATATGGTGTACATCCGGCACAGACAGGTCGCAAGCTCTGGCCAACGACATGACAAACCATTCATTTCGAGTAGTAAAGTAATAGACAGTAGTGTCAGTATGTTCAGGTTGTAAAATATGCTTTGATAGTCTGCTGTTCCTCCATCATGTCATGCATTACTGTCTGTAGAAAGCGTATAAGTTAAACTGTGTTTTTTAAGTAAAACGAGTGGATTGTAAGTAGAATGGTTAGTTTGTAAGTGCTACTCTAAATATATAAGTATTTTATCTTTAATGATAACTAGCAAGGCATTCTTACAGATGACTCCAATAGGGTACACCTACCTAAACCAGTTTTACAAATTACTGCTTCCGAAGCTGAATGTCGAGGTCTTTGCTGATAAATCAGTGTCAGCAGACAGCATAGTAGATTTTGGTTCATCTAAAAGAAGAGTGATACCTGCCACAAGAAAAATTACCGACTCACCCTATGAGCACATGTGCGCTGCAATTAAATACCAAGGTATTCGTCTTCATTTTTTTGCTGCAATATTCAAAGTCATTGATGTAAATGAATTTGCAGATTTCATTCGAGCATCACCACAATCAAAATATAACAGAGTGTTGTGGTTTTTGTTCGAATGGCTAACTGATGCAGAACTCCCCATACCCGCATTGACCAGTGGGAACTACATCACGCTGTTTGATGATGCGTTTTACTATACTTTAAAAGGCGGCATTCGGCACAAAAGAATGCGTGTCATAAACAATGCTATTGGGAACAGAGACTACTGCCCAACAGTAAGAAAAACAAAGCAAATTCAGAAAATTGCCGGTATAGATGTTTATGAAACTGCCTATACAAAAATGCAATCGTTGGGGGATGTATTATCAACCGATATTTTGGGACGTTCTATAAATTATCTCTACTCGAAAGAAACCAAATCATCGACTGAAATTGAGAATGAGCGCCCTGATAAACAGAGAATGCAGCGGTTTTTGAATGCGGTCAAAAATGTTGGTCTGTTTGAGTTAAACAAAGGCAAACTGATCGATATCCAAAATCAGATTGTCGAAGAGCGGGTTAGAGCTAACGATTACAGAACGGATGAAATCTATGTTGGCAGCACGATCCAACGGTATAATATCGTTGATGAGGATGTGCATTACATAGGCCCACTGGCTAAACATGTACCTGGAATGATGGCTGGGTTGTTAGCTACGCATGAGAATCTGATGTTAGACAGATCTATGCCTGCCCTGATCCATGCATGCATCATCTCGTTTGGTGAAGTTTATATCCATCCTTTTATTGATGGTAATGGCAGATTGCATCGATATCTGATCCATGACGTGATGAAACAGCGTGAAGCGAAACATAAGTTTATTATTCCTGTTTCTGCGTCAATTTTAAGAAATCCGGAAAAGTATGATCAGGTTCTGGAGAGTATTTCCAGACCAATTTTATCGATGCTTGATTATTCCTTTTCGGATGACTCAAAGATCGTAATTAACAATGACATCGAATACATGTATCGCTACCCAGACTTTACCGAGCATGTGAAATTTGTCTACGACATGATGGAAACCGCAGTTTCTTCAGAGCTCATCGAAGAAGTCTGCCTGATTATCTGTTTTGATACCCTGAAAGATCATATCAATAGCACCTTCGATATATCGAACAAAAATATCGATGTGCTGATTTCGTTGCTATTAAGCAATGGTGGAACGTTATCTAAAAGCAAACAGAGCTATGTGCAGCAGTTTATTGAGCTTAAACACTTACCTGGAATTGAGACTGTCGCGAAAGGTATCATTGAGAAAATTATGTCTCAATTCTCTGTAAATATCCCCGAGCTGATGAATCGAAAGTAAGTCTGTAAAACGAAGAACAAACTGGCCGGATCATCCCGAAATACGCAATATATTAAGTAAATAAATTTTTGAGGTTGGTATTTCATCAAATGCTGATTAGGTGAAAATCCGGATATTTTTACATGCTAGTTTTAGACTCCAAATCTTATACCTTCACTATCTTTTAAAGTTTATAAAATTTCATAAATACATTGATAATTGACGGTTAATTTCAATTTTGTAAACTTGCACCAACTATTTTGGTTTGCTAATGCTTTAATATACGGTGATAGTTGCCGTATATCATCTTATTTATAAACTCTGGGTGGCTAATGCTAAATATAGAGGCGAGAAGGCAACTGAAAGCATTATTGCCGGTAGGAATGCTAGCCACAAAACCCTGGCTGGAAGCGCAGGGCTTTAACCTACATTTTCTGGATAATGCGGTTCGCAGTAGTACTTTAACACCGCTGACTCCAGGTGTTTATTTGCGGGAAGGGATCGTCAGTTGGCAGGGCGTTGTGGCATCCTTGCAGCGAATGACAGACACCCCCGTCCATGTCGGTGCTTTGTCAGCGCTTGAACTGGAAGGCGTAGCGCATTATTTGGCTGGTTCAACGTCGCCTCGTATATCGTTATGTAGTGAAAAAGCACTACCAAGGTGGCTGAATAGAATTGCAGTATCAGCTGCATTTGAATGGCAGGGTACTCGCAGGCTTTGGGCTGAAAATGTCATGTCGGATAGCTATTTTATAAGAGAGCATAGCTGGCAAGCATCTTTACCGGCTCTTTATTATTCTTGTCCTGAAAAAGCCATTTTGGAGTTATTACTACAGGTACCTGATGTAATAAGTTTTGAACATGTCGATCAACTGATGCAGGGGATGCACAATTTGTCGCCGCGTAAATTGGATAAGCTGTTAAGGGTTTGTATAAACGTTAAAGTAAAACGACTGTTCTTTTGGCTTGCTCACCGGCACCAGCATGCTTGGCTGAAACATCTTAGTAGTGATAATTATGCACTAGGTACAGGCAAACGCATGATTGCAAAAGGCGGTAGGTACGAGTCAACTTGGCAGATAACTGTGCCTAAGGAGATGTAAAACTATGGATAGGCAAAGCATTTATTACCGACAAGTCCAGCTTTTGTTGTAAATCATCCCTTATGTCGCCAAGTATGACTGTTTTGCGTTAAAAGGCGGTACCGCTCTAAATTTATTTATCCGTGATTTTCCACGGTTATCGGTTGATATTGATTTGGTGTTCTTACCCATGATGGAAAGAGATGACGCCTTAACCTCGATTAAAACCAATTTGAATACCTTGGCATCGAGCATTGAGACCACACTCCCAGTGCGAGTTGTACGTGCTTTTCAGGAAAAAGCAGATGCATTGCGTTTGTTGGTTGAGCGCAATGGTATCCAGATTAAAATTGAGTTGTCACCTGTACTGCGTGGTACGGTCTATGAGCCGAAGATCCATTCTGTTAGCGAAGCTGTCGAAGCTGAATTTGGTTACGCAGAGATGGCGGTTGTCAGTTTTGCTGACTTATACGCGGGAAAAATTTGCGCGGCGCTGGATCGCCAACATCCCCGAGATCTATTTGATGTGAAACAGTTGCTGGATAACGAGGGTATAGATGAGCCGCTTCGCAAAGCCCTGCTGGTATACATGATTAGCCATCCTCGTCCGATTGCTGAAATACTTCGTCCTAATTTTAAGGACATTTCCGGGCTTTACGACGGTGAGTTTAAAACAATGTCTGAACAAGAGGTTTCGCGAGCCGAATTGGAAAGTGCCCGTGTTCAGTTGGTTGATAACAACCATTCCTTGTTGACGCTGCAGGAGAGACAGTTTTTGCTGTCGTCCAAAAGACTGCAACCTGACTGGAGCCTGCTGGGTATTGAAGGAATTGATCAATTGCCAGCCGTTCGGTGGAAAATGCATAACTTATCGAAAATGTCCGCCATTAAACATGCGGAAGCCTGTAATAGATTGAGTAGCAACTTGGGTCTTGCTTAAATGCAGTCATGCTCGCAAATTTCGCTAGAGTCGGACAGTCAGTGGTCAAAAAAGTTATAGACTTGCGGCCCAATATAACTTTCTGGTCGAAGCGTTAAGGGAAGCGATAAGCTTCGACGTCCTGGCGATCTCAGCCAATCAGTATCGTAAGTGAAACTATTCTCACCCCGTCTATCGCGCAGGTATTCACCAACCCTGATCCCATTCATATGAATATCAAGCGTGTCCATTTACCAGCCTTCCTGCCATGTACTTTGGTCTGGGTCTGCGGATTTATCGCCACGGGGGGAGATATCCAGCTGTAGCTGCAACGATGCAAGGATTTTGAAAAATGTGGCTAACTTGCAGGATTCAGGCTTGTTCTCAAAATCAGAGATTGTCGCCACCCGCAACCCAGACCATGCGGCGTACATCACTGGGTAAGTTAGTAGACCATGATGAACTGACGCTGGAAATTTGTGCCGCTGCGCTTCGCTGGTTAGATGCAGAAGACCCATCAGGAGCTATCTTACTGCGCCATATCTGGAGATGCAGTAGCCCAAGTGCACGTTATGGTTATAAAGCGGAAACTTATTTGGCACCGACACTGCAGCTTACCGACCAGTGAGCTCTCAGTTGGCGAAACAGGCTTAAATGCTCCGCAGGTACATTGCTTAAAGCCCTCTTTATTCATGCCGCAAATGCCAATTCTGATTTGTGGCGTGAATGCTAAAGCATGGCAACATGCTTAAAACTCAATTCGTCAGTTAAATTCAAAACACATTTGGAGGCTTTATGACCATGACAACCATCTCAATAATTATTGTATTCTTTGCTTTTTGCATGGCAATCGGCATGACGCTACTTGCAACCTATTATGCTGCGCTATACAAGGAAGAGCAGCGGAAAAACCGGGCGTTGGAGTTAATGCAATGCAAAACCAAGAAGGAAAAGAAAATTGCTAAAGAGTGATGATGTTGAGATTTTTTAACTTTATAGTTATGAGTGTAAATGGATTTGCTGGTCTGTCAGCCATACGAAGCATTAGAATAAGCTTGTAGCCTTGTAAGCTCATGTACAGACCCTTGGGTCGTAAGATTCGCTCTGATGCTCAATTTATCAGTATTGGCGTTGGATCAATCAAAGTTAAATCTACGCCTGAAAATTGGGACTCTGAAGAAGTGTAGTGCTTAATTGAACCATGCTTAATTGAGACACTTCATGTTGAGCTTTGACAATATTGACTCAATATGAGGTCTAACGTTTGTTGGCTCAGCGTTTCATTTTCAAATAGCGCTTCAGCAACATACTTAACTAAGGACCAGTTTTTTTGCAGATAGGCCTCACTGTAGTCATAAGCAGCATTAAGCCATTCCACTATTTCATCATCGACCTGTTTTTGTAACATTGGCAGTTGACTATAATCTGCTAAAGCTAACTTTTCAGAAAAACCACACTCAGTAATCGCAAACTTTGCAAGTTGCGTAGCTTGCTTGATGTCATGGTTTGCACCCGAAGAAATAGCATCATGATGCTTAACAAACAGCTTTTCTGCTGCTCGTCCTGCTAATAATATTTGTAACCGCGCTCTAATATTAGTTGGGCTGTCGGTTAAATCTTCATCTTCAAAGTCAAACAAAGCAACGCCACCGCTAGATTGATGTGCTTGTATCGATAAACAGGTACAGGCTACCTTCGGAAAATGAAGCTTATGCAATAAATAATGACCGGTTTCATGATAAGCAATTTGTAACCGTGTTTTAGTACTACTCAAATTCATTTCTGGTTTATGCTTTTTAGTCGCCTTATTTATCTCGTCATTAAGCAAAGAAGCATCAAATGGGCGTTGCTCAATTAATCGATTTAGCTGAAGATCTCGAAATAACGTATCGATAAAACCAAAGGATACACCGCTGATCTTATTAGAGAAATATGTTAACTCTTCGTCTGATAGTACGAAGTTATAGCTAATTGCACACTGCTGAATGTATTGTTTGAGAATAGCCTGATCTGGATGTGAAAAATTGACAACCTTGTCAAAGCGACCGTAACGCACTATAGCAGGATCAAGTGCTTGTGGCGTGTTAGTTGCTGCAAGTACAAAGACCGGATACTGACTATCATTAAACCCATCTAGGCGAGTCAGAAGTGTATTTACTGCTAATCTACTTAACATTTGACTTGCTTCACGATTAATCGCAATTGCGTCTATTTCATCCAGAAATACGATACAAGGCGCATATCGCTCTGCTACATCAAATAAGTGATTAATATTTTTAATAGGGCAACCGTCCATTAAATCTGCGGCATTAACCGGGATAAAAGGGACCTGGCATTCACCGGCCACTGCTTTGGCAAAGTAGCTTTTGCCTGTACCAGGTGCTCCTGCTAATAGATAGCCATTAGGCATGTTCAGCACAAAATCATTTTTATCTTGTAATCGTTTTAGGATTAATGACATCGATTTTTTCAGTTCATGCAACCCCATCACGTCTTTGAAGGCGATAGTGGGTATGCAGGGTGCTTTCATAAATATAGGTTCAAAGTCATCTACGGCAAAGCGTTGTTCATATATTGGCCTCGTTAATGTCACTTTAAAACCCTGTTTAAGACTGCTTAGATGATATTCAAATTTTACGCTTTTCTTACGTTGACGTGTCTCATCTAAACTGGTTAACAGACGAGTTCTTTTTGCCGCATGCTGCACAGCAATATGCAAAGACTCAACCGTAAAATTATGCAATTTAAAGTGTCTTTCAAGTTGCGGATAATTGGCAGGGCGGGCAGTTAAGCCAAAGCTGAAAAGGTGATATTGTGTCGAAACGGGAATAGCTTGGCTAACCGTTAAGAGAGACCGATCAATCAGAACTGCCTGTGATTTAATATTGATAGTATTCAGATCTTCTAATCTGTTTAGAACAGAACATTGGGTATATTGGTGTGAAAAGAAAGCCTGCAGGTCGAGGTTTTTTGTGACAACGGTAAAAAAGAAGTTTGATAAGTCTTCAGGGCATTCAACAACGATCCTCGGAGTAGTATTTGTTCTATTTATAGATGAGCATACTAGGCTGAGCACTTTATTTTGCAGTTTTGCTGCTTGTGTTTGAATTGTTCTTGGTTCCACATCACAACCGAGACTCTCTAGAATAATGTCTGCAAAATTAGCTGGCCATTGCACAGATTTATCGACGCGAGCTTTATTGGCAGCAGCTTCGGCAAGTGTCAGTAAACTCTTTGCGGATAAATTCTCAAATAAAACGATACTGCCTCGTGATAATCGACTGATGAATTCTGGCGAAAGTCCACACTGACCTGATTTTTCTGTTAATAATGACTTCAAGTCAAGCTGTTGTTTATTAATGGTATTTTTTGTTGTTGCGCGCAAGCCTAAGTTGGTAGTAAAAATAATAAAGCATTGGCTAAAATCCACTGTCTTATTTGTTGTCTGATCAACCAACTTTCCTTTTTCCAGTACCGTGAGTAGCGCTTGCTGAACGGATGGATGCGCTTTTTCTATCTCATCAAAAATAATCACAGTTCTTGGTGCAACGCTGACTGCTGAGGTGAGGTCACCTAAAGCGGCATTGTTGTATTGCGAGCCTGCGCCAAACAGTTTTGCTCCTGATTTCTCATCGCTGTACATTTCCATATTCAGCAGTAATGTATCGAAATTAGCAGCAAAAACCTCATTTAAACCACTGGCTAAGGTTTCAGCTAATACCGTTTTTCCTGAGCCTGATGCTCCCATAAATGTAGCAATACCAAGCAGCCCATTTTTTTGTGTTTGAAAGGCGGTTGTCACCATTTCAGTCACACTTTCAATCGCTAACGACTGGCCGATAAGGTTCTTGCTTAAATACTGTTTAAATTGTTGAGCTTTTTGATAGGTATCAAAGAGTGAGGGGATACCTTTATTTAAGTTACTGACTTCGCTGATCATGTCAGGCTCGGGTGCTTCGCTTGCGCTAAAATCAATATCTAAATTTAACTTACCCTGAAAGATGAGCCCTACATTTTGATAATCAAAAATGACAGCGGCTTTATTGGTTGGATGTTGTCTAAACAGAAAAGCGATGAGTTGTTTTGTAGGGGTTGAAAAAGTGATCTTTGATTTTAACTCTAAGGCATAATCAAACCAATTAAGATCCCCTGTTGATGGATTCAATGCGAAAGTACGGCGCTCATATTTATCTTGTAAGACTTTCCTACACGTTAAAACCTCTTCGGGGAAACGCAACGCTTGGCTAACCTTACCTATAGTGCCCGCAACTTTCTTTAACACAGACGATGTGCCTAAAAGGGCAGCTAACAACATTGTCTGATTACATTTTAGTTTAATGTCATGAGAAGTATAAAGCCTCCGGATGTTAACTGATTTACACGCTTGGCTTACCACGATATAAGCCAGTTGCTCTACAAATAATGCGATATCAGCGTCGTTATTTTCATCAGAAAGCAACAACTTGCTGCTATCATCAAAAAAAACATTTGGGTGTTTTACTAAACAGTTATCAAGGTTTATAACCTCATGTCTGTCCTTATGAATCGGGGCGTTAGACTCTGAATCAATGGAGTTGTTTTGTGTCTCTAAAGCGTTGGGTTTTCCTAGACGCCCCAAGTTATTTTGACGTTGATGGGTAAGGCTATCAATAACATCAGCTGGTAAATCCTTGTCATATAAAGGATCTTGGTGCAACCCTGAATTACGTGCATTCGCTATTAAGTCGGTTTCGACATTCGTAACAAGGGCTGCTGATGACTTTTCATTAGCAAAGAATACCATTGGTAAATTTTTTGCGATTTTACTCATACAACTCCCAAGAATGCGTTATTAGCGATGTGTCTGGGAGTGATTATATTTCTGGGCAATGCAACTGGCGCATAGACGAAAAATAATAAACGAATTATGTAAGATTAAGCCGTGGCGTAGCTGTTAACTTCCGCAAAGCAATTAAA
The DNA here is from genome assembly GCF_020819615.1 of Rheinheimera sp. UJ51. Taxonomy (NCBI): domain Bacteria; kingdom Pseudomonadati; phylum Pseudomonadota; class Gammaproteobacteria; order Chromatiales; family Chromatiaceae; genus Rheinheimera; species Rheinheimera sp. UJ51. The sequence goes on from NZ_JAJHOG010000013.1 coordinate 88,891, forward strand.
GGCATCCCACTGCTCAATGAAGTCCTCGAATGAGAGGTTTTTATTATTACTATGAAAGACTTGTAGGCCTTTTAATATGCATTCCACCTCATATTCGTGCAGACCACTTCTATTACATATAGTTTTTACTGCACGGTTAAAGATTCTTGATTGATTAAATTTATCAGGGTCGAAATTTTTTACGGAAATCGAAGTGTTGCATTCAATAATGTTATGCACACTAAAAGACTCATCAACTAGCACCCCCATACACTCCTGCTCAAAAAGATCAAACTGATGCGTGATATTGTTGTTAGTTTTTTGAAAAGTCATATGGCACCTCGAATTAATAAAAGTTTATTAGGATTTTCTAAGAAAACCCCGTGAACAACGCCTAGCAAAGTCGCGGGGTTATTCAGTAAATCTATGAAGCTCAGCCGCTAAAATATTACAGGGTGTTGCACTGCTTTATTATTTTCCGCGTTCTTTGGCGGATTGCAGCAACAAGCAGTAGCAATAACGCTGTTAAGTTAAAACTACCGCCACTACTTTCATTACTTGATGCAGGCTTCGGTGGCGCTGGTGGCGCGCTTGAAGCTAAAACAGTGACTGCAACGGTATTCATTGAACCGACAATAAGGTTGTTTCCCGTGAAGCGCACTGTAAATGTTTCGGCGGGTTCTTCGCTGATATCGCTGTTGATTGACAAGTTTAGTGACTTTGTCGTCTCACCGTTTAAGAATGTAATTTCTTGGTCAATGGCAACAAAGTCATTGGCATCTGCTGTACCGTATTCAGTAAACACTCTGACCGTATAATCGCCATCAGTACCATTTGTTCTCGTTAAGGTTAACGTACTGTTTTGCCCTTCTGACAACGTTAAGCTAGCAACATCAAAGTTAATTGTGCCGGGATAGCCAATATCATCAGATAGCATTGTTATGGTTTGCGATGATGATGCCGTATCTAGTGCCAATCCATTTGGGTAGACTAACTCAATGATAAACTGCTCGGGCATTTCAAAGTCTTCATCATCTTTAGTGCTAAAAGTCAGTTTTTTTACGGAACTGGTTTCATCGAAGTAGACTGTTTTTAGCGTTGAAACAAAATCGCTATTGTCTGCAGAGCCTTGTCTCGTAATGACTTGGACCGTATCGCCAAGTTCAGCGCCTGTAAAAATGACCTCGACCTCGATGTCTTGACCTTCATTAACAGTTGGATTGAGCACAGATAATGAGGCTGTTCCTGTTATTGCTCTTGATGGCTTATTATTCGCAAACGGTAATAATCGTTGCGGTATCTTATTTTGTAACGCTTCTAAGTAGGCACGTGCCGCATCGGAAGTATTTTCTACACCACACGCTTCACTTTGTGCGTTTTTAACTAATGGTGAAGAGATAAATGCTTCGGAACGATTACCACTACTGCTTCGCATAATACTGTCAAAAGTTCCGCAGCTTGCACCAACGGCATAGCTTGCGGCCAAGAATATACGGTTTGACGAAGAGTAACCTTCGTAATGCTCTACATCATGTATAAATCCATCGTTGTGGCCTAATTCATGTGCCAAGGTTGGGTCTGCATTAAAACCACGATAGGGTGAAACCCAAGAATATTTCCCACTTACTTCGGCAAGGCCAATACTCGACGTTTTTTCAGGATAATATCTGTTTAATGCGACAACATAAGACGCATCAAAAAAGAAATTAAAGCGATATCTTGAATCAGCATACAGGCGACGCAAGCTTGATAAACGTTCAGAGCCATCTATATTATCATCATATCCAAATGGCTCCGGTATATTGACAATACCTATGATTTTTCGGCGTAAAGGAATATCTTGTCTGCTAAACGCTTTATTATTAATTTCAATCGCGCCTTCCACATATTTTGTCAGTGCTTCAACATTATTTTCAAAGTAATCAAGCATGTCATTGGAATAGAAAAATACGACGTCGTGAAAGATCTCATCAGATTCTAGATGAGTTTTTTCAGGGTAGGTAAAACCGTTGTTTCCCTGGATCTTGATGTTGTGTTGTTCGCTTGGCGGTAAGTCTGATGGGAAAGACTCGGCTAGAACTGCGCAAGATGTCGCTGTAAGCAATGTTGCAAATGCAAGATTTTTAATCATGAAGGAGCCCTTTGTGTAGTGATATTTTAGAAAACGAAAATAATGTTTATTACGTGGTTACTGGATAAATTTAGGAACTAAGTGGTTTATGATTTTATTTAGCTCAGGTTTACCGCTTATGTTTTCAATATAAGGCATCAGTTCATGAGCGGTGCCGTGTATCGCGCCATAGATACCTCCGGCTAGTGCACATACTGTATCTGAATCACCGTTGTGCCAAGCTGACAGGCGTAACATTTCATGACCTGTTTTAGCTTTTAGATTTGCGTATATCGCTAATCCCAAAGCTTGAGGGCTAACCCATCCTTCGCCTATAGCCGCTATGGCATCATTAGTTGGCGTGTTACTTTTAGCTAAGGCAACGACATTCAAAAGCAATATTGTGACGTCAGTGATATGTGCTTTGTCGATATATAAGTTATGAATGTTTTTATTTGTGAGTAGAAAATGAAGTGACACTTTTAAACTTGAGTCGAGATCGAGCCCTTTAAATAATAAAAACATCAGTAAGTTGAATATGCCTGCGCTGACAAGCGCATGGCCATGGCCATGCGTTATACCCGCTATTTCTGATCCAAGTTTGAATACGGTTAGATAATCATCATCTGATAGAGTATTTAGACAAAAAGCAGCATGAGGTATCAGCCTTAGTAATGCTCCCGCACCGGCACTAAAATTACATGCTGGTTGTGAAAGTCGTTGCATGTCTTTTAACGCGTCAATGCATGTTGCGCCGGGAGAACGTGTTTGATAAACAAACGGATATTCCAGTAATCCACCATTTAATCTAATAGGGTCTTGGCAAATACTCGACATATCTTGTGTAAAAAGCCATCGTTGAAAAGCATGAGAAACCGCTTCAATCAAAACATCACTTTTAATGGGGCTTGTTTGATTTTGGGTAGCATAATCAGCTAATCCTTCGGCGGAAAAGATAAGTAGTTGAGTATCGTCCGTGAAGTTACGATGTTCTGTACAAAAAGGGCTATCAATTATCGGTAATACACAATTATGCGTTGGGGATACGGTTTTAAACTCATAAGGCGAACCAAATGCATCACCAATAGCCGCACTAAACATGCTAGCTTTGGTTTTTGCTCGAAGTTGGGCTTTATCCATAATTTCTTGACCACCTAATTTTTGACAAAAAAAACCTATCATGAGCTTGGGGTAACTCATGATTCTTAAATAATAATGTCTAGGTATGTATCTGACGAATATCGTTACAAATTAAAAATAATTTTTTTGAAAAATTTAATTTTTTAATTGAATCAAAATTTTGTGTGATAAATGTTAGTGGCTATACTGCTTTGCAGTACTTTGATAATTTAAGGTTATGTCATCAAGCTGAGCTTGATCGAGGGATCCCTTTTCAAACAATATTTCTGCTATCTGTTTTACAAGGTGCCAGTTGTTACGAAGATAAGTTTCACTGTTATGATAAGCCTCGTTTAACCACTCTACTACCTCGTTTTCTACCTTAGTCTGTAGCATAGGTAATTGCTTAAAATCAGCTAAACCTAAGCTGTCTGAGAAACCCAGATCCGATATAGCACGTTTCGCGAGTTGTGTGGCCTGCTGAATATCATGACTGGCGCCAGATGAAATATCATCGTCATGTTCACTGAGCAGTTTCTCCGCTGCGCGTCCAGCCAAAAGCATTTGCAACTTGGCTTTGCAAGACGCTTTTGTGTTACCTAAGCCTTGTCCATCTAAATCAAACACCGTCACACCACCTGCACCTTCATGCTCTTGTATAGATAAGTTGATGCATTTCGCTTTTGGATACCAATGTTTGTATAAGAGGTAATGGCCTGTTTCATGATAAGCAATGGCCAAGCGGTCTTTATCATTATAGGAGCTAACGGCTTTTTTATTTCCAATCGTGGCCGTTAACAATTGCTCATCTAGCATACTCACACTAAACTGGCATTGCTTAGTGAGTAATGTTAACTGTACATCACGAAACAGCGTCTCAATAAAACCATAAGTAGCACCGCCAATACGTTTGGCAAAGGCGTCTAAAGCGTCGGCTGTCAGCGTAAATTGGTAATTGTCGCAGCATTGCTTTATGAATCGCTTACGAGCAACTAAATCCGGTAGCGGTATAGTCACGATTTTATCGAAACGGCCATGACGCATCACAGCGGGGTCAAGCTTATGTGCAAAGTTGGTTGCGGCCAACACAAAAACCGGATTATCACTGTTGTTAAAGCCATCTAACTGGGTTAGCAGCGTATTAACCGCTAAACGGCCATGTATAGAGTTTTGTTCACGGCTCAACGCGATGGCGTCAATTTCGTCAAGAAAGACAATACATGGCGCATAACGTGCAGCCACCTCAAATAAGTGATTAATGTTGATAACCACATCTCCATTCATCAAATCTGCTGCGTTTACCGGAATAAAGGGTACTTGACACTCGCCTGCAATGGCTTTTGCAAAATAACTTTTACCTGTCCCAGGTAAACCTGCAAAAAGATAGCCTTTTGGCATATCCAGTACAAAGTCATTTGCACCACGTAGCCGTTGTAAAATGAATGTCATACTCTGTTTTAGCTCATCTTGACCAATAATATCTTGAAAGCTAATTTTGGGAATGCAAGGTTCCTGCATGTAGGGTGCTTCAAAATCGTTAGGATCAAAACGTTGCTCATAAACAGGGTGTTGCAGGGTGACTTTGAAACCATCATCAATGCGCGTGAGTTGATAATCAAACTCAACCATCATTTTACGCTTACGTAGTTGCTCAGCGCTGGTTAATAGGCGACAACGTTTAGCAACCTGCTTAATAAATGCCGTTAGTGATGGAACGGTAAAATCAACAAGCTTAAAGTGCCGTTCTATTTGTGTTGGTTTTATTGCTTCGTCAACACTCTGATGTTGATAGCCAAAACTGTAAAAGTGTAAGTTACCTTTATGTTCAGCAGCCAGTTCGGTCGAACATTGCAGTTGATCGATGAGTACCGCTTGGATATTTTGCTCGCTAGATAATTGCTGAACTTGCGATACATCCGTTAATACTTTGCAATTTGGAAAGTACTTTTTAAGCAGCCGCGTTAACAGGCGATCCTGAGTCACCACAGCATAGTGAAAGTTCGCAATATCTTCTGCTATTTCAACTTCGATACGTGGGTCGTTTGCGGTTTCTTCGATTGTTGATAACACAAACTCTACAATCTTGCCCTGTAGTTTCGAGGCTTGAGCTAGGATGGTTCTTGGTGAAAGGTCCCCACCCAAGGTTTCAATGAGCATCTCAGGTAAGTCTTCAGACCAGCAAAGCGTCTTATCTTCGCGCGCAATATTTGCTGCGTGCTCTGCCATATTGAGTAAGTCTTTAATCTCTAGCTCTCTGAATAGCGCTACACTACCACGTGATAAGCGGCTGATCAGTTCAGGCGACAAACCGACTTTCCCCGGTTTTTCAGCAAGTAATGCACTTAAATCGAGCGGTTTATTTTTTGACAGATTTTCTTTAGCGGCTTTTTGCCCGAGATTTGTCGTGAACACGAAAATACATTGGCTAAAATCAACGACTTCGTTGGTGGTTTGATCGGGTATTTCACCTTTTTCCAATAGGGTGAGTAATGACTGGATAACCGTACGATGCGCTTTTTCAATTTCATCAATGATAATAACGGTGCGGGGGGCGATCAGCACTTGGGTGGTAAGTTCGCCCAATGCTGAATCAACATATTGAGACCCCGTACCAAAGAGTTTCATTGATGAACGATCATCACTGTACATTTCCATATTAAGGATTAGCTTTTTATAGCCCGCGCCATACACTTCATTTACACCATAAACAAGTGTTTCTGCTAATGCCGTTTTTCCTGTACCGGATGCTCCCATAAAAGTCACAATGCCTCTTGGGCCTGTTTTCTTAGAGTTAAAGGCGCCGCCCACCATTTCCGTAACCGCTGAAATAGCTTGCATTTGTCCTTTAATCTTCTGCTCACAGAGCTTTTTGAGTTGCTGAATTTTGCGCTGTTTTTTAAACAACGATGGTTTTTCTTGGTTTAAACGCCCTAACTCTGAGAGGACATCAGATTCAAAATCTAGCTTGTTTTGTAGCAGCAAAGCCAGGTTTGTGACATCGAATTCAAGGCTAGTCATGGTTTCGTCAGTGGCCTTAAATATAAAGGGGAACAATTTAAAAGCGCTTTTTGTCGGTTTGAGTTTTTCTTTTTGCCCAGCAGCCATCTTAAACCAGTTGGTATTGAAGCCATCGCTATTCGTTCTGAAAGTCCTTGGTGGAACTTTATCTTGAAGTACATCACGGCAGTGATAAACAGCCTGTGTAAATTTAATTTCTTGTGAGGCTATGCCAACTTCTGCGGCAATTTTTTGCTGAATGGCTGGAAAGCCAAATATCGCCGCTAACAACATTGTTATATCAAATTCATATTCTTTTTCAGAGGGTGTTGAAACCTCTAATGGCTTTATATCGCCAGCATTAATACTCTGACTGAGCGCAATATAAGCAAGTTGTTCTTTGAACCGCACCATATCTGGGTGGGTTGCCAACTTAAACATTTGGCTGATCATATGAGGAAACTGATTACGCTGTTTTTGCTGAATCACAGAATTCGAATCAGCCGATGTAGTTCGTTTTTTGTAAAATCGAAAATCTTCTTCATGCCATGCGTCGTGAGTGCACGCTGTTGTTGTATTTTCAGCGTCGACGTCTTGTTTTTTGTCAGTGATATCAGGCCCCTCTACTTCTGAAAGGTCTAATTCTGCAAAGAAATCTTCTGATGATTCATATGGTACTTCTTCCTCTTGTAGATCCTCTTCTTCGTGTAATGTTTCGTCATCACGTAACTCAACTCCAGTACAAAGAGCTTTGTCTTGTTCAAAAAATTTATCGTGATTTTTCATATAAACCTCTATGAGTATGATTTCTTGAAGTAATTGATGCATAACAGCAAAATACGATTCGGGCATGTAAAGAAGTTACCTGCCTTTCTTTTTGTATAAAAATTTTGGTATTAAAAGGGGGAAGATCCACTTCTTAGCATTTGCTTAGATAAATATTTTATTTCTCATTTTCTATAACTGATGTGGGGTAAGCGTTTTCGTGTAGGTTGGCAAAGTATTTATGAAAGCCCTTTAAAAATAACAGAAAAACATTGCTACAATCATAAGATAGAGCGGTCTGTCATTGAGAATGTGCGACGGTATCACGCGTAATACCATTCGGGCGCCCTAAATCGATGGAGTATGATTTAGGTATTTTACATTCGTCATCATCTCGCACTGCAAAGGTAAATTGTGATTCAGCATCATAGAAGTAGGGTGTTTCAATAAAAGAAACCCAGCTATTCGAGACAGCGATAAATATGTTCAAAGCTTGTTCGTCAAGTTGATGATATGTATATTTATTGACCATACTTTATTCACCCGCCGTAATTTTTGACAAAAATAACCCTTCCTGAGCGTTGGAAGCTCAAGCGTGTGTATAGATTTTAAGCGCGTATTGGATGCGGTAATTAAGAGTAAAAAAACATTATTTGCTGATTTCAGTTGTTTATCACTGAATCCTTCGTTTAAAACTGGTTGTTTAACGTCTAGTATGAAGTTTTGTTCATTGAGTTTGTGTTATCAAGCTGAAAAGCTTTGGCAATCTTGCATTGCCCAAAAATATAAGCTGTATGTAGTGAATTGTGTAAGTGTACTTTTACACCTTTTTATTACTCGCTTTTGCCAATAAGACCTCCACGGCTAAAACACTCTGAAATAAAAGGTTAGTTACAATTATTTTTTGCAGATTTTTCTTATATATGCTTATTAGCAGCAGCATTCATTTCATCAACAAAGTCTTTATCTAAAAAGAACACTGTTATAACACCCAAAGTAAAAGCTAATCCAAAAAAATCACCTCCATTACTCAGGCTCAAAAAGAAACCATCTAAAGTTCTAGCAAACTGGTAAAGTCCCACAAAATCAAAGACATTATAAGAAAATTCAGCTAAGACTGCCCAATAAGAATGCTTAACATTATAAATTAAAATCCACCAAAGAAGACCGTAAAAAATAAAAATCATATGTACCTCTCGAAAATTTTATACATTATTGTGTTTTCATACTGGATTTTACGTTTGAAATGGGTTGTCTATGGTTTAGTTTTAAACTCTTGTTCTCTTAATTAATTTTTAGCAAGCCGAAAGGCTAAGGCAATCTTGCATTGCCAAACATAAGTGATATGAGGTTATTTATTAGAGGGTTAAAATTGTAATGAGAAAATTTTTAACGTAAGTAAATGAAGTGAATTTTTCATCAACTTAGGCCACGCATTATACACAAAACCAATCAAAAGTCAATTGAAAAATCATAAAATGAACTCAAAGTCAACTATTTTTATCGAATGAATCTACTTTTAATCTTTTTTATTCTTTATTTGCTAATAAGTCCTTAATGGCTGAAGGGCTCTACAGAGTGTGTCATTCTTCAAGTTGTGTTTTGTACTAACAAACATTTTAGTCGTTTTACTGTTCATTTTTAGTAAAGTACCGTCATTTACTAGAATTTACATTAACCCATCTTATTAGCTCTTCATTTGGAAATCCCAGCATTCTTACAGAACTGTCTTTATTAATGCAGATCTCGACTTCATTCACTGACTGTTGTTTTTGTTTTTCTCTTGAATTTGCTGAGTACAAAATACATTGATTATTAGAACCAATCCATTGCTGCTGTGTGTTACGCTGACTTGAGATATAGCGACCCACTGCAAGCATGTCACAAACCTCTAACAGTTGACCAAGCAAACCTTGCGATTGAAGTTCTTGCTCTTCAAAACCAGTAAAAACGAATATTGTTAAATTGGTTTGTCGGCGAATTTTCTTAAGTAACCATAAAAGATTGCTTTCTTGATGTAACGGTTCGCCACCCAAAATAGTGATACCTTTGATATCGGTTGCAGATAATATTTGCTTTAGCAGCGTTTCTCTATGAATGAGATCCTTTGCTTTAAATGACCACATTTCCGTATTCCAGCACCCCTCGCAAGCAAGAGAGCAACCTTGTAACCAAATAACATATCGAGTACCAGGCCCGTATATACGACTTTGTAATTCAATATGAGCCACATTAAAATATTCACCATAATTGCGTTTCATCAGAATTCAGACCATTCGTGTTAGAACAAGTTGGATTTGTCCTTGGCTATTAATTGATTCTTTGACAGCATATCCTTGAGCTTTTGCTTTAGCGATTGCCTGTTGCCTAGTTTTTTCAACACGAATCTTACGTTCTGCTTCCAGCGTTATGCGTTCTTGCTCTGCGATCTGTTCCAAATATTGCTGGTATACTACGTTATAATTATCCCCAAGGAGGGCAAGAAATTTAGATACTGATATATACTTTTTGTCTGCAAGTTTGCTACTCACTCTAGCATCTATTTCGTCCTCGTCATGTATCAGTACCCATCGGTCATTAATAAATCTGAAAATTTGGCAACCATAATAATCGCTTCGATTAGTAACAATATCCCCATACTGAATTATGCTGCTATGGCCATCATCGGTAATATTTACTGTGACTTTTTCGGGCTCAGCTCCAATATCTGTGAGCGCCTTCATCAGCAGACTTTCATTCGTAAACGGGGTAACCGTTTTAATGACGGCACTCATTAGCTTTTACCTTTCAGTGTTTGTATATTAATGGAGTGTAAAACGCGTTGCTCGTGATATTCATCGGTTTTTTTTACATTACTGACTACTCCTTGTAACTCTAGGAGTTCATCCAATGCCTCAAAACAACTTTCACCTTTAAAGCCGCTAGTTTTTGCCATAATCGCACCTTGCTCATCAATAATGAGTATTATTTTTTGCTCAGGCATTTATTGACTCCTTATCACACACGATGCACGCATTGAGTCGCTGAGCATCTTTACGAGCAAGGCTCAACTGCGCTTCATTAAACACCACAAGATATCGCTTTTGCTGTAATGCTCTTAATTCGGTGCCTGTTGCAGGTAGGTCCTCTGCCGGCCAATTAAAATGCATGAAATCTGTGTTATTGTTGTTTAGTCCAAGCTGCTTATCCAAAGCCAGAGATTTAGCTTTATAGGCAAATGATTCACCATGTTCGCGCAGTTTCTGTTCTGTGTGAGATAACTGCGATTGGCTTCTTTCAACGGTTTTTTTTGCATCGTCCAGGTCACGACTAAGCTTGTTTTTGGCTTGCAGATGGTTTGCAAGTGCGCGATCAAGCGCTTTAAAATCCTTTTTCCAAATGTGCTCTTTAACGTTTGCTTTTAAAGCCTTTGCTTGTTCAACGCCGATGCCAATTAGGTCACTGCGACGGCACTCAGCAGCCTCAGTTGTAGGCTTTGCTAACGCTGACCTTTCATTGGAAGTTCCCAAAGTATCGTTAGATAAAACGGTTTTTAGTTGTTTGTCTGACAAGGCATTTACCGCTTCACACCAGGTGCGAGCAAATTGCTGCTCTATTTGGGTAAGCCTTTGGTTGCTAGTAGTTTCTAGTGATGTCAGGTCGTCTTTGGCTTTTTTTAACAGTACGAAAGCGTCAGTATGGGCGGTTTGCAATTCAGTCCGTTTTTGTTCCCACTGTTGCTGCTGATGTGCTTTTTCGAGTTCTTGGTTGGTATCAACGGCCCGATTTTTTATTTTTTGACTGAGTACATGCAAGTTCTGACGATACTGTTCACGCTCGGCAGGACTGGCTTTGCTGGCTGCCCAGTTTTTTAGTGTTGCCAACTCTTGTTGTAATCCTTTTGCAGATTGGGCTTGGCCGAGCAAGAAGCCTTTAATAAATCCTTTTAATTTATCGGCTACTCCATTTTGTTGACGTTCTATCTTGGCCATGAGAGCTGCCAACGAATCAATCTGCTGTTGCCAATTTTTTTCAATGGTTTCCCATTTTTGATATATTCCATCTAATTGTGCATTAGCAGGGCAATAAGGTGGATGTATTACTACGTCGTAGTCGATGACATGAGCCAATGCATTCTTTTGCCAATAAGTGTATGGGGATGCTAAGTCTCTAACATCATCATTCAAAAAACTATCAATGGTCTCTGCGTGTATATCGGTAAGTTGTATTTTTCTTGCGAACTCAATTGTACGAATAGTGTCAGGGCTATCAATAAAGCGGACCTGTTGCCAGGGTGATAAATCTCTCAGCGTGAGGTCATCTTTAAACTGCCATGCGGCGTGTTCAAATACCTCATTGAATGCCTTGTACAACTGAGCACTTTGCAAGTCAGATAGATTTAAACACCAGTTTGCATTCGATAAATCGGTTTGATCTGGCAGAAGCCAATGGCCATTTTGAGAAAACATTAAAACGGGAATGGCTGATTCACTTAGCGCAACCCCGGTGCGGGCTTTTGCTTTGATATCGGCTGACTGAGACTGCATGAGCAGTTGGAATTCGTCACTTGGGGCAGCAAAATCATCGCCGCTAACTGCAATTAATGTTGCTAGTGTATCACTTACACAGTCATGTAAGGCGCCGCTCAGGTGATGTGAGTGGTTGGTTATGACGTGGCCATCGGGATGCGCGGTGCAAGCTTTGTTCCGGTTTTGTTGTAGATATTCGCCAGAAGCATGTTCCCAGAAAAGCTTACAAAAACTGCGAAAGGCGTCTTCAATTTGCTCTGGCTCGAGTGTTGTAGCCCAAGCTAACTGCTCGGTTTGCCTTAGCGGAGCACAAGACGTAAGTAATGTTGCATGAGCATCAGAGGTCGCATGATCTCTAATTAACAACGCTCCTTGCTGCTTGATGCCAGTTCGAATTAAACAGCGTCCGGATAACGTGTCGATAGCCCGTTGGTTTGCTTTCTCATCACCCAGTAATAAATATACCCGAATACCTGCGTCTGCCAGATTTCTTAACTTGGAGATCAGAGAAGCTTCTTTTAGCTGCTCACAGGCAAGCATTAAGGTAACCCGTGTTTGTGCTATCTCTATCCCTAAATCCATAGCCGTTTTGATAGAGAGTACATGACTAAAATCACCCTCTGATGATGTAGTGTCCTTACAAAAAAAAGACGGCAATGATACATCGTAAAATTCTACTTCGAATTTTTCATGACGGGGAGTAAACCTTGTCATCAGTAATTCTCCTCTGTCGTCAGATCATTAAGGTGTTGTTGCAGATAACCGGGAAGTTCATGTTTTGCTTTTGGTGTAAACGTTGGAAAGCCATCGACTGTCACCCATCCGTTTTCGTTTTTGATAAAATCTAGTCCACTGGTGCATTCCCAGCAATAGGTTCCTCTTGTGCCAATAAAAATCCAGTAGCGGCCATGGTTGTCACTGTTTTTGTCGATGTAATTACGTTCCCAGTTTTCGGGTATCCGAGTCGGTTTCCCGTTTTGAGGTTTTAACGTCAACAGCAAGCCGTTTGCATCTGAACAAGCTCGCGCCAATGTTGAAAGGTTAAGGTATTGTTTTGCGGTGTGAACATATCGATCGGAGTAAATAACGTGTTCAATAACATCCCTGTCTGTTAGCTTGCTTACCAATTTATAGATATCAAACTCATCACCACCAATAAGGCTAAAAGGCATATGCAGTTTATTGCTGTTATTGGGTGATAAATCTGCCACAGCTGCAATGTGCCAATAAGCTTCTGGCTGTTGCTCTCGGTTGATTTCTGCTATCAGGCTTTGTGGCTGTTTCAATGGCAGCTCAAAACTAGCTAGAGCAGGGCTATCCAACCATTTACCTTGTTGCCTGTTAGCATCAGAAGGACTGCGATATGACATTCGATAAAAACTATCTAACCAGAAGCGGTGCCAGTTCTCTGCATCATCCTGGTCTTGTGGTTGAATGGGAATATGCGCCGCCTGAACAGAGGTGAAATTACCATAGTCTGTTTCAAATGCTTTGCAGTTAAAGTTACCGATGCGGAAGTTTGACACTGCAGAGGCAAAACCTTCCACCTGTTCCAGTGTGGTCGATAGACGTTTTGTTGAATTATTCCAATTTCCGCTCAGTGCGGTTGCAACGCTGTCCATAAGCGATGGTAAGTGCTGCTCATCCTCAACCAAAGTTAGGTCAATAGACTCTGGCTGTGAACTATGATTTTTTCCGCTAAATTGACGGATATCCAATTCACCGGTTAAATGAATTTGAGAGATTTCAGGGGTTATCGTCCATTGCATCTCCAAGTTTGCCGATTTATCGGGTGAGCAAATTACCTCGGGCTGCATTGCTGCCATGATTAATTGTGTTTTTTGTAATTCAGTGTTTTTGCGGTCTTTGTATTCCTCCTCCATAACCACCAGTTTCAATCGCGTCTGTTGTACAAATTCTGAATTGACAGCATCGCGACCTTTTTTCCAAACCTGATATTTTGGTGCCTCTGAGCTGCTATCGCGCTGCATTAAAATAGGGCGCGTACCTAATAGTGGGTCGTTGTCGGTAAACCAGATGTGATAAAGGTTACGCTCTGAAGTGTTAAATAAGCCCGTTTCGACAACTTGTTGGCCATGACTTGTGATTGCATTGTTCATTTCGTCCCACAGGTTTTCTTTTACTAAGTAGGCTTTTAAACGCGCTGGCATATCCGACGTGCTTGATGTCATGGCTTTTAGCAAAGCAACCAAATCTGACCGCTGCCGGCAAAACGTTACCTTAGCAATAAGTGGGAAGCGCTTAAGTTGTACCTGTCGCTTTAACGTAAGGCTTAGCCTGTCCACACCCATATTATTTGCGTTTGGCTTTTTATTATTAGCAGTTTTTTTACCACAAGGTTCCGCAATTGCCTCTCTATTAAGGGTGTTATTATTCATCGGTGTTAATTCCTTTTACCGCTTTGCACAGCAGATAGCTGGTCAGCTTTTCTTTGATCTGACAGGGTGTAAGTTTTAGCGAGATTTTTTAATTCAATTGTATTTGAATATGAAAAATAACGATGGTCTCCGATAATCACTATTTGATAACGGGCCCGGGTAATCGCAACATTTAAACGATTTGGTGAGTCCATAAAACCATCTCGTGTGGTATTGACCATTGACAGCAATACTACATCGGCCTCTTGGCCTTGAAAGTAGTCTACGGTGGCAAGCTTGATTGACACCGCCTTGTAGTTAAAACGCGCGTAGCAATTCGTGTTTGGCTTTCGATGATTGGGCAGTTTTTGTAATGCTTCGCGTAGTGCTTTTTCCTGGCCTTTATAAAAGGTGAGAACTGCAACCTCGAAGGGTTCTGCCCTTTTATTTTTTGTTTTACCCTCGGCCCAATCGCAAAAGCGTTTTAATTCAGCGATCAACACCTGCACTTCCTCTTTGTTACTGTTGCCTTTTTGGGTGGTGCCGGATACGTGCTGCCAGATACTGCGGCGTGCGTAGCCTGGGTAGCCCCAAGCGCGGTCAATAGTGGTCTTACTGCCATCCGTCAGGACACCTTTGGGGTAGAATTGTTCACGTGGAAAGGCGGAGATGTCTGGATGCATTCGATGCTGAAAGGTCAGGGTAGTATGTCGCTGCACCTTTTCCTTGTTGTTAAATCCCTGATTAAGGGTGGTGGGCATATCATTTTTGCGTTTAACCAAACCATCGCCTGATAACGCTTCCAAAATAGATGGGAAAGCGATGTTTTTGAGTATATGAATACGGCCATCTGCGGAGACTGACTTGGGAAATAATCTCTCCAGTGGTTCCTCAACATAGGCTATTTTTTTGTTTGGCTCCTTAGATAAACGTAACCAATATTCCCGCTCTAATCGCCAACAGATTTCTTCTGACCATTTGCTGGTATTGAATCTTTCAAGTAGCTTGGCATGAAGTTGACTTGTATCGGTGCAATCGCGTTTATTGATTCGGAATGGTTTTATTGCTGTCTTAGCGCTACTGACATCTCCTTGGTGTGTTGACGCTTGCGCAGTGCGTTGCCATGCAGGATGCAATACCAACATGTCACTGGGGATGCAGTGGCTTAGCTGACTTAAGCAACCTTCTTCAATAAAGCACAATGGGTGTTCATAAAGACACTGCGGTTTGTGCAATACGTCAGCTAGCTGTTTTGCATAACCTCCGGGTGTATTTAGGGGTTGGATAATAAGAATATTGCTTAGCCCTTTGGCTAAATGCGGTATTTTTTGTTTGGCCTGAATTTCCGCTTGTAACGCGTTTGCGACGCTTCTGCTAACGGGTACTAACAGCGGTTGTGTATAGGGTTGATCCTTGCTGCCCCTTAGCTCTTCCAACAAGAAGCAGGCTTCTTGTATTTCGGGGGCGAGAGTCTGCCCTGGCTGTTTTCCTCTGGGCGGGCTTAGCATCAGATTGTCCAGGTTGGCCACGATTTGTTCACGGTCAGTAAAAGGTGATAACTGACGCACATCACCTACGAGCACCCAGCGTTTGGCAAAGCGTGCCGGAACCATAAATTCTTGGAACGTGGTTTTACTGCATTCGTCGATTATCATTACATCAAAAGGTGGTTCACCGGCCTGTAAATTAAGACTGGGTTCTCTGAATAACTTAAGAATGCCGATCGTGGTGCCACATACCAGATTCGATGAATCTACCATCAGCTGTTTGCTTATAGCGCTGCCACCATCTACACGGCTTAACTCATTAAACACATTGTCGAACTGAAACTCTTCTACGCCGATGGCGTTACTTTCATCGCCAATTCTGAGCGGGAAAATGTGTTGGTTAAGTTTGGTATTCTCTTTAATCCGCTCTAGCACGTTGTTAATAGCTGCGTGAGTCGAAGCTGACAACAACACCCGTTTGCCTTGCATAACCAGTTGCATGATTAGTTCCAGAATGGTTGTGGTCTTGCCGGTTCCTGGAGGGCCATCAAGTATACTGAAATCGGGACTTGCCAATGCTTTAGCAACAAATTCGCGCTGGCGATCGCAGCCGTCAAAATGTGGATCAGTCAAAACTTGCCATGACAGTGCATGTTGCGGCAGAGGTTCTATATGTGGCCAGGATGTTAACTCGCGCTGCTGCAGCAGTTGTATTAATGGCCAGTGGCTGGCCAAGGGACGGTGCATCAGGTTTTTAATTGCGTCTCTCTGACGTATAAGCTGGCTGGTGTCGACACTGACATGAATTTCGCATTTACCGTCCTGAGATGGGTATACGCTGTTCCAGCTTTTTTTACCCCGGATATTAGCTGCAAGCAAAAGTTGCCGTTCTTCCGGTCGTGCTTTTAATACCCTAAATCCACCATCATTTTTGCGCTGGGTATGATCGAGAATAGTAATGTTTTGGTCATCGGTAAAAAAATAGTCTAGATCTGATTTGCCAGTGTCATCTTTCTGATCTTTCTCTATCAGTTGGATCCATTTCTCTTCAACAAGTTTTTGCTCAACTGACCAGGTTATTGCTTGGTAAGTTGGACAAAAAATTCCTGATTTTTCTAATTGCTCTCCCGACTGGCCCTGCAAAAAAAGATGTCCAGTTTCATTTTTATTATCGCCGTAACTTAAGACCCATTTATCAGAAGAAAGAGGATACTTGCGATAATGAAAATGCTCGCAACTCAGTTCAGCGAGCTGTTTTTGTGTAACGTCTTCAACGGATTGCCCGCTTAACACTGGTTTTTCTTTTGAAAACAACAACCATCCGCTTCCTTTTGGCTGCCCCTGCCACTGCGCAAGTTGCTTTTCATCGATGCTTTTCGTTAAATTAAAGCTGATATCCTGACCATCAATAGATAACTTACTGCTCTCTCTAACATGTCCGGCTACAAGCAATAAATTGCCAGTTCGCCTTGCCACCTTACATTTTTGGCCGTCTATATATACAAAAGCCACACCTTCCAGCGAGGTGGCAAGTGACCGTATTTCCAATTTATAACCACACCAGTTTATTTCGTCACCGTGGTGTTCCAAATCGGGCAGATACAATTGATAGTCAGGTGATAAACGGACCTCGTCTTGGGAGATTAGAAATTCGCGATAGCTTTTTCCTTTACCAAAAAAAATAGGTGCCTTTTTATCCGGTTCAAACTCTGCGTCAGGTGCTTTACCATCAACGCTAACAATTTCAAACCATCCCGCCTGGTCTGCTATAATGTCTATTTCTGACTCGGGATATACCTGCCAAATGCGCTTATCTGGCTTAAGTTGATAGCGTATTTTAGCCACTGGCAGCCAGTGGCAACTTACTTGCTTTTCTTTCAGTGCATTGATGCTATTCTCCAGGTAATGAACGAATGGCATCAAAACTCTGTTGGTTTGTGTTGCTAACGATGACGTTTGAATTTCAGACTTTTCGAGCGCCGCAAAAAAGGGGTTTTCCATTACAACTATCCCTGTTTATTTTTTATAAAAGGATTTTCACCTTCTTGTCTGAGGCGAGGTTTAGCCTTGGTTTGTGCTGTTAATAGCTCTGGAAGTTGAGATGACGCACTTACCGCTCTACCTTTAGCCCATTCGCGTGTATCGTTGATCATTTCATGCATGGTTTGAGACAGAGGTGATGTTGCTTGAATAGCCTCGAGAATATCGTTTTTTGTTAATTGATGCCCTGCATCAAATGCCAAAAACATTCCTTCTTTAACCGCTTCCTCCAACTCAGCACCGGTAAACCCTTTGCTGACTGATGCCAATTCATCGAGCTCCTCTGGCAAAAAATCGTCTAGTCGTTGACGGTGCTTAAGATGAATAGCAATGATATCTTTGCGATCTTGATGAGTGGGTAAATCAACAAAAAATATTTCGTCTACACGGCCTTTACGCAGCAATTCCGGTGGTAGCTGGGCAATATGATTTGCGGTTGCGACAACAAAGACAGGTTTTTCTTTTTCTTGCAGCCAGGTTAAAAATGTACCAAGCACCCTTGAGGTTGTGCCGCCATCTGTAGCACCAGAGCTTTGCATGCCAGACAAGCCTTTTTCTATTTCGTCCACCCATAGAATGCTGGGAGCTAAAGCTTCCGCTGTTTGCAACGCAGAGCGGATGTTTGCTTCAGATTGACCGACAATACCACCATAAATCTTGCCCATGTCGAGCCTGAGTAATGGAAGCTGCCACGCATTTGCAACGGCTTTTGCCGCAAGGCTTTTACCGGTCCCGGGTATACCTAATAGTAATACGCCTCTTGGCGTTTCCAGGCCAAACTCACGCGCATTTGCCCCAAAAGATTGCTTCCGACGTTCTAACCACGATTTGAGATTGTCTAGACCACCAACATCGTCAAGTGTCGCTTTGGGATGGAAATACTCTAAATGTCCATTTTTACGGATGACTTGTTCTTTTTCTTTGACGATAAAAGGAATTTCAGTGTCGGTTAGACGTTTGAACTGACATGCTGCTTTGGCAAACGCTAATTGTGCTTCGCTGGTGGAGAGACCTAATGCGGCATCAATTAACGCGGGCGACTCTTGGAAGTCACGCTCATGTATGTCGTAACGTTGGCGAGCTTGCTCCATAAGCTTTTTCAGATCATCAGAATCTGGTAGTGGCATATGCATTACCTGAATTTCTTTTTCTAATTCGGGCGGCAGTAAGGCAACAGGCTGAGATATAACGACGCAAATACCATTTATTTTTTGACTGGCAACGCCAACGGCAAAGCTACGTAAACGGCTAATTAATGTGTGCTCATGAAGATAGTGATGGAAGTCTTCCAACAGTAAGATGAATTCCTCTTCATGATTGTTTGTGTCTAATAGCCATTCAAGCACTTCTTGTGGTTGGCCAATGTCATCGATCTCTAACCAATCTCCTGTTTCGAATTCATATTTTCTAAGACCTAATGAGCTGCTCCATATAAGAAGGTCTTTCTGCAAGGTTTCTGCCACATCAATACAATAAGCGTGAATTCTTAATGTTTCATGGCTAATAATTTGAACGAGGGCAGCAGAGGCTTGAATATTAAGTTGGAAATTATTTAAAAAAGACACTAAATGTTCACTCATCCTGAGTATATGTTTAAATGAAATATTATCGGATTAATAATTGTTTGACGAACATTTTTTCGATTTTCAGTTGATACTAGATGCATCGGTGGCGCTCTTTCACTCAACTCAACTCATAAATTTCATTAGACAAAGCTTTTTTGCTGCCTCTAATCTGATTTACCCTCAAAAAACTATTGTATAATTAACATGCTGATAATTTTAAATGAGAAAAATCAATCAACGTTTTGTATTTTCTCGAAGAGTTATCCCAAAGTCATGCTTCTTAAAAAGGGGTTAAATAATTTCTCATTATTCTTATTATGTGTAGCAATTAAAAATTGTATACTTGGCATAATTCTCCTAAGGATTAGCCTGGCATGATTAAACCTTTACTCTCAATCCACGATAAAAAACCTGTTTATATCAGCAAACCACCAGCCTTTGAGCCGGGTTTTAATCGTTCTGATTCGATGTCAATGCTCGAATCCGACGGCGATTGGCATGTCATTATCGAATACCTTCAGCAGTTTCAGGAGCAACCTAATACGCTCGCTAGCTATCTTAAGGAAATCGAACGCTTTGCACTTTGGTTGATCCATGAAAAACAAAAACCCATTTCAGCGGTTAATCGCGCAGATTGGTTGTCCTACTTGGATTTTATCCAATCACCACCCCCAAACTGGTGTTCTGGCAAGCAGCGAAAGTATTTACCAGACGGCGTAACGCTCAATTCTCGCTGGCGCCCATTTGAGATACGCACCGTGCATGCGCCTTTAGCTACAAAGTCAATCGATATTCAAGATGAACCTGAGTTGGTTACCGGTTTAAGTAAAACTAGCCAAGATCTAGCAAAACGTATCATTGAGTCGATGTATACCTTTCTCGTTGTGGCCGGCCACCTAAATGCTAATCCAGCGATGTCTCCACGAACTCGAAACAAGTCCAGTGTGACTAAAAAATCGGTCACTGAACGCACCCTATCAGATCAGCTAGTCGATTTTACAATAGACACCCTATATAACGCGCAAAAACAAGCGGTTACTGAGCGTGAAGTATTTCGTTTTCTTAGGGCTCGATACATAATCCAGCTGTTCATGGCAACGGGGTTAAGATTAACTGAAGCGGCCAAGCACTCTTACGCAGATATCACAATTCGCGATGACCGATGGTTCCTTAACATTGTCGGTAAAGGCGACAAACCGCGCAGCATAGAGCTTTTTGAAGAGGTCATTTCTGTTATAAAAGAGTTTCGCCTAGCCGTTGGGGCCAACTCACCTACTCCATTGTACAACGACCCAATGAAGCTTATTCCGTCGAAAAATATTAACAAGGCCATTTCAGGCCGTCGTATCGATCAAATACTTCGTGAGTCTTTCGATTTGGCTTGTAGGGCAAAGCTAACTGCAGCTGAGGCGATATCAAATATCAGTTTAAAAGGTCAGTTATTACGAGAAGCAAGTTATCTGGAAAAAGCATCAGCCCACTGGTTACGACACGCTCACGCAACTTATTTTATTAAATACTCAGGGCAAAACCTGAAGGCGACTATGCAACGGTTAGGACACAGCGACGTTGGTACCACAATGATCTACTTGCACGAAGATTAAAAAATTTGGTTGCTAGTAACAATTAAACATAAAGGCTCGTTCATAACACTCAGTATAATGAGCCATGCAGTCTTGGAAGTACAAATTAACAATTGAAATTAAACATGTCGCAATCAATCGTTATCAAACGTTTTTAAGCATCTTCGTTTAAAATTTACTTATATCATTTCATACACAAATCTTTTTGTGAAGGTGATTTCGTATGAGTAATCTACTTCCCTACTTAGCGTTAATACCGTTGTTAAATCAGTGAAACTTGAAAATTGCGTATTTCGGGATGATCCGGCCAGCGATTTCGGCATGAGTCGGCCACCCATTTCGGTATCATCCGGCCACTGATTTCGGCCTCATCCGGCCACCTGTTTCGGTAACGTCCGGCCAGTTTGTTCTTCCTTCGTTTTACGGACTTTGGCATAACAGTTTTTTAACTGTTCGCCGGAGTAGTCATGACACGTAAAAAGAAAATGGTAAGGACAGATATGCACACTTATCTGGATATATTTCGCCTCAAATTCGAGGCTAAGTTAAGCGACAGGCAAATCTCCCAAGCATTGAATATTGGCCGGGCAACCATCAGTGATTTGGTTATCCGCTTTAACAATTTAGGCCTGAGCTGGCCGCTGGCTGCCGATTATCCGCTTGATAGCCTAGACAAACAGTTATTCCCCGGCCGTGAT
>NZ_JAJHOG010000014.1:0-94182 GCF_020819615.1 Rheinheimera sp. UJ51
GCGTCCTACTTCTTACTACCTGGACGCCGAGAGCGATGTTATCCTCGCTGCCTAAAGTCGAGTAAGCAGAAATACCCTGTCCGAAAGAAAAATGCCGGCCAGCTTAACTGACCGGCATTAGCCTTCAGGCTCCTTTTTTATTTCAAACGAATTATAAAATGTCAGTACAGTTCGCGCTGCTACCTAATGGATTAGGTGGTGGCGCTGATGTCTCAGTAGTTACATCATCAGCGGCTACTGGAAGATTATATTCTCTAAAGGCAACGTTTTCAGTACCTGCGGCAAAACCTGAAACTTGCAACCTAACATCTAACCATGTGGCATAATCCTGTGGGTAACGAACATTAAACACCGCAATCCCATTCTCATCTGCAGTAACAGTTTGAGGCACAGTAGCAACATTACCAGGTGTGATTTGTTTATCATTATTGGTATCTTCAGAAACTTCTAAAATACCATCCAAGTTAACGTCTTCATTAGGACACGTTGTGCTACGTTGAGGAACCCAAACCTTGAATTCTTCGGGCGTTGATTTCACCCAAACACCTTTACCATAGGATACGGGCACAACTGCCACATTGAGCTGTTGATTAGCAACAGGATTACCCGAGCTATCAGTTACAATGACTGAAAACTCTTTAGAATACAGACTATCGCTTGGTTTAGAAATGACATTACCTGTACCGAAGCGGAAGAACAATGTTCTCTCGCCCACTGCGATATCAGTCATGCCAGAGATATCGTTAGCTTCTGATGCGTTTTTAACTAAAGAACCTTTAACTTGCAAATTCAGGCCATCTACAGCCGCACCAGTGTTTACATCAGCTGTAAATACTGTCGTTGCAACCCCTGCAGAATTAGTTACTGCACTTACGGTACTTAATTGCCCACCGGCAGAATTATCCAGAGTGAAAATGACACTGCGGTTTTTAACAGGGTTATTTTTAGCGTCTCGCAAAATTGCACGAACATTACTTTGTTCACCTGGACCAACTTGAGCAGGGAATGCTTGTAGTTCAAGCTTAGATGCTGTTACTGCAACAAACTCAATCGTTTTCTGCGTGTTCACCGTGCTGCTGCCAGAGCCTGCTTGCGCAGCAATGGTCGTTAAACCTGCATACTCAGAAGAAACATAAACATTTGCTTGGCCATTAGCATCTGTGGTTTTGGCTACCGACACATTTTTTTGAATTAGCTCAGCAGACTCTGCCGCAATCACACCACGGCTAGTGGCAAAATTAATGTTTTGAGCAGCATTAGGCAGATTATCGACCAGCCATTGCACACGCAATTCTTTGGGGCTATTTAAACTGACTTCTTCAATAACTGGCGCATTTGTCACAGTTTGAAGAAATGTAAATGAATCAGGGCTTACATTTAAGCTCACTGAGCGTTGAGCTCCCAGCGCAGTAACTAGTATGGTATCTATACCACTGTTAACCGCGGTGTAAGTTACGGTCGCTTTACCTGTTGAACCTGAGGTTACAGGATTAGTCATGCTTAAAGTGTTACCTAACGACGATGCGATGTTTACCATCACATTTTCAAGGCTATTACCTTCAGAGTCGACAATAAAAATATCGAGTTGTGCGCTATCATTCAGAACCACAGCTTGCGGTGCAGTAATATTAACTTCAGTGCCCACAACCTTAACAATCAGTTGTGAACTTTGCTGCTGTGCTCTAACAGTAACTGTGATATCACGGTTATTTTTGTTAGAAAGCGTTGTTAGTGTGGCACGCGCAATACCGTTTGCTGCGGATGAAGAGTCAACCACTTGGATTTCACCTGAATCTGTACTGAAGGTTACAGGTATACCAGAAACAACATTGTTGTTAGTGTTACGAATTAAAGCACTCAACTCTACTTTGTCCGTACTCGCTGAGCCTAATTGTAATTTATCTGCGATTAATGATACGGAACCAATCGTTTCTCCGACATTCGTATCACCATCACCCGCGGAACTAAACACAACCTCGGCACTAATATCACCAAAAGTTGCAGTTATTTTACCCGCACCAGAGAGGGTGCCAACATTAACACCGAGCGATGCAACACCATTTGCATTAGTCACCGCGCTGCCTGTGCCATTAGCAAATGTCGCTAAAGACGAGTTATCTAAAGCAAAACTGACCAATTGGCCTGATACCACGCCTGAATTAGTTGCAGTTAAAGTTGCTTCAATAATCAAAGGAGTCGCAAGGGCTAACTGATTAGCACTTTGGCCTTGGCTATTTTTTAAAGTTACGCTCAGACTGTAAACAGGAACTGCGGATGTACCGCCAGAACTGCTACCGTCTAATGTTCCACCACCGCCACAAGCTGATAGCGTGAAAATAACGAACACCGCCCATAATTGCCGGATGTTTAACATGAAACTCTCCCTAGCACTTCTTTTATAGTTTTGTTAATTTTGCATCTTAAACCATTAATTATCCAGCTGGCAGGGTTAATTTAAAAAAAATTTCTATCTCTAGTGACCAAAGCTGGCACAAACTGGTAGTCTTAGTGCTTTATTACAACAAAAAAACCACTATATATGACGTCAAATAATAAAAAACTCAGTCTTACCTTACGTATTGTGATTGGTATGGTAGCTGGCCTTGCAGTCGGTTTCTTCTTTCAATTTTTACTGGGTGGTGCCGAAGAGCGCAATTTGGCATTGCTTGGTCTGGATATTCCCTTAAAAGCTTTTTTTGTTGACGGTATTTTTCATGTTGGCGGCGAAATATTTATTGCCAGCTTAAAAATGCTGGTGGTGCCATTGGTATTTGTGTCTTTAGTTTGTGGAACCTGCTCGTTATCTGACACCTCTAAACTTGGGCGTTTAGGTGGTAAAGCCATCGGCTTATATATGATCACCACCGCTATCGCCATTAGCTTAGCGATTGGCGCAGCCTTGTTAACTGGCCCAGGTTTGGGTGTGGAAATGCAAAGCGATCAAACCTTTGATGTCAGCTCTGCCCCAACGTTAGCGCAGGTCTTTATCAATATCTTCCCAAGTAACCCAATAGAGTCAATGGCTTCAGGCAATATGCTGCAAATAATCGTTTTTGCCGTGTTATTTGGCCTAGCCGTGGCCTTGTCAGGCAAACCGGGTGAGCGGATTGCCGCACAGTTTAATGATTTTAATGAAGTGATTATGAAGCTGGTCACTTTACTCATGAACTTAGCCCCCTATGGTGTGTTTTTCCTGATGGCGAAACTTTTTACCACGCTGGGTTTAGAAACTATCGGCAGCTTAGTCAAATACTTTGGCGTAGTGCTTTTTGTATTACTGTTTCATGGGTTTGTGGTTTATGCCTTGCTGTTAAAGTCACTAACGGGTTTAAACCCGATTATCTTTTTAAAGAAAATGCGCGATGCCGCGTTATTTGGCTTTAGTACTTCAAGCAGTAATGCCACGCTGCCAGTGACCATGGAAACGGTCAATAAAAAGCTCGGTGTCAATAACAGCATCAGTTCATTCACAGTGCCACTAGGCGCTACTATCAATATGGACGGTACAGCCATTATGCAGGGTGTTGCCACTGTCTTTATCGCTCAGGTGTTTGGTGTCGATTTAAGTCTTGGCGATTTCTTGATGGTGATTTTAACGGCGACCTTGGCCTCAATCGGTACGGCTGGTGTGCCGGGGGTGGGTTTAATCATGCTGGCGATGGTATTACAACAAGTAGGCTTACCGGTTGAAGGTATCGCGTTAATTATTGGTGTGGATCGCTTACTGGATATGACGCGCACCGCAGTAAACGTGACCGGTGATGCGATGGTGTCCTGTGTTGTCGCTAAAAGCGAAGGAGAGTTTAATGCAGCTATCTATAACAATCCAAACGCCGGTGAGAAAGAAGAAACCATCGATTTCCATCATTTAAGAGATTAACGTTTAGCGCTACCCGCTGCTGCTGCGGGTAGCGTTTTGAGCCTACTTTATGCCTGAACTAAATACACTTTTTCACATAAACGTGATGTTTCAAAACGACGCCGAGCAAAGCCTTGCCCCGTAATATCCAGTTGTTCTAGCAATTGGATCTGTCGCTTTGAAAAGTGCTGCTCTATCTCAGCGCTAGTGACACTAAAAGGTGGCCCCGCTTTTTCCTCCTCGGGGTATTCTAAGCTGATCAGCAGCAACACTGCGCCCTGCTCTAACCAGTTATCTAATTTTTCAACATAACGTTGTCGCATTTCCAAAGGCAACGCAATCAATGCTGCGCGATCGTAGATAAGGTTATTGGCGTTAACGCGACTATCAGGCAGTTGAAAGAAATCACCTTGTAATAGTTGTAACGCCTCAGCTTGAAAACGAATAAAGCCCTGCTCGGCTAATGGATGTGCGGTTGTAACAGTATGCGCCAGCTGATTTTCAGCAAAAAAAGCATGACAAGCGATATCCGACAACTCAATACCCAGAACCGGCCGCAAAGCCTGACAAAATAGCAAATCAGGGCTTTTACCACACAACGGAACCAGGATTTCAGTTAGCCTAGGCTGCTCGGCCAAGATCTGCGGCAACCAACGCTGCAACTGTGGATGCGGTTGTGCTAATTGAAAGCCGAGTTTATTTTGTTGCCAACACGCCTGCCAAAATGCTGCGTCCATGTGCTACCACCAACGGCGTTGTTGCAAATTTTGCCAGATGCCACTGGCGAAGCTCGCACCACCTGCGCCCAATTTATCTGCCAAGCCTTTTTTCAATTGAAACTTCACCTGTAGTACTTTTCGCTGGGCAAACATACTACACAAGTAATCATCACTGGTTTGCAATTGATCTACCAATGCTAAAGCAAGGGCTTGATAGCCAAACCAATGCTCTCCCGTAGCCACTTTGTCGATATCCAGCACTGGCCGCTGCTGGCTAACAAAGTCTTTAAACAGCACATGGGTTTCTTCTAATTCTTGCTGAAATTTTTCACGGCCTTTTGCGGTATTTTCACCAAACAAGGTGACGGTGCGCTTGAATTCACCCGCGGTAAACTGTTCAAAATCAACATCGTTTTTCTTTAATAATTTATTGAAATTAGGTATTTGTGCAATAACACCAATAGAGCCAATAATCGCAAAAGGTGCCGCCAGTAGTTTATCGGCCACGCAGGCCATCATATAGCCACCGCTGCCGGCTACTTTATCCACGGCTATAGTGAGTGGGATCTTTTGCTGCTTGAGTCTGTCTAACTGCGAGGCGGCTAAACCATAACCATGCACCACACCACCGCCACTTTCGAGCTTTAACAACACTTCGTCTTTTGTGGTGGCTACTGCCAAAATGGCGCTGATTTCTTCGCGTAACGCATCAGTTTCTTTCGCATCCATACTGCCATTAAAATCAATGACAAAGAGTGTTGGCTGCGGTTGTTTCTTTTCTGCTGATTGGGCTTTTTGCCATTTCTTGAAGGCTTTTTTATCCATCAGTTGCTGTTGTAACAGTTGCTGATTGTGCTGATACGCTTCACTGAGATCCGTGATAGACAACTGACCTTTACGTTGACGTGTTTTCATCGCAGCGCCTGCCATAATGGCCACCACAATCGCAAACGCCACCACTAAGGTGGCAACCTTCGCCAGAAAAATGCCATATTCATACAAAAATGCCAAAGCCTGTCTCCTTACAATGAATAATAAAGGTGCATCATACCCTAAAAGCAACAGCCCGGTGCAAGTGCAACCGGGCTGTGGGTAAACGCTAAGCAAAGCTTAGTTTGCAATCACCGAAGTATCTTGAATACCAATCTGTGTACCGCGACTTAAGAAGAACGTTACAGCTTGATATTGCATTTCACCGGTAGCGGCTGCACTACTCGCTGGATTTAAAATCGAGCCATGGTCACCCGCATTAAAACGGGTAATGGCATTACCGGTTAATGCTACACCTGGCGCTTGAGCTGGTACTGAGCCTGCACTTAATAACCGTGCCAGTGGTTCTGTACCGGCTAATGCCATGCGGCCATTTGCTAACGCCGTTAATGGATTAAAGAAGCCATTCGGAACAACTTGGTCTGGCAATCTATCCGCACCATTACCCACTACTTCAATCATAAAAGTGGGTGTGCCGCTGCTGACTAAGGCTTTAGCATAGTTGTTTGGATCACCACTGTCGGTCACGGTTTGCGCAGCAAAGGCAAACTGGCTTAAGGTGGCGGTAATGCGCGCTTGCTGTGCCGTGTTGCCTGTTTGGCTTAAGCTAGCAAGATACTGATTAACCACCGGCGCCGCACAAGTCGGCCAGGTTGCTGCGGTTGCCGCAGTTGGTGCACCGCAATCAGTATTGGTTGCCACGTAAGTGACAAACTCACTGGTTAATTGACCACCCGCGCCTAGCATCACACTGGCTTTAATCAGTGGGCCAAATGACCCTGAATCTAACAGGAAGTTGGCAATACCACCACCAGGCATTGCTAATACCGAGCTTTCAACTTTAAACGCGGCATCTAGAGCTGCATTACCAGTGGTGCTATTTGCTAAAGCCACCATGCTTGCACCTGTAATGCCCCCTAACGAATGCCCTAAAAACTGTACGCGGCTTTTATCAATGGTCACACCGGTCAGGTTATTTAAAGCAAAACGCAGCGCCAGCATATCGGCAATGCTTTGACGTAAGTTATCCCGTGTCACCAACAAATTGCTCAGATTCATATAATCAGTTGCAGAGTTAGTGGAGGCATTAAACGTTAAGTTGCCGGTCTCAGTTGCTTGGGTAAAACCACGGCTGCCATGCAACGGGTGATCAATGGCAATAGTGGCAAAACCTTGCGAAGCTAAGGCTCCTGTAACAGCGAGCATATCTTCTTTTTTAGAAGTAATACCATGCTGCAAAATCACCACTGGCCAACCGGCTTCAGGCATTGGAATAACATTACCATCAGGCACGGTCATCTGCACACCAACGGTTTCATAACTGCGGATAGCAGGGATCACGTTAAACTTAGTTAAATGACGAGCACTATCCACACCCAGATCGCGTAGCGCACCTGAAGTCACCGCCTGACAAAAACCATCATTTTCAGAGACAGGCGTGGCGGGTTTCATGCTGGCCGGTAAGGCTGCAATAATAGCACCACTGTCACAACGTGCAGTCCAGCGCGTGTTTAACGGCGCGGTCATGTTTGCTTCAGAAGGCTTACCTAAAAAGTACGGCAGCGTTAAGCTACCTTGATACAAACGGGTGATAGTAAAAACTGGCTGACTAGCGAAAGCAGGGTTAAGTTGCGATACCGTCAAACCGGTGTTTTGCATAGCCAAACCCGTAGGCGCATAACCTGTTGGTGTTGGCGAGCCCATCAGTTGCTTTAAGTTAGCTAATACCGCACCCGTAGATTGCGTGGTAATGGCCGCGGAATAAATAATACTGGTTTTGGGTAAGCCTTGATCGCGCACCATCACGTTTTCAAAGCTGTTAATCACACCTTGTAAGGCACGCTGAGAATCCGTGGCCAGTGGTAAAGTGCTCAGGTCTTGTTTCACTAACTCGTAAGTGGTTGAAGGTTTTACGGCTGCACCGGTGCTGTCTTTTAAACCGTTAGTTAACGCCAAAAGGTAAGTCGTGGCAGACTCAAGCGGTTTTAATGGCACTACAGCCACACTGTTACCACTGCCGGCAGAAACAAAATCAACGCCGTATTGTAATTCAGCAACAATTTTACAGGCGGCACCACGTGGTACGGCACGACAATCGGTCTCAGGAGAAGCAGGATCGCCCATTACGGCTTTAAAAATACGTACAGAGCCAGGTGCTGCCGCCGAGTCCATATTTAACGTCACACCAGCAGGAAAGCTTAAGGCAATGGTAAACGGATTTTGCGTAGACCAACCATCTAAAGCACCCAATGCAACTTGTGGATTGGTGTAATCAGGGGTAGCACCGCTATCGAGCGTTAGCGTACCGTCAGTGGTACCTTGAAAGAGTAAATCGTTTGGTACAGAAACGTTGCCGGCTGTGGGGTCAAATATGACCCGTGCACTCGGTGTTACCGTGCCTTCAACCGCCACATCTTGTTTGATATCTTCTATTGAATCACCACAGCCAGCTAAACCTAAAGCGGTGATTACTGCAATGCTTATTGCCAATCTCTTCATTTTATCTCCCCTGTCCATCACTGGTATTTTTTATTGCAAAGCATAAGTTTGCTTCACTTATTTTGAATTAGAGTGACTGCCCTAACGAACAGCTACGACCAGTTAAAGTTAACTCAAACTTTAGCAAATCGCTAGAGCAAAAAGACAGATAACCTGAAGTTTCATTAAGAAGAGTGCAAAAGCGGGTTTTTCCAAGTATCCTGTTGCCGTTTTTTTCAGTCAGGGGCTCCGTTAATGCAAGCACCACAACACTACTCTGCGCCCGCCGGCGCACTGCTTAATAAAGTTATTTTAGTTACTGGCGCCGGTGATGGCATTGGCAAAACCGCCGCTTTAACCTATGCCCGCTTTGGGGCGACGGTTATTTTATTAGGTAAAACCACCCATAAATTAACCGCGGTATACGATGAAATTGTAAATGCGGGATATCCTGAGCCAGCCATCATCCCGTTAGATTTAAAAGGCGCGACCGCAAAAAATTATCACGACATGGCGGCTACCATTAAAGCCGAGTTCGGTAAGCTCGATGGCGTATTACACAATGCAGGAATTTTAGGCGTATTGTCGCCGTTCGAGCATATTAATTTAGCCAGCTGGCAAGACATTATGCAAGTCAATGTCACAGGCGCCATGCTGATGACACAGGCGTTAATGCCTGTTTTAAAGTTAAGTCAGCAAGCGTCTGTCGTGTTTACCTCTTCTGGCGTGGGTCGGCAAGGTCGAGCGTTTTGGGGGCCATACGCGGTATCAAAGTTTGCTACTGAAGGTTTAATGCAAATTATTGCCAGCGAGTATGAAGACACCACGGTACGCTGTAATTGTATTAACCCCGGTGCCACCCGTACCAGTATGCGCGCGCGCGCCTACCCAGGTGAAGATGCGGCAACGTTAAAAACACCAGAAGATTTGATGTGGTTGTATTTGTATTTAATGTCTGACGATAGTATTGGTATTAATGGCCAATCCTTAGATGCACAGATTAAATAAATAGACATAAAAAAACCGGCAATGCCGGTTTTTTTATGTCTTATCGTTGCCGTATTAACGTGGCTCTAATATCTCAGCACCGTTTTCAGCAGCCCAAGCATTCCACACGACCACTTTACTATTAAAGTTGGCGGTAGCTTGCTCTGTGGCTTCATCTAATAACCGTTCAATATCTTTAGCGAACTTTTTGTCGACTTTATTGACCGGCACAACTTCAATACCCCGTGCTTGTAACCCTTTTTTCATAGTATGAGTACGAAGTAATTGTAATTGGCCGTCTTCAACATAGAAATACTGGCTGGCTTTGTTTAAGGTTTTAAACTTTGGTTTAACCGGACGTTTTGATTCTTTGGCTACACTGACGCTCTCTTCTGGCATCACATCTTGTACTTGCTTATAGCCAAGCTGTTCCAACGTAAATCCTTTTTCGCGGGCAAAACGTTCAATTTCACTGATGGCGTCAATTTCAGATTGGCGTTCAACCAATACTGAATTTAATGTGTCTAGCACATCATTTAATTTAGCCAGCGTTAATTCTTTTGCGGCTTTCTTTAATTCACGCTTATCAAGCAATAACGACATTTTAATACTCCCAAGTAATATTACTGCTCTAGAATATCGAATAAATTAAAATAATTAAAGTGATTCTTGCTTATTCAATAAATTAATCCAAATTATTATTCAGCTGGCGTTAATAAAAGTCATCTTGAATAATTAAAACCAGCTAAATAATGTAATAGTAAAAAAGTTTTAACTATTAATCTTATCATTTTGTTACTTTAACGCTTAAATACCCTTTTTAATTTCCGTGACAACGCCCCTAATAGTTGGGTAGGATCACAGCTTCTCACTCGTATTGCCTGCTGGTCGGGCTTGTCAGCAGCAAAAAAATCGTTATTGTGGCGCATCACGCCTTCAGTTGGATTGTTTAATGCCAAATTTCAAAGAATTATTTATCAACAATCGACAATGGGCGGATCGGATTGAACGCGAGCAACCCGGCTTTTTTAAACAGTTATCAGAGCAACAAGCCCCTGAATACTTGTGGATTGGTTGCTCGGATAGTCGTGTGCCGGCAAATGAAATTGTCGGTTTGATGCCAGGTGAATTGTTTGTACACCGCAATGTTGCCAACTTAGTGGTGCATTCAGATATGAATTGCCTTTCTGTGTTGCAATACGCTATCGAAGTATTGAAAGTAAAACATATTTTAGTGGTGGGGCATTACGGCTGTGGCGGTGTACGGGCAGCCATGATGAAACAGCGTGTTGGCTTCGTCGATAACTGGCTGCGTAATGTTAAAGATGTTTATGCCATGCATCGTGACGAATTAGATTTAATCGAGGATGAAGACCAGCGTGTCAATCGACTGATTGAGCTTAATGTGATGGAGCAGGTGCGTAACCTGTGTCACACCACCTTTGTGCAAGAGGCATGGGAGCGCGATCAGGCTTTAACCGTGCATGGTTGGGTATATAGTTTGCGTAACGGTCGAGTGAAAGACTTACGAGTCAGTCACTCAAGTATTGATCAAATTGATGAGATCTATGCGCTCGATTTACATGACGATCCCAGTTTAGCAGACTAAACACCGTGCGGGCGCAGACATGCGCCCTATAAAATCACGGTTTTATTACCGTGTACAAACACCCTATCCTCTGTAATAAATTGTAGCGCCTCACTTAATGCCGCCTTTTCCACATCACGGCCGGCTTTTTCCATATCCAGTGCGCTGTAGCTGTGATCTACCGCGGCCACTTTTTGCTGAATAATTGGCCCTTCATCGAGCTGCTCATTAACAAAATGCGCGGTTGCTCCGATGATTTTCACCCCACGCTCAAAGGCTTGTTGATAGGGCTTAGCGCCAATAAAAGCCGGTAAAAAACTATGATGGATATTCACGATACGATTCGGATAATGCGCGACAAAATTGGGCGTTAAAATCCGCATAAACTTGGCGAGAATAAGATAGTCAGGCTGATAGGGTGTGATCAGCTGTAACAACGCGGCTTCATGCTCAGCTCGGCTTAGCCCTTGATGGCTAATAAAATGATACGGTAAATCAAAACGCTGCGCCAATGCGGCTAATTCAGGATGATTACCAACAACCGCCGCGATATTTAATGATAGTGAGCCATCATACACCTTCATCAAAATATCACCCAAACAATGCGCTTCTTTTGTGACCAACACGACAACTTTTTTCGCCTGCCGGCACAACAAACTGCGGCTACTGCCTGGCGGTAAAGCCCGATCCAAATCTTGTAATAAGGTTTGCTCGTTAAAAATGCCGTCTAATTCGGTACGCATAAAAAATTGACCGGTTACCGGATCAACAAATTCAGTATTACGAATAATATTCAGTTGGTGCTTGTAACAAATATTGGTGATCTGCGCGATCAGCCCTTTTGAATCGGGACACTCAGTTAATAAAATACGCTGTTCCATAATGACACTAATTCAATAATAAAAAGACCTACGTATTGTGACAACTTAAACGTCTAGCGTCAAAGCCATTTAGACTTCTGATAGTAAAGGGCAAGTTTACTTGTTGTTTTAACGGGGGGCTTGCATAATAGCTGATTGTTTTTCTGCTTATTAACCAAGATATTTCTGAAGATGGCTCAGTATCAATTTAATAGCATCGGCTATATTAAATCACCCTATAAACAAAAGTTTGCCATCCCAAGGCAGCCAGGTTTAATCGCAGAAGCCTGTGGCAGTATCGAATTAGAAGCTGACTATGCCGATGAAGGGATCGTGCGAGGTATTGAAGCCTTTAGTCACCTCTGGTTAGTCTTTGTTTTTCATGAAACGGCAGACAAGGGTTGGTCGCCGTTAGTCCGCCCCCCTCGGTTAGGTGGCAACACCCGAAAAGGCGTATTTGCTACACGCGCCACCTTCCGACCTAATCCAATTGGCTTATCGGTCGTAAAACTAGATGGGGTTACTCGAAAAAACGGCAAATTACAGATTTTGATCAGCGGCTTAGATTTGTTAGATGGCACGCCGATTTTGGACATTAAACCTTATTTGCCCTATTCTGATGCGCTACCTGCTGCAAATGGTGGCTTTGCCGATGCCGCACCAGAGACCATGATGACCGTATCTATGTCAGAAAATGCTGAACAATTTTGCCAGCAACAAAAACACTATCCGCATTTACGCACTTTTATTGAAAAGGTTTTAAAACAGGATCCACGGCCACCCTATAAAAAACAACGGGCTGACATTCAACATTATGGCATGACCCTATACGAATTTAATATTAAATGGACCGTCGACGGAGAACACAACCATGTTACTGAAATCATGCAGCTACCTTAGCTTATTGGCCACCAGTTTTATTTGCTTCGCCCTGCCCGAGCTGCCTGAGCCTGTCAGTAACAATGCCGTAGCAGCCACCACAGTTCGAGGTAAAACCTATCTGCTTTCTGCAAGCGGCATAGGCCCAGCAAAAACCAGCGCACAGATCCATGATAAAGTGTGGTTACATACGCTTGGCGAATATAACTGGACAACCCTATCTGTCTTACCCAATCAACAACGGCTTCAAGGCCGCATTGGGGCCAGTGCCGTGGCCTTAAACAATAATTTTTTCATTCTGGGCGGCGCTTTTGTACAAAGCGATGGTAAAACCACGACAGCAGCAGATAGCTATCGGCTCGATCCCATCACCCGTCGCTATACGCGTTTAAATGATATGCCGGTACCGGTCGATCATGCGGCCGCCGTAGCTTATCAAAATCGTTACATTTATCTCATTAGTGGTTTTAGTGAATACGGTGCCGTTAATGTGGTGCAGTTATTTGATAATTACACCCAGCGCTGGTCGCAAGCTACGCCATTTCCGGGTAAACCCGCCTTTGGTTTAGCTGCTGCTGTTGCCGCAGATCAATTGATTGTCTGTGATGGCGTAACCTTGGATTATCATCAAAGTAGCCCACAGCAACAACCGGTGGCTGAATGTTGGGCTGGAAAGCTGGGTAACAATGCCAATAGCATCGCCTGGCAAAGCATTCCACACCCCACTGGCGATGCTCGCTACCGTTTAGCCGCGGCCACCGTTAAGGTCAACGGCGAAGAAATGGCCGTGTTTATCGGCGGTAGTAATGTGCCTTATCAACTGAATGGTCGTGATTATCAAAATCTCGTTGCCAGCCCCAGTGCTGCTGTTTGGTTATATTCCCCAAAACAACAACGCTGGTTAGCCGCTGAAAATACAACGGCGATAATGGATTTAAGAGGTTTAATCGAGTTACCTGATGGTTTATACAGCCTTGGCGGCATGCTTTTAGAGCAAGAAGTCACAAATAAGCTCATTAAACATCAGATTAAACTTCTGCCCGAGTAGATCCGTTGTTAGAATGAGGGCAATTTTTTAAGTCTTTTTTACAGAGAGCCTCATGCGCACCAGTCAGTATTTATTATCTACGATGAAAGAAACGCCAGCAGATGCCGAAGTTATTAGTCACAAGTTAATGCTTCGCGCCGGTATGATCCGCCGTTTATCTTCTGGTTTATACACTTATTTACCTACTGGCGTTAGAGTGTTGCGTAAGGTAGAGCAAATTGTTCGTGAAGAAATGAACAATGCCGGTGCCATTGAAGTACTGATGCCCATGGTACAACCGGCTGAACTGTGGCAGGAATCAGGCCGCTGGGAGAAAATGGACGCCGAGTTATTGCGTTTTCAAGACCGCCATCTGCGCGATTTCGTATTAGGCCCTACACATGAAGAAGTGATTACTGATCTGGTTCGTCGCGAAATCACCAGCTATAAACAGCTGCCGCTGAGCTTATATCAAATTCAAAACAAATTCCGCGATGAGCGTCGGCCCCGTTTTGGTGTGATGCGTGCGCGTGAGTTTTTAATGAAAGATGCGTATTCATTTCATTTAAGCCAAGACTCATTACAACAAACTTACGATGCCATGTACCGCGCTTACTGCAATATCTTTAATCGTCTTGGTTTAGACTATCGGCCTGTGCTTGCCGACACCGGCGCGATTGGCGGTAGTGTCTCGCACGAGTTTCATGTGCTGGCCTCTTCCGGCGAAGATGCCATTGCCTTCTCTGATACCAGCGATTATGCCGCGAATATCGAAATGGCCGAAGCAAAAGCGCCGGCGGGTGAACGCCCAGCCGCAACGCAAAGCATGCAAGAAGTTGCCACACCAAATGTCGGCACTGTTGCTGCCGTAGCAGAGTTATTAAACATCAGCGAACAGCAAATTGCGAAAACCTTATTCGTTGTTGGCGTTGCCAAAGATGATGCACCGGCATCCCTAGTTGCATTAGTGGTTCGCGGCGATCATGAGCTGAATGAAGTTAAAGCGGAGAAATTACCACAAGTTGCCGTACCCCTGCAATTTGCTAACGAACAGCAAATTCGTCAACTGGTTAACGCAGCACCTGGCTCAGTAGGTCCTGTGGGGTTAACCATCCCGGTGATTGTGGACCGCAGCGCCGCACACCTTGCTGATTTTGTTGTGGGTGCCAATAAAGACGGCTACCATTTAACCGGCGTCAATTGGGATCGCGACATCACTGATTACCAGGTTGCCGATCTTCGCAATATCGTTGAAGGCGATCCAAGCCCTTGTGGTTTTGGTCACTTAGTGATTAAGCGTGGTATTGAAGTGGGTCATATCTTCCAATTGGGCGATAAATACTCTCAAGCGCTTAAAGCCGGTGTATTGAATGAAGAAGGTAAACACCAAATTATGACCATGGGCTGTTATGGTGTGGGTGTGTCACGCATTGTTGCCGCCGCGATTGAACAGAACCACGACGAATACGGTATTATTTGGCCTGACGCAATAGCGCCCTTCCAAGTGGCGTTGATCCCAATGAATATGCACAAGTCAGTGCGTGTAGCTGAAGCCACTGAGCTGATGTATCAACAACTTAAAGCTGCGGGTATTGACGTACTCTTTGATGATCGTAAAGAGCGCCCGGGTGTGATGTTCGCTGACATGGAACTGATTGGTGTGCCTCACAGCATCGTGATTGGCGAGCGTAACCTCGATAACCGTCAGGCCGAATACAAAAATCGCCGCACGGGTGAAAAGCAGCTGTTAGATTTAGACCAATTAGTCAGTCAATTTACGGGTTTGCTTAAATAACACCTACAACAGCAGTTTCGACTCATGGCGGGCTGCTGTTTTATTATCGCTTGGCGAGCTTAGCGCGTGAAATACCCTAGGCTCGCATCATCACGTAGTTGTTATACTTGTTTTAAAGGTATTTTAACGTAACTCACACCATTACTTTCGGCTTGAGGCAGTTGCCCAGCGCGAATATTCACCTGTACCGAAGGATAGATCAGTCGCGGTACAGCTAAGGTTTTATCGCGTGTTTCACGTTTTTGCACAAAATCTGCTTCAACGGTGTCAGCTTTCACATGGATATTTTGCTGTTTTTGTTCGGCCACCGTCGTTTTAAAACGTAATTCACGACCATTCGGTTGATAATCATGGCAAACATAAACAACCGTTTCTGCTGGCAACTGATATAAACGCTGGATAGAACGGAACAAGATATGAGCATCACCACCCGGAAAATCACAACGTGCCGTACCGCCATCAGGCATAAACAGTGAATCACCTACAAACACATTGCCAGCAATTAAATAACTGACACTGTCGTTGGTATGACCCGGTGTATTCATCACCGTCGCGGTAACCGAGCCGATGTTAAACGTTTCACCATCCGCAAATAACTTATCAAAATAATCACCCGTACCCATTAATTCTGCATCAGCGATATTAAAAACCATTTTGAACGTTTGCTGAACCTTACGGATCCCCTCACCAATCGCAATGGGTGCTGCTGTTTTTTGCTTTAGATAATGCGCGGCAGAAAGATGATCAGCATGAGCGTGGGTTTCTAAAATCCACTGTAACTGCCAGCCTTGCTCAGCTAAGTACGCTAAAATGTTATCCGCTGCCTTCGTGCTAACCTGCCCTGCAGCAGCATCGTAATCTAATACTGGATCAATCACTGCCGCTTTTGCCGTTGCTTTATCGACAACCACATAACTGCAAGTTGCGCTATCATTGTCAAAGAACATTTCAATATGCAGTTCATCCAGGTTACTCATCTTTCAGCCCTTACTTTAGTTAATGCTAAATTTTGATTGCAGCTTAACGAAAAAGCCCATAGAATGCAATTCTGTTATATACATATTCCATAAAAGAATATAGGAGTGGCGATGTTGGTATTAATGGGTGCCTTAATCATCGGGCTTAGCTTGGGGCTGTTCGGCTCAGGTGGATCGATCCTGACCGTACCGGTGTTGTTGTATTTGGTTGGCATGCCCGCCTCATTGGCCATCGCATCGTCGCTATTAATAGTAGCGCTGATCAGCTTGTTTGGTTCAATCCACAATATGTTTCGCCGTTTAATCAGTTGGCGCCATGTTTTATGGTTCGGTGTACCCGGTATGTTAGGGACTTATGGTGGCGCTTGGCTAGGCACCTTAGTGGATAGCCGCTGGCAGTTATTAGTCTTCGCGTCATTAATGGTGGTTGCGGCAATAATGATGTGGCGCAGTAAAGTCACGATCATTGATCAACCCAAAACGTTTCATCATATTAAGGTCATTGCCGATGGTTTAGTGGTTGGTGCGATCACCGGTTTTGTGGGGGTTGGAGGGGGCTTCTTAATCGTCCCCGCATTAGTATTATTGGCCGGGTTACCCCTACATATCGGCGTAGCAACCAGCTTAATGATCATTGCGTTAAAATCGTTGGTCGGTTTTGCAAAATACTACAGTGTGTTTCATGCGCAAGGCTTGGTATTTGACTGGCACGCCATCACTATCATGGTTGTGGCCGGTATTTTGGGAAGTTATGTTGGCGGTTGGCTCAATCGCAGATTACCGAAAGCGATCTTACAAAAAGGCTTTGCTGTATTCTTGGCGATCATGGCGGGTGTCGTGATTTATCAATCTGTTTTATAAACTGTTTTTGGAGGATTTATAATGAAAACAGCACAACAATTAGTGGCCGAAGCAAAAGAACGTATCAAAGAAGTCGATATTCAGCAACTGGCGGCGCAGCGAGAAAAACAGCCATCAACTCGTATTATTGATGTACGTGAGCCTGCCGAATTTGCTCAAGCACACATCAGCAGCGCCGTTAACTATCCACGCGGTGTATTAGAAATGCAATTGGCCAACCACCCCGCCGTCGCTGCGTCAGGTTGTGCCGCAGAGTTAGCCTTAGCGCAATTAGCACAAGAGCCGTTGTATTTGATTTGCCGTTCAGGTGCTCGCTCGGCTTTAGCCGCGGAATCGTTGCAGAACATGGGCTTTACTGATGTCTATTCGGTCGCGGGTGGCATGGTTGCCTGGCAAGAAGCCGGCTTACCCGTGACGCAATAAGGAGTCGTAATGGAAAATTTCACCCCGATATCTGCGCTCATTGGCGGCAGTTTAATTGGCTTTGGTGCATTGTTAATGATGACCATGTTAGGACGTATAGCGGGTATCTCTGGTATAGCCAGCCAGCTTATTTTTGAACGTGATGGTCGAGGCTGGCGGTTTGCGTTTGTGGCTGGCCTTTTAGTTGCACCACTACTGTTAAGCTTTTTTATGCAAGATCTCACCTTTACTACGCCTGACTTAAACACTAAAACCTTAATTGCCGGTTTATTGGTGGGGTTAGGCACGGGCTGGGGCAGCGGCTGTACCTCAGGTCATGGTGTTTGTGGTATCGGTAGACTATCACCGCGATCGATTAGCGCTACCTTAGTCTTTATGGCAGCAGGTGTGCTGGTTGCAAGCTTATTTTAAGCAGGAGAAAATATGAAAGCATTAGTAGCATTTTTATCCGGCTTATTGTTATCTGCGGGTATCACTATTTCAATGATGATCGATCCCGCAAAAGTACTTGGTTTTCTCAATGTACTGGATAACTGGGACCCAAGCTTAGCGTTAGTCATGGGCGCGGCTTTAGTGGTTTATTCTACTGGTTTTTACTTTAGCCAAAAAAGAGCGGCCCCTTTTTTAGAAAAGGCTTTTTATCTTCCTAAGAGCACCAAAGTAGATCGCCAATTATTGTTAGGGGCACTGATTTTCGGTGTCGGTTGGGGCCTATTAGGTTATTGCCCTGGCCCTGCTATTGCCGCTTTAACCTCAGGTAGCTCGGGTACCATCGGTTTTGTGCTCAGCATGGTGTTCGGATGGTGGCTCACTCGCAAAATTAAATTTAACTAAATCTATTTCCTCTTTAACGCTGATCTTAACCACGAGTTTTTTACGCATGGTTAAGATCTAGCGCAAAAAACCTGCAAAAAAATACTCCGCGACAAAGCATGAAAAGAGTAAACTTCCTTCTTGTTAAAAATATTTTATGCCCTAAATCATAAGCCACGCAAATGGCACAACGTTTTTACGCCGCAATGGCCTAAGCGTGTTTTTTGCTAAAGCCTTAATTCCTTAGCATGATGTTACCACTTAAGTGCTTTGCATAATTCGCACGCTATAGCATGCACAAAGGCACAGT
Source organism: Rheinheimera sp. UJ51 (assembly GCF_020819615.1). Taxonomy (NCBI): domain Bacteria; kingdom Pseudomonadati; phylum Pseudomonadota; class Gammaproteobacteria; order Chromatiales; family Chromatiaceae; genus Rheinheimera; species Rheinheimera sp. UJ51. Next base: position 18,567 of record NZ_JAJHOG010000014.1, read on the forward strand.
AACGCAACGAACTGATGCTTCCGGTTATCGGGTTAGGGGTGAGAGATAAGGTCAGTGCTATGCTTAAAGATTGGCACATACCATAAACTAGGTTATTGTTTTACATTGATAACAGCGCAAACCTACCGCCTTTGCCTTTCACGTTCTGCACTGTTACACAATACCCATGCTGGGCTAAGCCAGCATCTTTACTGGAGCGGGTTATGACACTTTACCATCTGATCGAGCAGCGATTCTTTTTTACCTTAACCCGAAAGATAGTGGGTAATGTGCTGTTTATTGCCCTGTTCTTTGCGCTGGCGATGTATCTTGCTTACCCTTCCACCGGTAACAAACAACTTTGGTGGCTGTTGCTCGTTGTTGGCAGCGCCGCTTATAGTTTTACTATCTTCTATTTGTGGCATTTAATTGTTCGCCCGGTGCAGGCTTTAGTCAAAAATTTACACGACAGTAATCGCTCTGGCGCGGATCTTAGCCAACGTTTACCCGCCTTCACCTTTGATGAGTTTCGCACGTTATCGGATGAATTTAACCAATTCGTTAGCCAACTTAGCGACGTGCTTGGCAATGTGCATCAACAGGCGCGCAATACACATCAGATCAATGAGCAGGTGTCTATTGCGGTAAAAAGTACCCGCAAAAACCTACAAGAAACCGAGCAACGCAATACCTTAATTCGCCGAGAGAGTGAACAAGTTATCGACTATTTAACGAACATCGTCCAAAGCAGCGATCAAATGGGCGAAGTAACACAACTTGCGGTAAGTAAAGCTCAAGTTGCCAGCACGCAAATGCAGCAACTTAATCAACAACTGGCGGCGATTGCTCGACTGCTTGACTCTTTTGCCGCCACTATTAATGGTTTACAAAAAAACTCAGAAAATGTCCGACAGATTTTAGTTATGGTTGAAGGCTTCTCGGATCAAACCAATTTACTGGCTTTAAACGCCGCTATCGAAGCGGCGCGAGCGGGCGATGCGGGTCGTGGTTTTGCCGTTGTTGCCGACGAAGTGCGAACACTGGCAGCCAAAGTGAATGAGGCAACAAAGCAGATTTCAGGTTTTTTGAATGATATGGAGCGCTTGGTAAAAGAAACAAAAGAAGAATCCATTAGCTTAAATCAACAAGCACAAGATGCACAAAATCAGATTAATGAAACGAATCAAGAATTTGCTTTATTGCAGCAAGAATTGCTAACGGCTCAGGGTGGTATGAAAACCATCACCGGCAGCGTATCTAATCTTGAAGAAAAATATCAACAAACCCATGAGCATTTAAGTGCGATCCAGCAGATCACCAATCAAGCTTATCAACAAATGGCTTCCATTGACGATGCCGCCAAAAGCTTGTTAGAGGGTACTGCCACCACAGAGCAACAACTCGGGCGTTTTGCGCGTAAGGCCAGCTATTGAATACGCCGCTAGCTAAGATGTTTATGCCGCTGTTTAACATGATAAAGTTGCCTGTATGAAACAAGTGTTCGGCAGGGCGAATCGTCATAAAAAATCGCTATTACTTTGCGCATTAGCCGCGTTTATGGCCAGCGCGGTATTGCTAGTCGAGTATTATCACCGTAATTACGCTGAACTGATGCAAATTCATCAGCATGAACGCCTCAGTCAGCAGTTATCCTCGGTTCGTGCCAATATTGAGTCTGAATTAAATTCCAATATTTTTTTAGCCGATAGTTTAGCCACACTGATTTCGGTTAATCCGCAATCTGATAACGAACAATGGACGCGCATGGCTGAAGCCTTATATTTAAAGTCCAGTAGTCTGCGCAATATCGCTTTAGCTCCGGATAACGTGATCCGCTTTGTCTATCCCTTAACAGGTAATGAAAGTGTTCTAGGCTTTGATTACCGCCAGTCACCCGAACAACTCCACACTGTCGAATTAGCTAAGCAGCGACAAGAGGTTTTTATTGCCGGGCCACTAACATTAATTCAAGGCAGCCAGGCCATTATTGCACGGATGCCTATCTTCACCGATCCGCCGTTTAATCAGCGGTATTGGGGTACCTGTAGCGCGGTCATCGAAATAGACAAACTGTTCAAGTTAGCCGGTGTGAATGAGCTTGCTGCACAATCTCGACTGGCGATCCGAGGTAAAGATGGTTTAGGTGCTAAGGGCGAGGTGTTTTTCGGTGATGAAAGCGTGTTTGCAGAGGCTTTTAGCAGCGAAACGATCCGGTTGATCAACGGCAGCTGGTTGATAGCGATTGCCGAATTACCCGGAACATCTTACAACGGCCCTGCATTAGCGTCGTCATATATTCGTGTAATTGGGTACGGTTTTAGTTTGTTATTACTGCTGGTTTTTATAAGCTTATTTTATAGTTACCATTTAGCACGAATTAACTCGCTGCAAGATCCTTTAACCTTATTACCCAACCGGCGTTTCGCGATGAAATGGTTAGAGACGCTCATTAACTCCCGAGCTGAATTTTGTATCATTAGCTTAGACTTAGATAAATTCAAACTGATCAATGATCGCTTTGGGCATGCGGTTGGCGATCAATTTTTACAAGAAGTTGCCAGGCTACTCCAAATTAATTTACGCAGTTCTGATGTTGCTTGCCGCTTATCAGGCGATGAATTTTTAGTGATTATGCCACGCATTAGCAAGCAGCAAGATATTCAGCCTATCCTGCAAAAAATTATGACCAGCTTTGAACGCGCGACTTTTTTCGCCAATGGTCAGTCAGTTGCATTTGAGCTAAGCCTCGGCACCGCCTTTTTCCCCAGCGACGCACAGGATCTTGAGTCATTGCTTCACCAAGCCGACGTAGCCATGTATCAACAAAAAGCAAATCACAAATTGTCTCAGCACGAGTAAAGACAAACCTAGTCGCGTTGGATTGCTTAATAGCAGGCTATTGGTTCAGTACCACTCGTGCGTCACTCACGGCGGATACGTATTCGCTGATGCCAATACCCTACACAGCGTTAATTCGCTATCTATGCTTATCTGAACCATACTTAAAGGCGAGTCTAACCCTATGCGTTCCATCTTAGCGTTAATCACAATACAGTGAGCACTGGCCGATAGCACGACCACTCCACAGATTAAAATAGAGGATTTAAAGATGATTACCTTCACGACACCCAGTTGGAGTGCGCTATCTTATTTACAACAGTCCGGTGAACAGATGTTGCAAATGATGAACTGTAACACGCAAACCTATATGGCCGATTCAGCGCAGACTATTAAGAAATCTACCGGTATTATCCCTGCTGAAGACGTGGCAACGGCCATCGCGCTATTGCAACAACGTAGCCGCCTTGCTGATGAAGTCCAACAACAGCAAGATGACATGCAGCATGAATTAGCTGAATTACCTGCTGAACTACAAGAAGAACCCTTGCCAAGCGCATCAACTCGCGCCTTTCCACTGTTAGAGCTTCTCCAAGCCGCCCATAACGCGCAAGAGCCGGTTATCTGGCACCATTCTACATAACTCCACCTGCAAAACCGAACACCGCACTGTCATTGCGACAAGGCTCAATTCCAGACACAACCAAGCAGCATGATGCTGGTGACTGCTGCCTGATGATTCAAACCAGAAATTGGTGAAGTACTGATAACCCGAACACACGCCTCGCCGCCTGATGTCAAAAACCACGCAAAGTGTCCAGCCGTTTCAACTTATCGGAACAACTCGTTCAATCTTTTACAGCACAATGTTCAAACAAAGGGGCTAGCCATTGCATTGCTGATCTTTAACTTTAATAGTCAAAAGCATTTTCTTTAAAATACTTACTTTTGGCGGCGCAAAAGAAAGTATCTCGCCCACGGCGAAAACGTTAAGGGTCTTGGGGGTCTTGGTATATGACCCCGAAGCTTGCTTTTATAACAGTAACCGACTGAACTACCGCTCACTTATTTGCAGGCACAAAAAAACCAGCATTAGCTGGCTGATTTAGATAAAAATGGCGGAGCGGACGGGACTCGAACCCGCGCCCCCCGGCGTGACAGGCCGGCTAGATTTTTATAACAGTAACCGACTGAACTACCGCTAACACAAACCTACAGACACAAAAAAACCAGCAAATTGCTGGCTAATGTTTTCAGAGCTTAAACCATAAAATGGCGGAGCGGACGGGACTCGAACCCGCGACCCCCGGCGTGACGGGCCGGCTAGATTTTTATAACAGTAACCGACAGAACTACCGCTAACACAAACCTACAGACACAAAAAAACCAGCAAATTGCTGGCTAATGTTTTCAGAGCTTAAACCATAAAATGGCGGAGCGGACGGGACTCGAACCCGCGACCCCCGGCGTGACAGGCCGGCTAGATTTTATAACAGCAACCGACTGAACTACCGCTCACTTATTTGCAGGCACAAAAAAACCAGCATTAGCTGGCTGATTTAGATGAAAATGGCGGAGCGGACGGGACTCGAACCCGCGACCCCCGGCGTGACAGGCCGGTATTCTAACCGACTGAACTACCGCTCCGCACTGGAGTGAGCTTACGCTCAATGGCACACTAACTGAAATGGCGGAGCGGACGGGACTCGAACCCGCGACCCCCGGCGTGACAGGCCGGTATTCTAACCGACTGAACTACCGCTCCGGATCAGGAAGCTTTTTTGATGCTAGTGGCGGAGCGGACGGGACTCGAACCCGCGACCCCCGGCGTGACAGGCCGGTATTCTAACCGACTGAACTACCGCTCCGGAAAGCATCAAAATTGTTGGCGGAGCGGACGGGACTCGAACCCGCGACCCCCGGCGTGACAGGCCGGTATTCTAACCGACTGAACTACCGCTCCGCGCCAGCATCAAACGATTTCATTTGGGTATCGTCTGGTGCGGCGGGAATGATACGGATTACCCCAAACTCAGTCAACTTCTTTTTTGCCGCTTTTGCCTATTCCTTAGCCATCTGGCATAGAAAGATCCAATATATCTTCTCCATCTTTCTTTTTTGCTGGTTTCTTGTTCGCTGTGCTGTCCACTTTCGCCGCTGAGGCCGTCTTATTTACCTCGGCGGTAGCAGCAAGCTCGGTTTTTTTGCGCCAAAACATCAAACGGCTGAACTGCTTGCCAGATAACACAAACCAAATGGCTACTGCGCCTAACGCTAAAATAAATAAATTAATCAGGATGATCCAAAGCCAAGGTACTTCTGTGGCAACCGGCTCTGCCACCTCAACAGCGGCTTCGGTTGCGCTGTCGGAGGGCCCTAAGTCAGGCGCTTCCTGCGCCAACATGGCTACTAGAAAACGTTCTTCAGGTAAATTTAATACAAACTCTCGACCATCGCGCATTTGGCCAAAAACGGCCATATTCAAAATATAACTACCATGCCCACGGTTATCGACCTGCAGTTGCTTAGTTGCGGTAGGCTCGACTAAAGAGAATGATTGCATATCGCCATCTGGATATTGAATTTGCCCTTGGAACAGCAAAGAGTCGACGTCTACCAGCTCACTATTGGCATCCAACATAATAATATGGCTTTGCTCCGCTTTAGTTGCCATCTGTACGTTAAGCGTAATAGGCGAAGGTTCAATAATAACGGCGCTTTGTTCAACTTCGCGAGTGTACAAAGGCGTACGCACAATAAAACGCGGGATCCACTCGCCTTGGCCAAACACCAAATTTAACTCACCGGTAAAAATACCGTCGCGCGCACTGATGTCATAACCACGGCCATCATCACGAAAGTTGGCCACTTCCACCATGCCTCGGCCGAAGTTCTCGTAACTTTTATCATTGGTACTGGTAAAAACCACTTGTAACGACAAGATGTCTTTAAATTCTCGCGCATTAATCGCTTTGCCATCTTGCAGCATCCGCGCCGTTAATTTAAATGTTTCCCCCACCACCATCGGTTTAGGTAAAGGATCAACATCTAATTCCACATCGGTCAGCACCAAAATCTTACTTTCAGGTAAAACGCGTCCGACGGCCTGCCAAGGCCCTGGCATCGGCTGAGTAATTTCAATTAAATCGTAGGAAGGGCCATCAAACCAACGAATGTTGTGTTGCTTGGCCGTGTTATAAAACACCTTACTGCCATCGGGACGCACTAATACGATAGAAGCCGAACCCGGTCGGCGAAAAAATACCAAGGTGATAGATTCAATACCGTCATCGATTCGAAACCGATTATCTAACAAGGGAATTTGATTGCGCAGTGGCAAGTCTGCCAACATGCGCATTAATGGCTCGGGTGTTTGCGCTGAGGCCGACTCTGGCGTTGCAACAGGTAGCGTCGAGTCTTGTTGTGCAGCAACGGTCAGCACAAACACATTACACAGCATAAAACACAGTAGCATTAATCTCGCCATAAACAGCTGCCCCCTTTCTTTTGCACTAAATCTAAACGATTTTGATGGGCAGTTAATTCTTGGCTGCTGGCTTTAATCACTTTTAACTTACCACTGCGCTGGATAACCAAGGGCCCCTGTTGATCCTGTTGATTGTTCGCGTCTTCCGCCGCTAAGTTTAAGCTGACCTGCCCGCCGGTCATTAATAAATAAACATCAGCCAAAATTTCGGCATCTAATAAGGCGCCGTGCAAAGTACGATGGCTATTATTGATGTCATAACGGCGGCACAGTGCATCGAGGTTATTTTTTTGGCCCGGATGCAAATCTCGCGCTAATTTAAGCGTATCAACAATGCCGCAATACTCCGCCACTGGTGGGAGTTTTGGCTGCAACAGGGCAAATTCATGATCAATGAAACCGACGTCGAAAGCGGCGTTGTGAATGACTAATTCGGCCCCCTTAATGTACTCGAAAAAACCCTGTGCAATATCTCGAAACTTGGGTTCGTGTTGCAAACGTTGGTTAGTTATACCGTGCACCGCAATGGCTTCAGCTTCAATTTCCCGCTCTGGATTAATATAAACATGATAATTGTTGCCGGTAAAACGCCGATTTAGCAGCTCAACACAGCCAATTTCGATAATACGATGGCCATCTTTTGGGTTAATGCCGGTGGTTTCGGTATCTAAGATAATTTGACGTTTTAACATTGCTGCTTTCGCTGTTGCCTACTATTAGGGTAGATTATACGCCGTTTTGCTTTGAGGAAAGACTTTATGCAGAAAACTGTTACGATCTATACCGATGGATCTTGCTTGGGTAACCCTGGTCCTGGCGGCTATGGCAGTGTCTTGCTTTACAAGCAACATCGTAAGGAACTGAGTGGCGGCTTTCGGCTAACCACCAATAATCGAATGGAATTGCTCGCGGCTATTGTCAGTTTAGAATCACTGACCAGCCCCTGCCAGGTTGATTTGACCACCGACAGCCAATACGTGCGCTTGGGTATCATGCAGTGGTTAGCGGGCTGGAAACGTAATAACTGGAAAACCAGTCAAAAACAGCCGGTTAAAAATCAAGATTTATGGCAACGTTTAGATGCCGCTTGCAGCAAACATCAGATTGCTTGGCATTGGGTAAAAGGCCACAGCGGCCACCCTGAAAATGAACGCTGTGATGAGCTAGCAAGAACAGCAGCAACCGACCACGCCACCGCGATTGATAGCGCTTTTGAGCAAAGTCAGTAATTACTTTGCAGCTAGCAGTTTTTCAAGCTCAGCAATAAACTTTGGATCATCAGGGCTGGTTCGGCTACCAAAATGCACCACTTGTTGCTCGTCTTTACTGACAATATATTTATTGAAATTCCAAGACGGGCTTTCACCGGTTTTTGCAATTAAGGCTTTGAATACCGGGTTAGCGTTATCCCCGCGCACACTGCTAGTTGAAAACATTGGAAACTCAACACCGTACGTTAAATAACACACCTCAGCTGTTTTTTCTTCATCACTGTGTTCTTGCCGAAAATCATTTGATGGGAAACCTAATACCACTAAACCTTGATCTTTGTAGTTTTGGTAAAGCGTTTCTAAGGCTTCAAACTGCGGAGTAAAGCCACACTTACTGGCAGTATTCACCACAATTAATGTTTTACCCTTGAATTCATCACATAAATCGACACTTTCACGGGTTTTGAGTTGCTGCACTGAATGGCCGAGAATATTACCGCACTGTGCGGCTAAGCTCGATACCGAAAAGGTCAGTGCTAGCACGGCCGCAAGGTTAAGTGTTTTTTTCATTTTTACTTTCTCCAAGTATTTACCGCTAAGATCGATCTTAGGTAATGACTATACGCCACCAGACGAAAAGCAGTTTATTTTGTTGAACGCTAGTTTCACAGGCAGCGAGTTATTGTTAAATGCATTAATACTACAAATTAAACAAACTAACGTTGTGTGCTCATTTAAAATAATCATTCTTAACAGCACTGCAACTTATTGCTCTATTTAAGAATTTTTCTTCAAAGCTACTGTGAGCCTAATCAGTGCTATGCTAAGATTTAAAACACTATCTCTTAATTAACTTGTTAAAGGCTCCACATCGCGTGCTGTTTAATAAAGTCAGTAAGATCATCTTACTTATCACCATAATAATTACTGCCCTTAGCGGCTTTTTCAGCTTTAATTTGGTTGAGGAACTTAAAACACAGCGTTTACAGCAACAACAGTTAATACTTAAAGAGCAAGCACAAGTTTATGCCGGTAAAATTGAACGCGAATTATTGCAGGCATCGTCTCTTAGTTACGCCATTTCGGCCTGGGTAAAACAACAGCAAGGGGCCATAGACGGCTTTGAACATTTCGCTAAGTTAATCTCGTCGTATTATCCCTACATTACCCTCGTGTCACTCGCCCCAGAAGGCATTATTAAAGCCATTTATCCTGAAGATACAGGCATAAATTTACTTGATTACAATATTCTGACTAATCCAGAACAAGGCGCTGATGCACGAAAGGCCATTAACAGCACCAAGGTGCAGTTAACCGGGCCTTATGAGTTAATTCAAGGAGGTACAGGCCTAGTGGGTCGTCTGCCCATATATTTAATGGATGGCAGTCAAAGTCGTTTCTGGGGTTTTGTGAACATTACGCTGCATATAGAAAAGTTACCCAGCTTGCTTAACTTACAAGCACTACCTGAGCAAGGAATTGATTATATAATATTTTTTGAGAGTGATATCCCACAAGATAAACCTATACTGTTTGGTAGTATTACCACGCCACGAAATGATTTTGTTGCCAGCGATATATTTCCGGCTAACACTGACTGGTCTTTGCAACTTTATCCTAAAACCGATTGGCGTCAGCCTCAACTGTATTATTACCAATTGTTTCTTGCGACTTTGTTTACCATTATGCTGGGATTATTAAGTTTTTTGTTATTAAACACACTTCGCAGCAAAAGCCAACTCGCACAGCTCGTTGCGGCAAAAACCAAAGATTTAGAAACTCAACTACAACGCAACCAATCATTTATCGCTGCCAGCAATGCTGCCAGCTGGGAATATGATCATCATACTGGCTTAATGACCTACAGCGCAGAGCATTTTGCTATGCTGGGTTATCGCAACAGTATTGCCAGCGCTCAAGAAGGTACGATAGATGATCTGTGGGTTAAAGCCTTACATCCACATGATATGGCCAGTGTTACGGCCTATTTCGACGATTACATTAATAAAACAGACGATAAATTATACGAAAATCAATTTAGGATGCGCCATAAAGATGGTCATTGGGTATGGATCCTTTCGCGTGGCCGAACCATTGTCAGCTCAGAACATAAACTCACCGTCGGTATTCATTTAGATATTACCCAACGCAAAGAAAATGAGCTTAAATTGCAATTATTGGCTCGGCTTTACCAGCAAAGCTCAGAGGGCTTAATCGTCACCAATGCTGAGCAGAAGATCGTCCAAATTAACCAAGCATTCAGTCAAATCAGTGGTTTCGATGAACAGGATGTGCTGGGTAAAAAACCGAATATATTGGCTTCGGGTCGTCATGATAAAAAGTTTTACCGCGCAATGTGGCAAGAAATTGATAATACCGGTAGCTGGAAGGGCGAAATATGGAACCGACGTAAAGATGGCAGTATCTATCCGCAGTGGCTCTCAATTAGTAAAATTGATGGAATAGAACCCGGTGACTTTTACTTTGTTGGCTTATTCAGCGACATAAGCCAATATAAAGAAGACGAAGCACAAATTCGTTTTTTAGCAGAGTTTGATCCGCTAACTTCACTGCCTAACCGCGTTTTATTGCATGATCGTACCGAGCAAGCGATCCAGATCAGCGAGCAGTACCAGCAAGCACTTGCCATGCTGGTGATTGATCTTGATCGCTTCAAGCAGATCAATGATTCACTGGGGCATCAAATTGGTGACGAAGTGTTGGTGCAAATGGCTAAACGGCTAGATTCAGTATGCCGAGCAGAAGATACCCTTAGCCGCTTGAGTAGTGACGAGTTTGTGATTATCCGCAAAAACACCGGTGCCAAGGCGGCAGCAAGTTTAGCTGAGCAAATATTGCCATTATTATTAGAGCCCTGTTTAGCAGCCGGTCACGAATTAACGTTATCAGGCTCAATTGGCATCGCTATTTATCCCACCGATGGTAAAACTTTTCATGATTTATATCGTCATGCGGATATGGCGATGTATCAAGCCAAAGAATTAGGTCGTAATACGTTCTGTTTCTTCACTGCCAGTATGCAAACTTACCATTCGCGACATTTGATTTTAGAAAATGCATTACGCCATGCCATAGCTCGGGAAGAGTTAAATCTGGTTTACCAACCACAATATTGTATCGCAACGCAAAAAATCATTGGCTTTGAAGCACTACTTCGCTGGTATAACAGTGAGCTAGGTTTCGTATCTCCCGCCGAGTTTATTCCGCTAGCGGAGCGCTCTGGCATTATCGTACCGATAGGTACCTGGGTATTATCCGAGGCCTTTAGGCAATTAGCGGTGTGGCAAAGTAACGGGTATCAGGATTTCACTTTGGCCATTAACTTATCACCGATCCAATTTCGGCAACCCAATTTATTAGACTTAATCAAGCAGTTACTTAAGCAGCATAATGTTTCAGCCAGTAGTCTTGAGCTAGAAATAACCGAAAGTGCCATGATGGATGACCCAGAGCAAAGCGCTATTTTAATTAAACAGTTTAATGAGCTCGGTTTTAAAATTGCAGTCGATGATTTTGGTACGGGTTATTCATCATTAAGTTATTTAAAGCGTTTTGCCCTAACAAAACTAAAAATAGACCAATCTTTTATTCAAGATATTCTAAATGATAAAGACGATAAAGCGATTGTCAGTGCGATCATTAATATTGCTAAGAGTATGGATTTAATTACTATTGCTGAAGGGGTTGAAACAGTAGAGCAGCTGAAGTTACTAGAAAACATGCACTGTCATGAAATTCAGGGTTACTACTACAGCAAACCTTTGAGTGCTGAAAATGCCACGAGCTTTTTAGAACTGCATGGGGCTAATTGTTTAAAGCAATGAGCAATTAGCCCCGTGGTATCCCGCAACTAACGGCGGTTAGCGAGCTAAAAACTCCGCTCGGGTGCGAGCGTCATCTTTGAAAATACCGCCCAGTGCCGTAGTCTGCGTTTTAGAATTAACATCCATCACACCACGCGATTTCACGCAGTAATGTACCGCATCCATGGTCACTGCAACGTTGTCTGTTTCAAGTAAGGCTTGTAACGCCACTAAGATTTGCTGGGTTAAGCGTTCTTGCACCTGAGGACGCTGTGCAAAGAAACGCACTATGCGATTAATCTTAGATAAGCCAATGATATTATCTTTAGGGATGTAAGCCACCGTAGCGCTGCCATCGATGGTGACGAAGTGATGCTCGCAAGTACTGGTAAAGCTGATGTCTTTCACTTTGACCATCTCGTTAACTTGCATTTTGTTTTCTATCAGCGCCATCTTCGGAAAGTTTTGATAATCCAAACCACCAAAAACCTCGTCAACATACATTTTAGCAATGCGATGTGGCGTTTCTCTTAAACTGTCATCGGTGAGATCAAGCCCCAAGGTGCTGACAACCTCAGTGAGTAACTGGTTAATCTTTTCGTATTTCTCATCGCGGGACAAGCCGTTATCACGCATAGGAGTCTCAAGACCACGCGTCTCAAGTGCACTACGAACTAACATTGCTGCTTCTGATAACATAGTTTTTCCAAATACTGATTTGCAATATCTGTTATACGCACTGCAAAGAAAAGCAGTTTAGCGACCAGATCATAATATTATTATTTTACACCCTTAAACGACGAAAGCCCAGCAAAGGCTGGGCTTAGGGTGTAGCACGGTGTTTAATTACTGTACAAGCGCCAGCGCTTCTAGCAATTCACGCGGCTCTACTTCAGGACCATTGAGTGATTCATCCCAGTTAGTGCCGATTAATACGCCGTCATCGTACATCTCTTTTAACCAGCCGTCACAGAATACATCGAGTGGGATTGGCTCAGGTTTATAACTTGACCATTCTTCTGAGCAGTGCGCTTGCGCATCCGCTTTGCTTGACCAAAAGGGCATTACATCTGTTTCTTCAAATTCTACCGATTCAACCACTAATAAGTCTTCACCATCAGCGAGAGTCCAGACTACGCCATGGGTTTTAGCTTCTTCGATAAAACGTTGAAAGCTTGGATCGTGTGCAAATTCAGACATAATTAACCTACTAAAAATTCTCTAATGGTGTGTATTAAAACAGAGATCCGCCCACAAAAGCCAACATTATTCTAAAGCATCGCCATTCACTTTCCACCACTGGTGAAAATAACGTACAATTTGCTTCACTGTGACAGCCCTTAACGGACGGAAACTTAGTAATGGCACAATTTATTTATTCAATGTATCGGGTTTCGAAAGTGGTTCCCCCGAAACGCACCATCTTAAAAGACATCTCTTTATCTTTTTTCCCCGGCGCCAAGATTGGGGTACTTGGCTTAAACGGCTCGGGTAAATCGACGTTATTACGCATTATGGCCGGTATCGACAAAGAGTTTGAAGGCGAAGCACGGGCATTAACCGGCACAAAAATCGGTTACTTACCGCAAGAGCCGGTATTGGATAACAACAAAACAGTACGGCAGATTGTTGAAGAAGCCGTTAGTGATGTAAAAGAAGCCTTTACTCGGCTAGATGAAGTGTATGCCGCTTATGCCGATGAAAACGCTGATTTTGATGCCTTAGCGCGCGAGCAAGGCGAGTTAGAAGCATTAATACAAGCAAAAGATGGTCATAACTTAGATAACACGCTAGAGCGTGCGGCAGATTCATTACGCTTACCGCCTTGGGATGCCAAAATTGAACATCTGTCGGGCGGGGAGCGTCGCCGGGTGGCGATTTGCCGCTTGGTATTAGAACGCCCCGATATGCTGTTATTAGATGAACCCACTAACCACTTGGATGCTGAATCGGTGGCTTGGTTAGAACGCTTTTTACACGATTATCCTGGTACTGTGGTGGCCATTACCCACGACCGTTATTTCCTAGACAATGTAGCCGGTTGGATCTTAGAGCTAGACCGGGGTGAAGGTATTCCGTGGCAAGGGAATTACTCTAGCTGGCTAGAACAAAAAGAAGCCCGACTAGCACAAGAAGATAAAACAGAAAGTGCTCGCCAACGCTCAATTAAACAAGAATTAGAATGGGTTCGTACTAACCCGAAAGGCCGCCATGCAAAAAGTAAAGCACGGATGGCACGTTTTGAAGAATTGCAAAGCCAAGATTTTCAAAAGCGTAATGAAACTAATGAGCTGTTTATTCCACCTGGGCCACGTTTAGGCGATAAGGTACTCGAAGTGGGACACCTGCGCAAAACCTTTGGCGATCGTGTGTTAATCGATGATCTGAGCTTTAGCATTCCTAAGGGGGCGATTGTCGGTATTATCGGCCCGAATGGTGCGGGTAAATCAACACTGTTTAAAATGATCACCGGCGCAGAAAAAGCCGATAACGGCAGCATTGAACTTGGCGAAACGGTGCAAGTAGCAAGTGTTGATCAGTTCCGCGATAGCATGAACCCGAAAAACACGGTGTGGCAGGAAATCTCAAACGGCCAAGATATGCTGCAAATTGGCAATTTCCAGATCCCAAGCCGCGCTTATGTTGGCCGTTTTAACTTTAAAGGTAACGACCAGCAGAAGTTTATTGGCGAGTTATCGGGGGGTGAGCGTAACCGCGTGCATCTGGCGGCGCTATTAAAAGCCGGTGGCAATATGTTGTTACTCGATGAACCTACCAACGACTTAGATGTTGAAACACTACGTGCACTCGAGAACGCCATTTTAGATTTCCCTGGTTGTGCCATGGTGATCTCGCACGACCGCTGGTTCCTCGACCGTATTGCCACGCATATCCTCGATTATCGTGATGAAGGTAAAGTGAATTTCTTTGAAGGTAACTACTCTGATTACGAAGCCTGGTTAAAACAAACTTATGGCGCGGCAGCACTGGAGCCACATCGGATTAAATACAAGCGGATCTAACCGCTGTTAAAGGTTAATCTTATTAAAACGCCTGCCTTGTGCAGGCGTTTTTGTTGATACGTTTTAACCAGAGCAACGTATAAGAAAACGTTTTATGTTATCAGCAAAAGTGACTTGCTTTGTTGCACTGATCTGATAGCTTAATGAGAATCATTATTAACTAAGGCTTTATTATGAAAATCCTCGTTATTTCTAGCTTCATTGCATTGTGCTACTTCCCCGCAACACTCGTGCAAGCCTCAGATCGCCCTGCTCATTTCAGCGGTAAAGCGATCAGTGATGTGCAGCAAGCTAGCAAGGTGTTGTTAGAGAAAAATACCGAGTTAGCTAACTTGTTAGCCGGTGAGTTAAATCCAACCAGCGTGACGGCGATCCATCAATTAACCTACACTTTGGAAAATGCACTTGCCCTAATACCGAACGCTAATGAACAAATTAAAGCAGCATTAGAGGAAGTGCATTTAGGCTCTGAACACATGGATTATGAGCGTGTTAAGCGCAACGGAACAACTTACCTGCAACTGGCAAAATCGCTGACAGAATAAAAACGCCTGAACAATACACCGCAGTATAACAATGCTGCCTAACCCATTAATTAAAAGGCGATTGAAAAACAGCTAAGGCTTTACTCAAGCCCTTATTAAGGCTCTTAGCCGCTTAGACATGCACCTTGTTACTAACGCGAAGCTTTTTATGCTGCGCTAGATCACAGTATAATTAGCCACATCCTCAGCTTTGGGCCTATGATAATGATCATAAATTATTGGCAAATAAGTGCCTGGTGTTTGGCTATCCTTTGCATCGCACTGAGTTACCCAAAAGAGTTGTGGCCACGCTTATTACAATTACCGGGTTATCAGCATTTTGTGTTTGCCTCAGCAGTCGCCTTAACCCTACTCTGGTCTGTAAAAGCCGGCATAGTACCGGGCTTAGAGTTGTTTTTTCTAGGTATTACCACACTGGTATTGTGTCATGGCTGGCGTATCGCCATTTGGATCAGTTGTCTGCCCTTAGCTTTATTAATGCTTTTTAACAGTGTTAGCTTGGCTGAGGGTGGCGCCTTTGCATTAACTACCTTTATTCTACCTGCGTTATTTAGTTATGCGGTATTTAGCTGGTCATATCATTATCTGACTCGCCATTTATTTGTGTATATCTTTATTGCGGGCTTTTTAAATGCCGCCCTGAGCATAGTGCTAAAAATTGTACTCACCTCTGGCTGGCTGTATCTGCAGCAACAACATGACTGGCATACGATTTATCACAACTACACGCAATTGGCCCTGCTCATTTGGTTTGGCGAAGCATTACTCAATGGCATGGCCATTACGCTAATGGCAGTGTATCGGCCAGAATGGCTCAGAACTTTTTATGATAATGAATACTTATCGCCTGATCGCTGAGTGTGTGATAACTAAAGGCAAGGTTAAGGAAAGAGAAAGAGAAAAGTAGCGCACAGCGCAGCATAATAAAGGTATCCAGACTCGATGCCTGGATACCCTCTGGGCGTATTTAGCCTTTTAATACCGTTGCAACGGCTTTGGCGAAATAGTCGATATTGGCATGATTCAAACCCGAAATACTGACGCGGCTAGAACCGACCATGTAGATACTGAACTCGCTGCGTAGCCGTTCAATTTGCGCTTTGTTAATGCCTAAAAAGCTGAACATACCATGCTGACGAGCAATAAAGCTGAAATCTTGGGTAATGCCTTCAGCAGTAAACTTGTCGATGATCAGCTGGCGATAGCTATTAATACGATTCCTCATTTCTGCTAATTCGTCGTGCCACAGTGCCGTTAATTCGGCGCTATCTAAAATATGGCTAACAATAATGGCACCGTGCGTAGGTGGCATTGAGTAAATACCGCGCACGACGCTGAGTAAGTTAGCGCGGACAACGTCGGTTTCTTTGCTGTTGCTTGCAACAACACTGACAGCACCAATTCGCTCGCGATATAAACCAAAGTTTTTCGAGCAAGAGCTACACAAGATCATTTCTGGCACTTGTTCAGCTAAATAGCGCAAACCTGCGGCATCTTCATCTAAACCGGCGCCAAAACCTTGGTAAGCCATATCAACTAAAGGAGTGAAACCTCGCTCTTTCGCGATCGCGGTAAAGCGTTGCCATTGTTCGAAATTCAGATCCATACCACTGGGGTTATGACAACAGGCATGCACTAAAACAACGTCACCGGCAGGAATTTGCTCTAAATCAGCAAACATCTGCTCTACCTGCAAACCTTTGGTGTCGTAATCGTAATAAGCGTATTCTTTAACTTTTAAACCCGCAGCTTGGAATAACGAGATATGGTTTGCCCACGTTGGGGTGGTCACCCAAATCGTCGCATCCGGATTCGCTCGCTTGATAAACTCCGCCGCCACACGCAGTGCCCCTGTGCCGCCAGGTGTATGCGCCGTAACAACGCGATTTGCCAGCAACACTGTATGAGTCGCACCAAAGGCTAACTTTTCAATGTGCGTATTAAAAGACGGATCACCGGCCATACCCACATAGGTTTTGCTGTCTTCATGCTTTAAACGCAGCGCTTCGGCTTCTTTTACGCATTTTAAAACCGCGGTGTGGCCTTGCTCATCTTTATAAACACCTACGCCAAGGTCAACTTTAAGAGGGTTAGGATCTTCACGATAAGCCGCCATCAGCCCCAATATGGGGTCGACAGCGACAGGCTTTAACTGAGAAAACATATTGTTCTACCTGGTTTAAGATTATAAGGAGGCAACACTAAGCGATTGCCGGTAAACACTCGGGGATGCTCAGACACACAGCCACTAACAGGGCCAATGCCTCTGCGGTAAACACCTGCTGCTTCAAATCTTCAGCGTCGATAATGCCCACTATTTTGCCCGATTGTGCAAACAGTGGCAAACAAGCTTCGGCTTTAACTTTCGGATCGCAGGTGTAATATTCACCGCCTTGTTGCAAATAGGCCGCGACATCGTTAATCACACGGGCTTGGCCAGTTAAACCCACCGTACTGTTATTACTGATCTTGGCAAACTCAGTATTTAACGGAAACTCTGCCCGAGAGGCGGCGCCAAAGTAGCTTAATTTTACTAGCACCAACTCTTGCTTCAGATTAGCACGCGCTTGATAAATACCAAACCATGCTAAACCCGACTGCTGTTGATAAAATTCAGTTATTTTCGTTAAACGTGCTAAGGCTTGGTGATTAGCGCGGGTTTGACCACCCAAAATCGCGGTTAAATCATATGGCTCACTGTCCAGCACACCAAATAACGAACACGCCCCTCCCTCGCCTAACTCAGGTACTGAGTATTGCCATTGCACTTTGGCATTGCTGCTGTCGACAATATGTTGCTGTAACGCTTGATAATAGGCGGTAGTTTTTTCAGTAAAGGCTTGATCAAAAAAAGAAAATTGCTCTTTAAGGCCACTAAGCTGTAAATAGTGATTAATTTGGGTTGGAATACTCAATTTTTAGCCGTCCAGATTTCTAAAATCAAGGCGATATTCTACCAGATAACATTAAAAAACCAAGCGAGACACAGAAAAACTTGCGAGCAACGCTTGTGCTAAGTAAGCTACGGCCAACTTTTCAGGACATTTTATGATGAGCAAAAAAATTTCCTTAGCCGATTGGCAACAACAACTGACTGGCACTACCGCAGAGAGCACGAAACCGGCGAATCAGGCTGATTTGGTCTATTCCACGGCGACAGGCCGAATTGACGCGAGTAGCCCTGCTGTCTCGGCGGCTGAAGGCTTTGCTGATGGTGCCTTACGTATCCGTCGGGAAACGAAAGGTCGGGGCGGTAAGACGGTATTAACCATTTTAGGCTTAACCGTTAGCCCCAGTGAATTAAGCCAATTATGCACAGAATTAAAAAAGAAATGTGCTTGTGGTGGTTCGGTCAAAGACGGCATTATTGAGATACAAGGTGATAAACGCGAATTAGTCACCACCTTATTACAACAAAAAGGGTTTAAAGTGAAACAAGCCGGCGGTTAGGCCGGCTTGTTAACTCAAGCGATATTAACCACTCGGTATCGAACGATTACGGCGTATTGGGTTCAGAGTTCTCTGTACGGCCAAATACCGTTCTGAAAAAACTGTCTTTGCGCCATAATGGCCGCGTTTTGGCATTCGCTACATCCAGCGCAATATTAAAATTAATATCGGCAAATACGGCGCCAGCATCATAACGAATAGCCCCATACTCTTTGGTTAAGCTGGCAATATCATCAGAAGGGCGATGATAATGCTTGGCAAAGAAACTGGCCCACACTTTGCCACCGGAGACCTTTGGATCGGTTGAAGTAAAACCGGTCATTAAAAACACCGCAGGCACACCTTGTTGCACTAAACGATAATGATCTGAGCGCGTGAAGATAGCTTGCTCGGGCATCGGATCTTCACTTAAGGTTCTGCCCTCTTTTGCCGCGGCACGGGCAACCACATCACCTAGGGTCGAGTGATTTGCACCAAAAGCAATTAAATCGGCAAAAGAATACAGTAATACTGGCATATCTAAATTAACGTTAGCCACCATCTGCGAAATAGGCATTGGCGGTTGTTTCGCTAGATAATCTGCCCCTAATAAGCCTTTTTCTTCACCGGTAACCGCAGCAAACAAAATAGAGCGCTTTGGCGATGTCGGCAATTGCGCAAATAAACGTGCGGTCTCAAGTAAGATCGCGACACCCGCAGCGTTATCCATCGCCCCGTTATTAATTTTATCTTCGCTGCGTAAATCGTTAGAAAAACCGATATGATCAGAATGTGCCGTTAATACCACATATTCCTCTTTTAAGCGCGGATCGGAACCGGGTAAGGTTGCTAACACATTCGGGCTTGTCACCTGCTGATGAGTACTTTGGCTGCTTAAGTTAACTTCGCCTTTTAACGCAAAACCTTTGGGAACCTCATCTTTTTCTAATAAAGCAAAAATATCACTCAGGTTATAACCAGCGGCAGCGAATAACAGACTGGCCGCATCAGGATGCAAAGTTGCGCCACCTTGTAATTGAGCAAAGCCCCGACCAGGGTTACCTTCGTCATCTAACCAGCTCATGCTCGGACTATTTAAATACATGAGGCTATCGGCATAGGGCCGCGTTTTTTCTTGCTGTGGCGTATGCACCGAAATAACACCGATAGCGCCCCGCTCAACTGCAAACTCAGTTTTCATACTGCCCAGATAAGCCCGCTCTTCGCTGGGTAAAAAAGCAGGTAAGCCCGACAGCATGACCACGACTTTACCTTTAATGTCTAAATTCGCATAATCGTTTAACCCAAACACCTCAGACACTAAACCATAACCAACAAACACCATTTCGCCTTGCAACGTAACGGCTTCGGTTTGCAAATTGGGCCCGGTTGTAAATTGCTGCGGGTAATCTAAAGTCAGTTGTTGCTCGGGTAAGCTAAAACTAAGCTTGGCACTTCCCGGCACAATTTGCGCTTTGCGCATAGGGACACGCTGAAAGTAGCTGCCATCAGCCGCAGCCGGCACTAAACCTAATGCTTGAAATTGCTGAGCAATATAACGTGAGGCTAATTCATGGCCTCGACTCCCCGTGTCACGGCCTTCTAACAAATCATCCGCTAAAAACGTTAGATGGCTTTCAATCACCAAAGCGCTGGCGCGCGGGGCTTTGCTGGCTGGGGTACTGCTACAACCGGCAATAGTGATTAGCGCGGCCGAACAAAGTAAAAAAAACTTTTTCATGGACTGTCTCAATAAAAAAGTGCCAGTATTCACTGGCACTGTAGATGATGTTGTAACTAAAGCTTAGTTAGCCGCTTGATAGCGTTGCTGATAACGCTGGTGTAGCTGTTTATGTTTGTTATTCAGATCAACATTGCGACCGTCAATCCATAATTGCATGATGTTATGCCCACGATAATCAAAAATATCGCCTTCAGACACCACTAAACTCGCGCTCTTACCCACCTCAATCGAGCCTAAACGATCGGCCACACCGGCAATTTGTGCCGCATCTAAGGTTAAGGCACGTAGCGCTTGCGCAGGTTCTAAACCGTAACGCGTGACATGGCCCGCAGCAAACACCAGGTTGCGGGTATCCCAGAAACCATCCAGCGATAACGCGAAACGCACGCCGGCTTTTTGCAGCACACCTGGCACGCTAAAGGCTTGATCATAGGCTTCATCGGTACGCGTAGGTAAGCCATAAGGCGCGGTATAAATCACATCCACGTTATTCGCCGCCAGTTCATCTGCCATGCGCCAACTATCGCGCCCCCCCACAATCACTAAACGGACCTTGTATTGTTTAGCTAAGCTGATGGCTTGACGCATTTGTCTTGGATCATCGGCATGAACAAATAAGGGTAATTTACCTTCAAACAACGCTAACATGGCATGCCAGCGTGAATCACGGCCACGATTTAAGCCGGCTTGCTCAGCTAAATAATAGGCTTGTGCTTGGCTAAAGTAGCTTTGTAACTGCTCCAGTTGCTCACGTTGCCGCTCTTGCTGCTTTTCCGCACTATCGCGCACCCACCAACCGGTTTGTAAGCCCATGCGCGGCCAATTCACGTGTAAGCCCACATTGGCTTGAACTAAGGCATCTTGCCAATTCCAACCGTCTAACTGCATTAATGCTGAACGACCGGTGATTAAGCTACCATCAGGATAAATTAAGCTATGGCTAAAACCGTTGCTGCGAATAGTTGGGATCACCGCAGAATCAGCATTAAAGGCCAC
The DNA here is from genome assembly GCF_020819615.1 of Rheinheimera sp. UJ51. Taxonomy (NCBI): domain Bacteria; kingdom Pseudomonadati; phylum Pseudomonadota; class Gammaproteobacteria; order Chromatiales; family Chromatiaceae; genus Rheinheimera; species Rheinheimera sp. UJ51. The sequence goes on from NZ_JAJHOG010000014.1 coordinate 39,643, forward strand.
TTGCACTTGCAAATCCGGGTTCGTGGCTGAGGTTTCACGATCATCACGCGTGGCACGCACGGCTTCAACTTCAATTAAGCCTAATTGGTTAATCAAAGCAATAAGCCCCGGATACACATGCTTACCGGTTAAATCTTCTACTTGCGCCCCGGCAGGTGCCGTTAAGTTCGTGCCCATCGCGGCAATTTTACCATCGACCAGTAAAACATCTTGAATGGCCGGCTCGGTTACCACGGCGTGCACCGTGGCATTTTTCAATAATACTGGCACGCTTTGTTTTGGTGCAGGTACGGGGTTTACCGCTAACACGCTGCTAGTTGCCAGCGTCAGTGCTGCGGCAAGAATAGTGGTTAATTTTTTCATTAATGTTGCTCCCCATGGGCATGAGCATGACTTTCTGTGGCAGAGCCAAAACCAAAGCGTAATTTCAACCAGTCATCGTTATCTTCACAATGCCAAATCGGATCATCTTGTTTATAAGCGTTGCTACTGCCGTTACGAGCAGCGTCACCCGCGGTTAAGACCTTTTGGATCAACTGTTGCCGCTCTTGCTCAAGCTGTTGCCGCTTTGCCAAGTCTTCAGCACGGTCGAAGTAACGAGCCCCTTCAATCCACGTTTGTTGTGCCACACTGTAGACGGATAATGGATGGGCATCCCATAACACGAAATCGGCTTGTTTACCGACGGCAATTGAACCGACTTTATCGTCAATTTTTAATTGTTTTGCTGGGTTTAACGTAACCATCTTCAAGGCTTCTTGCTCATCCATATTACAATACATGGTTGATTTTGAGGCCTCTTGATTCAAACGACGCAGTAAACCAGGATCATCAGAGTTAACGCTCACTAACATACCCTGCTCATGCATCAAACAGGTGTTAGTTGGAATGGCATCCGTGACTTCCATCTTAAAGCCCCACCAGTCAGCAAAGGTCGATGCACTGGCACCATGCGCTTTCATTTCACTCGCTACCTTGTAGCCTTCTAAGATGTGGGTGTAAGTATTCACTTTGAAACCCATTTCATCAGCAACTTTCATCAACATTAAAATTTCAGAAGCCACATAAGAGTGTGTATGAATATGACGTTTACCTTCTAGAATTTCGACCAAGGTATCCATCTGATAATCACGGCGAGGAGGGGCAACACGGCCTTGCTCACGCTTAGACAGTTTATTGAACGCTTGCCAAGCCGCACGGTATTCTTTAGCCGCTTGGAATTGATCGCGAATAAAGGTTTCAACACCAATACGGGTTTGCGGGTAACGGGTATTGAACTCAGAGCCCCAGTTAGATTGCTTTACGTTTTCACCTAACGCAAATTTGATACTCGGAGGTGCATCTTTAAATTTCAGCCCTTCTGCATCTTGCCCCCAGCGTAAGCTGATAATTTGCGCACGACCACCAATCGGGTTAGCACTACCATGTAGTACCTGCACTGCGGTAACACCACCGGCTAAAGCACGATAGATGTTGATATCATCTGAGTTAATCACATCACCTAAGTGCACTTCGGCAGTATTAGCATGTGAACCCTCGTTCACCCCTTGCTCGGTGGCAATATGTGAGTGCTCGTCAATAATACCTGGCGTTAAATGTAAACCCGTGGCATCGATTACCGTATAACCGCGTGGCGTAGTCAGGTTTTGGCCAATTTTCTCAAACTTACCATTGCGCACCAGCACATCACTTTCGGTTAACACACCGTCTGCTGTTGCTGTCCACACGGTCGCATTTTTGATATGCAGGTTTTGTTGCTGCGGTAAGGCATCTAAACCAAAAGCACGATTAGGATAAGTCAGTTTCGACAACATCGCTGGCACTGCTTTAGCGGGCTTGGCATCTTTACTGCTGACTGCAACTTGCTGTTTGGCGCTGACAGCCACTTCATTACCCTGTGCATCTAACCAATAACCCTTAAGTTGTTGCTCAGACCAAACACCATTAAATTGCAGCACCGCAGCTTGTTCGGTGAGCTTTTGTAACGGCAAGCTAAATTGTAACCGCTGGTCTTGCACCATCAGGTGCGTCAGTTTTACTTTTTTATCACCCAGTGCCGCTTCACCGCTTATTTTCGGCGCCGTACCCGTTAGCGTCACGCTAAACGTTTGGTCTTGATAAGTAAGTTGATACTCACCTGCAAAAGCGGTGGGTTGCACACTGGTAAAGCGTTTTTCTTGGCCACGTAACCAGGTTGCGACAATTTCACCGTCGGTGAACAGATCGCCTCGGCTGATCACAAGATCGGCCTGATAACCGGCAGCAATTTTACCTAACCTATCGTCTAAACCCAGTAAACTGGCTGGTGTGGTGGTTAAGGCTGCGAGCGCTTGCTGTTTATCTAAGCCGTATTGAATAGCTTTGCGTAAGTTGGGTAAAAACTCGGATTTTTTAGTTAAACCATGCGTTGTGAAGGCAAAGTTTACCCCAGCTTTAGCCACTTCAGCCGGGTTAGCCGGTGCCCGCTCCCAGTGCCGTAAATCAGCAAGATTCACGTCTAAACGCTGCTCAGCCGCGCTGACCTGCGGTGCGGCGGGAAAATTCAGCGGTAGCAACACAGGTTTACCGGTCGCTTTAATTTGTGGCAAGCGGCTGTATTCATAGCCAGAGCCTAATAACAGCGCATTTTTAATATTAAATTCGCTGAGTAATTGATTGGCTCGCAGTAATGAACGATCGTCTGTGGTATCAAACAAGATGCCCTGGCTGCTTAAACTGCTAAGCGCTTCTAAAGCCGCGTTAAACTCAACCGGCTTACCCTGAACGCTTAAATTCGGGCTAGCCGTGGCCGCTTGATACCAATTAGCATCGGACAAGGTTTGACGGATCAGCGCGATAGATCCCATCAACGAAGAAGGATAGGTTTGCTGCGAGCTGCCTTTGCTAAAAGATAAAAAATGCTGAGCGTCAGCTTTTAAAATTAAATCATTTGGTAAGCCTTCACCTAAAGAGGCAACAAAAGCGGTTCCACGAAAAATACCGTCTTGGCGGGCACTTTGTACCGTCGTAAAACCGGCTTTTAATAACTCGGTCGCCGCTTTACTGTCGGGTTTAAATTGGGTTGCCCAACGTTGCTGTGCATGAATGGCGTCGTTTGCTGCATTGCCCCCCTTTCGCGCATTTTCATAAATAGGGTTACGACCACCAAAGCGCGCACGCTCAGGCTGACTGGCAGCAGGAACACCGTATTGAGTGTAAGGATCAATAAAACCGGGATATACAAAGTAACCTTGTAAATCAACGGTTTGATAACCGGCAGGGATCTTAGCGCTGGTTGAAACCGCTTCAATTTTACCATCACGAATTAAGATGGTTGCACCGGTAAGTTCTTTGCCCGGTTCGGTCAGAACAGTGGCATTGGTCAGAGCCACGAGATTCGGGGTTTTATCCCGGATCCCTAACTCTGGCGTGGTCTGAGCCGCATAGCTGGTCGCGCTAAGCAAAGCCAAGGTCAAAAGTGACAGGCGAGCTGATATCATAACGTTTTCCTGGTTTTGAGTGGATGTAAGGTATCACAGCGTTAGTTGCGGTTAGCGCAGGCTGTTTTAGTCAATAACACCTGCGTTTTAATGGTGTTAATCGAAACAACAATTACCCCGCACTGAACGACCGATTGATCCTGTACCCTATGTTTTTATTGTAAATGTCAGATGACTTAACTCTTGCTCTGCCAACGGCATACTGTAGTAATAACCCTGGACAATATAGCAAGCATTTTGCTTTAAGAAGTCTACCTGAGCTTCTGACTCGACCCCTTCAGCGACAACGCGTAATTGCATCTTTTGCGCCATCGCAATAATGGCAGAGACAATGTCCATATCGTTCCGATCTTCTGGAATATCTTTAACAAAAGAGCGGTCGATTTTCAGCTCGTCTACTGGGAATCGCTTCAAATAATTAAGCGATGAATAGCCTGTACCAAAGTCATCAATAGATAAAGAGACGCCGAGACGTTTTAACTGATTTAACTGTTTAATAGCCGCATCAGTATCGCCCATAAGCATACTTTCGGTAATTTCAAACACTAAATAGCTTGGATCGACACCGGTCCGCTGGATAATTTGTTCAATCATCGTCGGTAAACGATTGTCGTTAAATTGGCGCGCCGATAAGTTAATTGACAAACTAACGGCATAGCCACGGCTGTGTTGTCGAGCCAGAAAACGGCACGACTCTAGAATAATCCACTCACCAATTTTCACAATCAAGCCGGTACTTTCCGCCACCGGAATAAAGCGCGCCGGAGGCACTAGGGTATTGTCGGGTCGCAGCCAGCGGATCAAGGCCTCATAACCCACTACGGTGTCATCTTGAATATCAATTTTGGGTTGGTAATACATCAGGAATTGTTGCTCGCGGATCGCTTCACGTAACTGATTTTCAATCAATAAACGATCGGTCGCGGCTTCATTTAACTCGCGTGAGAAAAACCGGTAAGTATTTTTGCCACGCGCTTTTGCTTCATACATGGCCAAATCAGCATGCTTTATCAGGACTTCTTCTTCCGCACCGTCATCAGGCGCCACAGTAATACCAATAGAGGCACTAATGGCGACCGTATGCGTTCCTAATTGCACTGGCTGAGTAAAGGCTTGTTGTAAATTGCCGGCAATTTGCCCTGCATGCATTTTGTCTTTTATATCGCTTAAAATAACGGCAAATTCATCGCCGCCGAGCCTGGCGATAGTATCATCTTCACGCAAACGTGAGGTTAAACGCTTAGCCACTTCGATCAGTAATTCATCGCCAGCGTCGTGGCCTAAAGTATCATTAATTAATTTAAATTCGTCTAAGTCAAAGTACAACAAAGCAAAGGTGTAATAACCGCGTTGCGACATGGAAATGGCTTTGCGTAATTGGTTGCGGAAATAACTGCGATTGGCCAAGCCAGTGAGTGAGTCGAAGTAAGCCAATTGCTCCATTTGCTTTTGGCTGCGCTTAATAAAAGAAATGTCTTGCATCGCCGCAACATAATGAGATAACTCACCACGCTCGTCGCGGATCGGCGCTAAGGCTAAAGTGACCCAAGCTTGTTCTGTTTCGTCTGTGGCATCTTCTTGCAATAACAACACATCACCACGCCAGTGTTGCCGCTCTGCCAATGACTGCATCATATCATTGGTCAGTTTTTGCATATCTTCAGCGAACAAACTACTTAAGGGTTTTCCCAAGATACTGGCGCTTTGAACCTTTAACAACGTCGTCAAAAATGGATTTACATACTCAATATCAAGATGCTTATTGGTAATCACAATTCCTGAACTGGAAAAAGCGACCGCTTTACTGAGTTTACGCGCCAGCAATTCGGCTTGTTCTTTTTCGGCAATCCGCGTATCTAAACCAGTAACTAATTGGTTAATTTCTTCAAACATCGCGGTAAAGGCGCGGTTTAAAATACCCAGTTCATCGTGTTTGGTATCCAATTGTAAGCCAGGATGCGCCCCGCGCCCGACCCGATTTACCGCAGAGGCTAATTTTTTCAGCCGTTTTAACAGCATTTGGTTAATGAAAAAATGCAATAACAGCGTCACGGCAATCGCCACTAACAAGGTTAAAAACAGCATGCGAGGAACAAAAAAGTCTTGCTGTTGTAATAAAGTTTGTTTTTCTTGATAAAGCGCAAACTGCCAATCTAAACGATTAAAAGCACTTAGCGCCATCATAAAACGGCTATGACTCAAGGTTTGATTGGGCGTTTGCAGTAATTCACTTAATAAGGGATCGCTCACTTTAGCCCCCTGATAAGGGCTAAACATCGGCAAATTGCGCATTGAAGACGAAACGCTATCGCTGATGGCTTGCCCCATTCTATCGAGCAGCAAGGCATGGGTATTTGGCTTGTATTCAGCCGAGGCGATGCGATGCTGTGTTAATTCTGAAAGAGGCAGCGTAAAGCCCATTACGCCGAGAAACTGTTCTTGCTGATAGACCGGCAGCAACATACTCAGCATCCATTGTTGCCAAATACTGTCAAAATACACCGGGCTCCAGCGCAAACTGCGCTCAGGGTTTTGCTCTGGTGCTGCTAATTGAAATAAGGGGTTGTTCAATAAGGAAATATCGACCGAGAAATCTGCCGCCCAACCTGCTGGCGTTACCTGAACATAGTTATCTTTGGCAATAAAAAACACAGCAAAGAAATCATGTTGCAACAACGGCACAGTATCGTGCCAAACCGCAGTACTGCGCTGTAATAAACTATTTTGCACATTGACCCGGGCGTCCGGCGCAATATACAGGCCAGAAAAATCATGTTGTTGGCGACGTGAACCATCGGCTAAGGTGGTTAATAAGGCTGTATTAGAACGGGTAACTGGGCGCTCGTTTAATTGCTCACTGATCAGTTGGTGAGCTCGGCGTGCTTTGATTTCTTGTTTTTCGAGGTATTTGTCTAATTGCTGATGATAAAAATCGCTATTGCGCTGCAATAGTGCTTGTTTTTTTAACTGCACTGCCTCATCAGTTTGCTGTTGATACAGGCCATAAGTAAACATCACGGTAAGACCGGCAATCAGCATAGCCAAAAACACCAGGATTGAAAATTTCAAACCCAGTGAGTTGAATCCTTTGGCATTATTATGGGTAAGATCCTTCACGAATTTGGCTCACTGCTGTTATAGTGACCTGATAGTATCCCTGTCAGGTATGCAATAAAGACTATTTGTACTTTACCATTATTTTACGACAATCGACTAGAAGAGAGTAACAATATGAAAAAAGCCCTAATTTCTTCCCTACTTTGTTTATCTATCGCTTTACCGGTCGTCGCCGCTACGGCATTTACTGACGGTAAAGATGCGGTGTCATACCGTCAAGCTAACTTTCAGATGATCCGCCATAACATGGGCGACATCCAAGATATGATCCGCGGTAATGTGGCTTTTGACGTTGAGCGCGTGCAGCGTCGCGCTGAGGCATTAGCCTTATTATCGCAACTGCCATGGGAAACGTTTACCGTGCCTGGCACTCAAGGGGCGGGCGGTGAAGTAAAACCGGCTATTTGGGATAACTTAGCGGATGTGCAAGAGCGTGGAGAAAAACTGGCTGCAGATGCTGCCGCTTTATTAGTTGCAGCAAAGGCCGGCGAGCAAGCGGCTATTCGCAAAGCGTTTAGCGACTATGCGCGTAACTGCAAAGCTTGCCATGATAAATACAAAGCTGATTAATAAACTCAGCTTGTTCAGCTGATTATTTAAAGCCCGCTGGCACGTGGTAACCGCATGCCAGCGGGCTTTTTGCTAAACGGTAAACGTTTTCAAAGAAACAAGATCAGAATACGACCTTGCCACAGATAAAAACCGAGCAGCGCCAGTAGCACGATAACAAAAAAACGCCAAGTTGATTTCAAGTGCGGGGTGGCGTTTGCAGGTACCTCATTTTTACCATTGAACATCGACAATATGACATTGTCGTGACGCCAGCTATGCCAAACAGCAGCAAACACATGCACAAACACCGCGATTAAAATCAGATCGATTACGGTTTTATGCACATCAGAAGCCAGCGACACCCAACTTTCAGGCAAATGTGCAACTAAAGGGCCGTCACTAATATAGCTGTTATCAAAAGTGGCTAGGCCACTGAGAATTTGCAGCGTTAATAAGCCTAACAGCGTAAAAATCATATAAGAACCGGCCGGATTATGACCAAGCACCGGTTTTGGCTGGCGTAAAAAACGCCAAGCCGCACGGGGTGAATAGCTAAAATTACGAAAACGCGCGGTACTACTACCAAAAAAGCCCCAATACAGGCGCCCGATTAACAGAGCCGCTAAACTGTAAGCTAACAATTGATGCTGTGCCATCAAACCTTCGGTACCCGTATACCACAGCCCAAGCAGCAGCAACACTTGCGACCAATGAAATACCCTGACGGCGAGATCCCACACTTGCATCTTTCTTAACATTGAACTTTCCTTTTATTGTGCTAACCTTTTGATCTTATACCAGCAGGACATAAAAATGAAAATAATCAGCTGGCTGTTGTCGCTAGTCGTGGCCGTGATATTAATTGTATTGGCTGTGGCTTATTATTGGCTTAACGGCAGTTTACCCGATTATAACGGTCGCTATCTGGCCCCCATAGCACATCCGGTTAGTTTAAAGCGCGATCAACTAGGTTACTTAACCATCCACGCCACCGACCGTTCAGATACCGCTTATGCACTGGGCTTTGCGCACGCTCAAGAACGTTTCTTTCAAATGGATTTATCACGGCGCAGTGCAGCCGGTGAATTATCGGCTTTATTCGGGCAGCAAGCACTGAACACCGACATCAGCCATCGCCGCCACCTGTTTCGACAACGCGCCGAACATATCCTGACACAGCTTAAGGCGACAGATCTCGAGTTGTTAGCCGCTTACAGTCGAGGTGTTAACGATGGCTTAAACCGCTTACGCCAACCTCCTTTTGAATATCTGTTATTACAAACGACGCCCGAGCCTTGGTTAGAGCAAGATAGTCTGTTAGTCATTTACAGTATGTACCTAGATTTACAGGGTAAAATGGGGCGTGATGACTATGCGATGACCAAATTAAAAGCCGCGTTACCACAAGACTGGTATCAGTTTTTGCAACAGCATAGCCCACAGTGGCAAGCGGCCATTGATGGTAGCGAACAGCAAGCCATTGCCCTACCCAGCTCACCGTATCCCAGTGTTTTACAACAGCAATTAAGTTGCATTGAATGCACACCGGCTGACGCAGTCGATTTAGGCAGTAATAATTTTGCGGTTGCCGGCCACTTAACCGGGCATGGCGCAGCCATTTTGGCTGATGATATGCATTTATCGCTAAGGGTGCCAGGCGTCTGGTTCAAAACGCAATTAAATTGGGTTGAAGATCAGCAAGCGCAGCAAGTCACGGGTTTAAGTTTACCCGGTACACCGGCGATTGTGGTCGGTAGTAATGGCAAAATTGCATGGGGTTTTACCAATAGTACAGCCGATTGGCATGATTTAATCAGCCTAACCCTGTCTGATGATAAACAGCAGTATCTCAGCCCCAACGGCTGGCAACCTATTGAGTACATCACTGAGCGCATTACCATTCGCGACGCGCCAGCCCATTCACTATTAATCAAACAAACCGAATGGGGCCCGCTGATCCCCTTTGCGGATGGCCAACCTTATGCTCTGCGTTGGATAGCGCATGATCCGCAAGCGGTGAACCTGAACTTACGTTATTTAGAACAAGCTGAGTCTGCGGCCGAAGTGTTGCGTTTTGCTAATACTATGGGTATTCCCGCACAAAACGTGTTAGTTGCCGACCAACAAGGTCATATTGGCTGGTCTATATTTGGTCCAATGCGTCAGCGACATGTGGCAGATTGGGATACCGCTCAGGATTGGAGCAAGGGTGATAACTACTGGGGCGAGCTGTTAGAGGCGGCCGCTTATCCGCAACTACTCAACCCAACGTCAGGTCGGTTGTGGTCTGCGAATGCTCGCACCGTAGGTGGCGAGTTTTATAAGCTGTTAGGAAATGGTGGCTATGATTTAGGCGCAAGGGGTAAACAAATAGCCGATGCGTTAACTGCACTGCCCCAAGCGGATGAATTGGCGCTACATCAAATACAGCTGGATACCCAAGCGCATTTATTGCAGCCGTGGCAGGGGTTATTACTCGATACCCTAACGCCTGAACGCAGTGAGCAGTATCAATTAACCGAGTTTCGCCAGCTGATCGCGCAGTCTAGCTTAAAAGCGGATGTGAATGATGTCGGTTACACTTTGCTTCGGCAATTTCGTTTAACTACGCTAGAACTGACCTTTTCGCCCCTGTCAGCGTTATTAGAACACGTGGGCAGTCGCAGCAGTGATTTAAAATATTCAATGGAAACGCCATTTTGGTTAATGCTTGCGGCAAATCGCGCTGACACCTTACCGCCCAACTATCAAAGCTGGCAGGATTTACTGTTAAGCGCAGCCAAGCAAACCAAGCAGAATATCCAAGCACAATACGGTAGCTTAACCCAAGCCAACTGGGGCACGCGTAATACCAGTAAAATTAAACATCCTTTGTCTGGCGCCATTCCGCTGATTGGCCACTGGCTCAATATGGCCGATACGCCGCTATCGGGTGATAGTCATATGCCAAAGGTGCAACATCCGGCTTTTGGTCAATCGCAAAGAATGGTGGTTGCACCTGGTTTTGAAGAATTAGGCGTCTTAGTGATCAGCAGTGGTCAATCCGGTCACCCCCTTTCCCCTTTTTATCGTAGCGATCATCCTTATTGGCTAGCCGAAGTTGCTTTGCCCTTTTTACCTGGGCCAGAAAAATATCAACAACAGTTAATACCTAACCCTTGACTTTAGCCATCCAGACGGATTAAGGTGTGCAACATGAATATGATGATTTGCTCGCTCGGTTTTTTTAGCTTTACCCCCTAACATTGGGAGGTAGCTGAGCGTGCACGCACGTAAAGCCCAAAACCTCCCCACTCGGGAGGTTTTTTTTTGCAAGTTGACCCTTAAACATAGGTGTAGCACGAGGCCAAATATGGAATTAAATGAGATCCGCACTGCGATTAGTGAAACTGATCAGCAATTATTGAGCTTGCTGTCTAAACGTCGCAAGTTGGCACTGGCCGTGGCAGAAGCAAAGCTATCCCAAAATAAACCCATTCGCGATCAACAACGCGAGCAAGAATTATTATTGTCGCTGATTGAAAAAGGCAAATCGCTGGAACTCGATGCACACTATGTTACGCGGTTATTTCAAGTTGTCATTGAAGACTCGGTATTACAGCAACAAGCTAAAGTGCAAGGCCAATTAAACGGTGATAATTCCCCGGTAGTGAGAGTGGCGTTTTTAGGCGGGCAAGGCTCTTACAGTTACTGGGCAACCCAAAAATACTTTACCCGTCGCGCTGAGCGTATTATCGAATTAGGCTGCGATAGCTTTAATGAAATTGTCAAAGCGGTAGAAACCGGCCATGCCGACTATGCGGTATTACCGATTGAGAATACCTCGTCAGGTTCAATTAACGAAGTGTATGACATCTTACAACATACCCGTTTATCCATTGTAGGTGAACTCACGCACCCCATTGAACATTGCTTACTCGGCTTACCGGGTACCGATCTCACGAAAATCCGCCAAGTGTGTTCTCATCCGCAAGTGATTGCGCAGTGTAGTCAGTTTTTACTCGGTTTAACGAACGTGAAAATAGACTACTGTGAAAGCTCTTCCGCCGCGTTTGCCAAAGTAAAAGAGTTACAGGATCCTAGCATTATTGCTATTGGTGGCGAAGATGGCGGCAAACTCTATGGTTTAGAAGTACTAACACGCCAATTAGCCAATCAAAAAGCCAATATCAGCCGCTTTATCGTGGTCGCCCGTAAATCGGTTAATGTTGCCAAAGCCATCCCAGCAAAAACCACTTTTATTATGTATACCGGGCAGCAACCCGGTGCACTGGTAGAAGCCTTGCTAGTGTTAAAGCAGCATGGCATTAGTATGAGTAAATTAGAATCGCGCCCGATCAACGGCAACCCGTGGGAAGAAATGTTTTATGTGGATGTTTCTGCCAATCTGAACGACTACGCCATGACTCGCGCACTAGAAGAGTTAAATAACCTGACAAAATTTGTCAAAGTACTGGGTTGTTATCCAAGCGATGATATCACGCCAACACAACCTGAAAGTTAAATGATAAAACAGCCACTTGAGCGAATGCCGAGCAGTGTAGTGTGTTATTAAACAGCATTAACTGACGGGCATTTGCAACAGTGGCTGCCTCTGCTTGTCGTAAACTCCGTTAGAAATCGAAGCTATCGCCTTTCGCCGGAATTTGCGAGGCAATACCGAGCTCGGCTAACTTTTCTTGTAAAACCAATTGCGCCTCTGGCTCACCATGGATTAAGTAAAAATCGGGTTGACCCGTAATGGCTTTAGCCCATGCTAATAACTCGCTTTGCCCTGCATGTGCCGAAAAGCCGCCAATAGTATGAACATTGGCTTTCACAACGATATCTTGCCCAAACATTTTCACACGTTTTTCGCCGTCAACCAGCCGCCGACCTAAAGTACCTCGAGCTTGAAAGCCGATAAAGATAAGGTGATTGGTATTTTTCCAGAGGTTATGTTTTAAGTGGTGTACAATACGACCACCATTACACATACCGCTTCCCGCAATAATAATCGCCCCTTGGCTGATCCGATTAATCGCCATCGAATCTTCAACAGTTTCTGATAATTTCAAAATCGGCAGTAATTGTTGTAGCGTCATGCCCGGTTTGTAACCAATTTTATCTAAATCGGCTTGATCAAGGCGATGTAAGTACTCGTTATAGATCTTGGTAATGCTAATGGCCATTGGGCTGTCTAAAAACACCATACGCTGCTTTAAACGGCCTTGTTTAAAGAGCAAGGCGAGATAATACAAAATCTCTTGCGAGCGCCCTAAAGCAAAGGCGGGGATAAAGACATTACCATTTTCGTTATAGGCTTGTTCAAGTGCTGCAGCAAGCTCTTCAATGGTATCGGCTAGCGGTTGGTGATCACGATTACCATAAGTACTTTCCATTAATACGATATCAGCTTGACCAATATCCGTAGCCGGCGGTAACAGTACCGTAGCAGGGTTGCCAAGATCGCCAGAGAACACCAACTTGCGCATGGCTTGCTTTCCCTTCAACCACAGTTGCACAATGGCCGAGCCTAAAATATGCCCCGCATCAGCAAACTCCAGCTCTACGCCATCGAGCGGGAAACCGCGTTTGCTGTAGGGTAACTCCACAATCAAATCCACCACACGCTCGACATCCTTCACCGACATCACCGGGGATTGCGGCTTTTTACCCGCACGCACCGCTTTTTTATTTTGCCATTCCAAATCTTTTAAATATAAGTTAACCGAATCTTTCAGTAGCACCGGTAAAATATCAGCCGTGCCCGGTGTGCAATAAATTTTGCCATGAAACCCTTTAGAGACTAACAAGGGTAATAAACCACTGTGATCGATGTGTGCGTGAGATAACACCACCGCATCAATGTCTTTGGCATTAAAAGGAAAACGAAACTTGTGCCATTCCTTAACTTGATCATGGCCTTGTACCATGCCACATTCGAGTAATAGCTGCTGATGAGGTAACTTGATCAGATAACAGGAGCCGGTGACTTGCTGAGCAGCACCGATGAAGGTCAAACTGGCATTAACTGGCATGACTGTGTTCCTCTTGTTCTTGTTGGGATGTCGGCCCGTCTGTTGTGGTTAGTAGCGCACCTAACGAGAGCATGGCTTTGGTCAGTTGTTGATTAAAGCGGCGTAATTCCGCAATTCGTAACAGCTGATCGCCACCATTGTCGGTACTCACGCGTTCGGTCAGTACCAATAGATACAATTGTTCTTTAATTTTTTGGCGTTGTTTCATTAAATCCCGATAGCAACTGCGCACTTTGGCGGCATCTTCTGGCCAATGCGCCTGTTGTAATTGTTGCCATAACGTTTGTTCCGGCACAAACGCAGTCGCATTGCTGGTTAATTGCTTAGCAAGCTGCGGTAGCAATTGAATCGTCATTTCTAAGCGCATTTGATTTTTAATAAGTTCATTTAACGCTTTAGACTCGGCGGCGGATAATTCACTTTTACCCAATTTTAATAAATAACTGTTCAGCTCGGTTTGTAATTGCTTGATGTTATTTAAGCCCGCACTGGCTTGAGGTGTATCAGCATGCAACATCAAGGCTTGCTGACTAATCAGTTGGCCAACATGCAGTGTTTCCATAACCAAACTTTTAATCGCAACCGACGGAATACTTAAACTAGACGTATCTAACATGCGTAATTGGCCGGGGCTGTGCTGTCGAAAACGGCCATTTAAAAAAAGCACCAAGCGAGCGGTTAAAGGCCACATTAACAGAACACCCAGCACATTAAATAGCGTATGAAACAAGGCCAAGCTGATGGCGGGGTTTGGGTCGTGAAATAACGCCTGCTGCAGTTGCAAAATAAGCCATAACAAAGGGCTGATCAGCAATACCGCAACCACACCGGTTATCACATTAAAAATCACATGCAATAGCGCTAAGCGTTTAGCCTGTGCCGTGGCCGCTAAAGTTGACATGATGGCGGTTGAAGTGGTGCCAAGGTTCGCCCCAATAACAAAAGCCGCCGCTAACGATAACGGAAGAACACCTGCAGACACTGCGGTAATCACTAAGGCAATCACCGCTATAGACGCTTGCATTAACACACTTAATAACGTGCCTAATGCCACCCCTAACAATATGCCCCATAAGCCCCATTGGCTTAACGCTGAAAATTCAATATCGAGAAAAACAGCATTAAAACCTTCTTTTAAAAACCCCAGCCCTAAAAAGAAAAAACCGAAACCGACTAACGCCTCACCCACGCCTTGCTTTTTTACTGTCTTCGTAAACAGTTTAAGCATGGCGCCTAGGCCGACCAAGGGTAACGCAAACACTTCTATCTTAAATTGTAGACCAATTAGCGCCACAAACCAGCCGGTTAATGATGTCCCGACATTACTGCCGTAAATGACAAAGGCAGCATTTTGCAAAGATAAAATACCCGCATTAACAAAACCAATGGTGGTAATGGTGATGACCGTTGAGGATTGCACCGCAACCGTAGCCGCTGTGCCAAACACTAAGCCTTGCCAAGGTTTGGTGGTCCAACGCTGTAAAAACTGCATTAATGCAGGCCCGGCTGCCGTTTTTAAACCTTTACTAAGCCAGTCCATCCCTAACAGTAAGATCCCTAGCGCACCAAAGGTCACTAAAATATCTGACCACATAGCTGTCCTAATTTTTTTATTTGTTATAACACCACTTTAACCTGTTCGCGCGGTACTATGTGTACTCTTAACAGAAAATAATTTTTCCTCAGGGGTTTTCAGTATGTCGGAAAACAGTACCTTATATAAACGCCATTTTGCCAGTGCTCAAGAATCATTAGATGCGATCACGCAATTACAAGATCATAATTCCTTTAAGCTCGCCTTCGCTGACAATGGTTTTTTAATGCAAGACGAGCTGCGCCATGTTCGTCTGCAGTTAGAATATTTAAAACCACAGATGGTACTCGAGCAGCACGGCATTAATGCCACCATCGTCGTATTTGGCAGTGCCCGTTTTCTGTCACCGAGTGTTGCAGCAAGTCAACTGGCAGAGGTTGAACAACGCTATGCGGGGCAAGAACATACCGCTGACGCTGTGAGTGCACTGCAGCAAGCGCAACGCGATGTGAGGAACAGTCAGTACTATGCAGCCTCGCAAGCATTTGCTCGCATCGTCACCACACACAATGGCAAGCATCCCGCAGCAGGCTTAATGATTATCAGCGGCGGCGGCCCAGGTGTGATGGAAGCCGCCAATCGTGGGGCGATGGATGCCAATGGTAAAAGCATTGGTTTAAATATTGTTTTACCCAAAGAGCAACATCCAAACCCCTATATCACGCCTGAACTGTGTTTCCAGTTTCACTATTTTGCCATCCGCAAAATGCACTTTTTACAGCGGGCGCAGGCGTTAGTGGCCTTTCCGGGGGGCTTTGGCACTTTAGATGAGTTGTTTGAAACCCTAACACTGATTCAAACTCGTAAAGCCAAACGCGTACCGGTCATTTTATACGATAAAGTGTTTTGGCAGCGTTTAATCAATTTTGACATGCTGGCAGAAGAAGGCTTAATTAGCCCAGAAGATCTCGAGTTAATACAATTTGTAGATACACCTGAGCAGGCGTGGGAAATTATCTATCATTTTTATGGTCTGGCTAACACAGAAACATAAACCCAGCGCTAACTCGCTGGGTTCATTGGCAATTTACTGCTGTTACCTTTAGCTGCGACCATCCGCGGCTTTTTGTAACAGCTGTTTGCTCTCGTGCAAAAACTGCCCTGCTAAATCACCAAAAAACTGTTGCCCTTTAGCAAATTCGGCCATCAAACCGGCTTTATCATTGGCTTGCAACAAGGCTAATAACTGACCAAAACGCTGCTGATAGCGTGATAATAGGCTGGCAACATCACTAGATGACAGCATAATATCGGCATATAACTCGGCATTTTGTGCAAACAAACGGCCAATCATTGCCAACTCTAACCGATAAATGGGTGAGCTCATGGCCAGCAGCTGCTGCAAATCCGCTTTTTCTTCGGCTAAATGTACGCCATAAACCAAAGATGAGAAGTGACGCATCGCTTGGATCAGTTGCATAGCACTGTCATGCGCAGTGGCCTGTTCCTCGGCGAGTTCTGCACCCCAAACCGTTAATTGTTGCAGTAACCATTGATATTGCTGTTCAGCACGGCCGTGACAGACCACCACCACTTGCTTCACTAAATTCGTAATATCCGGGCCGAACATCGGATGTAAACCCACGACAGGCCCGGCATGCTGCGTCAACATCGCTTGCAAGGGCTTGTCTTTGATACTGGTTAAGTCTGCTAGCACACAATCGCTTGGCAAAGCCGGTAACTTTGCAATCAACTGCTCCGTTAAGGTGATGGGCACCGCCATTAACACCAAGGCTGCATCAGCACATAAGCTGGCGGCTTCTGGCCAATCCTGTTGCTCTAACACCACCACTTGATAGCCAGAACGCGCAAATAAACTGACAAAACGCGCACCGAGCGCCCCAGCACCACCGACCACCACCACCTTACCACCGCCCTGGCGACAACAAACAAAGCTGATGTCTTGTGTGGCATAAGATTCGCGCATGATGCGCCGCAGCACATCTTCAACCAGCTCGGGCGAGACCTGCTCGGCAATAGCTTGCTCGCGACGCGCCGTTAACAGTTCATGCTCGCGCTCAGGTACGTATACCGGTAAGGCGTAATGCTGCTTCACCTGCCCGACCTGCGCAGTCACTTTGGCGCGTGCCGCTAATAGCCTGACTAGTTCAGCATCAATAGTATCGATTTGCTCGCGCAACGGTTGCAGTGCTTGTTGTGCATGATTAACGGCCGTCATCTGATCTACGCCACCGCTTGCAACGGCAACATTTGCTGATGCAAACTTGCTAACAAGGTTTCGGTTGTCGCCCAATCAATACAGGCATCGGTGACTGACACACCGTAATGCTCGGCTTTACCGGCGATCAGATCTTGCCGCCCTGCTGATAAATGACTTTCTAACATCAAACCAATAATGGCATCATTGCCGGCTAAACGCTGCGCGACGACATCAGCGGCCACGAGCGGTTGTCGATTATGGTCTTTGTGCGAATTGCCATGACTGCAGTCGACCACAATACCGCGTGGTAATTTTAATTTATCAATTTTTTGTAAGACATCTTGAATGCTGGCTGCATCGTAATTTGGCGCACTGCCACCCCGTAAAATGATATGCCCATCCGGATTACCGGCGGTTTGCACCAAGCTCACTTCACCTTTTTGGTTAATACCAAAGAATGTGTGGCCGCTAGCGGCAGATTGCAGCGCATTGAGCGCTACATTTAAACTGCCATCGGTACCATTTTTAAAACCCACAGGCATCGACAAACCACTGGCCATTTCACGGTGCGTTTGCGATTCCACGGTGCGGGCCCCAATCGCCGCCCAGCTAATTAAATCAGACATATATTGTGGGCTGATCGGATCGAGCGCTTCGGTTGCAACCGGCAATTCTAAATCGGCCATTTTTAGTAGCAATTCACGGCCCCAAGTTAAACCGGTTTCTAAGTCAAAGGAGTCATCAAGATGCGGATCGTTGATAAAGCCTTTCCAGCCCACTGTGGTACGTGGTTTTTCAAAGTACACGCGCATCACAATATATAAACTATCTTGGTAAGCTAGCTGCAGTGCTTTAAGTTTATGTGCATATTCCATCGCGGCAACGGGATCATGGATAGAACATGGCCCGGTCACCACCAGTAAACGTTTATCATGGCCATGAATAATGTTAGCAATATCATTGCGTGCTTTCGCAATAAAATCTAAACCTTGAGCTGATAGTGGCAACACTTTCTTTAACACAGCAGGTGAGATCAGGGGTTTCTGGGCGACGATACGCAAATCATCAACAATCATACTCATTTAATGGTGCTCCTGTAGCGGTATGAGTCACGGGCGGTGATTTAGCATAGATAATAATATCGTTGCCCGCTGACCTAAAATTGAGTGTAAATATTAATTTACACATCGTATTTTTTAAATTACATATTTCGCAGTTTACGGATAGACGGCTACAGCGTCAAGCCTACAAACCAATAAAATTGCCACTTACACTGAAATGCAACATAAAAATATGACGTAAACTTTTTAATACAAAGCAATAAATCGCAGCATAAAATCAGGCTGTAGCATAGCAACACTGCAGCAAGCCAGCACTTGCCGAGGTGTTGCAACCCCTTTTAAAAGAGCGATTTAGCGTTAGAAGCGGGTCAGCAGCTTTTTATAAGCAAGAGTAATGCGGACGAAGGCTTGTTGATCACCACCGCGATCGGGATGATGTTTTAAGGATTGTTTGCGAAAGGCTTTTTTTAATTCTACTTGAGAGCAAGGCCATTGTAGGGCTAATAAACGCAAGGCTTCATCATCGGACAGTTTTACGTCTGGTGGGCTAAGATAACGCTGTTGATAAAACTGCCAAAACTGATTTAGGCGCTCCGTCAGCCCCATGGGCGTCATCCGCCAATAATTTTGCCACTCGGCATAATAGGCCGCTTTCGTGTCAGGCGTTGCCGGCAGGGCGTTTTGCCATGGCAGAATTTTAATCCGCGCTAAACCAATTTCAATATGTGCTGTTTCATTGGCAGCCCAACGCGCGGCGATACGATAAAGTAAATGGTATAACACAAAATGCACTTGAAATAACGCAAGTTGGCTATCGGCAACTTGGCTAAAAGATTTAAGCTTGAGCAGACTCAAGAGTTGTTGCTCGGTAATGTCACCATAACGACGAGACAACAGGGTTTCCAGTTCTTGTTCTAACTGTTGTAGGGCTTGCTGACTAATCGGCGGTTGCGCAGTGTGGGTAATAGACATAAAAAAGGCCGGCATAATGCCGGCCTCAAATTGCTTAGTTAAGCTTTTCGCGGATACGCGCTGATTTACCTGAACGATCGCGTAAGTAGTAAAGCTTAGCACGGCGAACTGCACCACGACGTTTCACGGTGATGCTATCGATCATTGGGCTGTGCGTTTGGAAAACACGCTCAACACCTTCGCCGTTAGAAATTTTACGGACGGTGAAGGCTGAATGCAGACCACGGTTACGCTTGGCGATAACTACGCCTTCGTAAGCCTGCAGACGGCTTTTGTCGCCTTCTTTAACTTTAACTTGAACCACTACAGTGTCACCTGGAGCGAATGCTGGAACGTCTTGTTTCAACTGTTCCTGTTCAAGTTGTTTGATGATGTTTTGGCTAATTTTGCTCATAACAATCTCACTTTACCTGGAATTAACTATCTTGTAGCTGCAACGCCTGGTGTTCCTGTTGGAATTCAGCCAGTAACTTGCGTTGCTCCTTAGTCAGAGCCAGGGAATTTAACATATCCGGCCGTCTTAACCAGGTTCTACCAAGAGCCTGCTTTAGACGCCAGCGTCTAATTTCATTGTGGTGTCCGCTCAGTAAAACTGCCGGCACCTGTTTGTCTGCTAACACCTCAGGGCGCGTATAATGAGGACAATCTAACAGACCAGTTGCAAACGAATCCTGCTCTGCCGATAAATCATGCCCTAGTACACCAGGTACTAAACGCGATACGGCGTCAATTAACACCATCGCAGGCAACTCGCCCCCACTTAATACGTAATCTCCAATTGACCATTCAGTATCAATTTCGGTTTCTATTACGCGCTCGTCAATTCCTTCGTAGCGGCCCGCTACTAATAGTAACTTCGAGTGTTTTGCTAATTCAGCCACACCTTGTTGGTCTAACTTGCGACCTTGCGGTGACAAATAAACCGTGTGTACCTCACCACCTGCAGCCAGTTTAGCGGCGCGAATAGCTTCGGTTAAAGGCTGAACCATCATTAGCATACCTGGGCCACCGCCATAAGGCCGGTCATCCACTGTTCGATGCTTGTCCGTAGTAAAATCCCGCGGATTCCAGCAATCTAAAGTGATTAACCCTTGCTTTACCGCACGGCCGGTTACCCCATATTGCGTAATTGCCTGAAACATTTCTGGAAAAAGTGAGACAACGCCCACCCATCTTTGTTGTTCCAGCATTAAAACGCGGGGTCCCAGTCTACTAACATTTGCTTTGCAGTTAAGTCCACATGCTTCACAACGGTGTTGCTCAGATAAGGAATTAACCGTTCACTCTTGCCAAATGCATCGGTCCGATTGGCTTTCACCACTAACACATCGTTAGATCCGGTTTCCATTAAGTCAGTCACTTCGCCCAAGTTATAGCCTTGCACGTTCATTACGGTCAGCCCCATAAGGTCTTTCCAGTAATAATCGCCGTCTGCCAGTGCCGGTAAGGCATTAACAGGAACCGCGATATCGGCATTAACGTATAACTGCGCTTGATCTCGATCATTAACATCAGTCAGTTTGGTAATTAAACCGTTACTGTGCCGTTTCCAGCTACTGATCTGCACAGGCTGCCAGCTACCCTGAAATTTAACTTGCCAGGGTGTGTAATCAAAAATCCCTTCCGGGATATCCGTGTAAGAGTTAATTTTCAGCCAGCCATTGATACCGTAAACGGCACCAAACTTGCCAAGCACAACAAAATCTTTTTCACTCAACAGTGACAACTCCACACGCTTTACTAATTAAGCTACTGCTTTCTTAGCTGTTTTTACCAGATTGGTTACGCGATCACTTAATGAAGCACCTTGTGCTACCCAGTGGTCAACGCGATCCAGGTCCAGACGCAGTTTCTCTTCAGTACCGCTTGCGATTGGGTTAAAGAAACCCACGCGTTCAATAAAGCGGCCATCACGAGCAAAACGGCTGTCCGCTACCACAACTTGGTAAAATGGACGCTTTTTCGCGCCACCACGTTGTAAACGAATAGTTACCATACCGTCCTCTAATTTTAATCGTTCAGGTTTTAAAAAATAACAAAACCCCCAGACAGGCTGGAGGGCTGCTGCATTGTACGGATTTCTGGCTTGAATGCAAGGCATTTCATGGCCAAGCGCTCCGTAACGCCAGAGTTAGCGTGGCGGTAACATACCCGGAGGTAATTTGCCCCCCATACCACGCATCATCTTCATTAAACCGCCTTTACCCGACATTTGCTTCATCATCTTCTGCATTTGGGTAAATTGTTTCAGTAGCTTATTAATGTCTTGTACTTCAGTGCCCGAGCCGGCGGCAATGCGCTTTTTACGCGAGCCTTTTAGTAAATCCGGAAACTCGCGCTCTTTTGGCGTCATGGAATTAATAATGGCTTCCATCCGCACAAATTGTTTTTCATCTAACTGCCCTGCGGCACCCGCCGGTAAGTTTTTCATACCTGGGAGTTTATCCATTAACGACATCATGCCGCCCATGCTGCGCATTTGGACTAACTGTTCACGGAAATCTTCTAATGAAAAGCCTTTGCCTTTCATCATTTTTTGCGCCATTTTGGCCGATTTTTCTTTATCGACTTTTTGCTCTAGCTCTTCGATGAGGCCGAGCATATCGCCCATACCCAAAATGCGCGAGGCGATACGATCAGGATGGAAAGGCTCTAAGGCATCGGTTTTTTCACCCATACCGATAAACTTAATGGGCTTACCGGTAATATGACGGATCGATAAAGCCGCACCACCGCGCGCATCACCATCCGCTTTGGTTAGGATCACACCGGTGAGTGGCAAAGCTTCGTTAAAGGCTTTTGCAGTGTTTGCGGCATCTTGGCCGGTCATCGCATCTACCACAAACAAGGTTTCGATCGGTTTGACCGCAGCGTGTAACGCTTTGATCTCATCCATCATCTCGCTATCAACGTGCAAACGACCGGCGGTATCCACTAACAACACATCGAACATGCGCGTTTTTGCATGGGTGATGGCCGCATTAACAATGCTGACCGGTGCTTGTGAAATATCGCTGGGGAAGAACTCAACGTTAATCTCTTTTGCCAGTGTTTCTAACTGTTTAATTGCCGCAGGACGATACACGTCAGCCGACACCACCAGTACTTTTTTCTTTTTACGCTCGGTTAAAAACTTGGCTAATTTGGCGACGGAGGTGGTTTTACCGGCACCTTGTAAGCCTGCCATTAAAATTACCGCTGGCGGTTGGGTATTTAAGGCTAACTCTTGGTTCGCCTCACCCATCGCTTCTTCGAGCGCCTTGCGCACAATTTTCAGGAACTCTTGACCCGGTGTCAGGCTTTTACTGACTTCTAAACCAACTGAACGCTCTTTAATTTGATTAATAAAATCGCGCACTACTGGCAAAGCCACATCGGCTTCTAACAATGCCATCCGCACTTCGCGCAAGGTTTCTTTAATATTGTCTTCAGTAAGACGGCCGCGGCCACTGATATTTTTAAGTGTGCGACTTAAACGATCTGACAGGTTTTCGAACATAACAGTTACCCGTATTCATGAATTGGGCCGATTATAGCGCACAGCAACGGCTACGTCAGCATTGAGATCTTTTGTTCGCATAGCAAAGGGAGATGCTGGGCATTCGCAAAAACTTCCCATACAATAGCCAATATAATGCTTTAAAGGAGTTAATTGAATGGCCATGATGTTACCTGGACTGGCGCTGCTGGCATATCTAATTGCTACCGTTGCAATACTGGCGCGTTTGTTCCACCCAACAGGCCCGAACTTTAAGCTCGTGTTTAGCACTGCAACACTGGCCATCGTGCTGCATATGCTCACTCTAGCCGGTGCAATTTTTACTGGCGCGGGGCAAAACTTCAGTTTGCAAAATGTGAGTTCGTTAATGTGCTGGTTGATCTCGCTGTCCGTTACGCTGACCTCACTTCGCACACCCGCCATTTTACTGTTGCCCTTAGTTTATGGCTTAACGGCCGTTACGCTGCTCGTCACCATGCTGTTACCGGCCAGCGTACAGTTACAGCATTATGAGTTAAACCCCGGCTTAATTAGTCATATCGCACTGGCGTTTATCGCTTATGTCACTTTATTGATGGCTTCGCTGTACTCTATTCAGGTGTCTTATATTAGCCATAAGTTAAAACACAAAGATTTTTCCGGTGTAACACGCTACCTTCCACCTCTAATGCAAGCAGAAAAATTACAATTTCGACTGCTCGCTGCCGGTACAGTATTATTGGCTGCGGCATTAATAAGCGGAATTCCGTTTACAACACATTGGCTTGAACACAAAACTCTGTTAAGTTCTCTAGCCTTGGGTGTTTTTGTGGTATTGTGCTGGGGTCACGCACGCTTAGGCTGGCGCGGCAAAACAGCGATATCGCTGACACTAACAGGCATTATTTTACTGACGTTGGCTTACTTTGGCAGCCGATTCGTAAAAGAGGTTTTGTTAGGTTAATTGTTAAACCCTGATTATGTTTGGCAACAAAGGTAACTGATTCTTGGACGCTATCTCGACTAGCACACTCTTTATTATATTGGGTGTATTGCTTGTTCTCTCTGCTTTCTTCTCTGGTTCTGAAACCGGAATGATGTCAGTAAACCCCTATCGCCTTAAACACCTCGAAAATGAAAATAACAGTGGCGCCAAACGCGTCAGCAAACTGCTAAAACGCCCTGATCGGTTAATCGGCTTGATCCTGATTGGCAATAACCTGGTCAACATTGCCGCAGCCACCGTTACCACACTCATAGGTCAACGACTCTATGGTGATCTGGGTTTAGCCATTGCTCCTGTCGCATTAACGTTAGTGGTGTTGATTTTTGCTGAGGTTACTCCCAAAACGCTGGCGGCCTTATATCCTGAGCGAGTAGCCTTTCCTGCCTCGATTATTTTAAACGTACTGTTGAAGATTTTTTATCCGTTTGTTTTCTTGCTGAATAAAGTCACCAACGGTTTATTAAGCTTAATGGGCGTTAGCCCAGAGAAACATCGTGGTAACAGCTTAAGTGCTGAAGAGCTGCGTACCGTGGTGCATGAAGCTGGAGCGTTAATTCCCGAGCAGCACCAAAGTATGTTAGTGGGTGTGTTAGATCTGGAAAATGTCACCGTTGAAGACATTATGGTGCCGCGTAATGAGATCCTGGGTATCGACTTTAATGACGATTGGAAAGACATTATGCGTCAGCTTGCCAATGCACAGCACAGCCGTTTGTTACTGTACCGTGACAGCATAGATGATGCGCTGGGTTTTATTCACCCACGCGATTTGGTGCGCTTACTACTCAAAGAACAATTTAACAAAGCGTCCTTATTGCGCTCGGTACATGAAATTTATTACATCCCAGAAGGTACAGCGCTCAATACGCAGCTATTGAAATTCCAAAGTACCAAAGAGCGCGTTGGTTTAGTCGTTGATGAGTACGGTGATATCCAAGGGCTAGTGACACTTGAAGATATTCTAGAAGAAGTTGTCGGTGAATTTACCACAGACGTGGTGGAAGATAGCCACGAAGAAATAGTAAAACAACCCGACGGCTCTTATTTAATTGACGGCACCATCAACTTGCGCGATCTGAATAGACAAATGCAATTGGAGTTTCCTACTGACGGCCCGAAAACCTTAAACGGCTTATTACTAGAGTACCTGGAAGAAATTCCTCAAGGCAGTTTAAGTGTAAAATTGGCCGGCTATCCGATAGAGATTATTGATGTGCAAGATAATATGATTAAAACGGTCAGATTGTTGTTGCAGCGTTAAACCTAGCCATTTTGTCATAATGGCTTAACCGAATAGCCAACGGCTAAGCCAGCCTCGCTTCAAATCCTTTTCACAGCCTTGAAGCTGCAAATGATAGATATTAGCTCGCTGCTCGACTTGGCGGGCTGTATTTTGTAACCAGGCTTTGCTGCGATAGGTACCACGCCGATACCCACCCCAACCTTCATGGTAATTTAAATACAAGGCATAGGCGTCATGCTTCGGTACTTTATTAACCTGGTGCGTTTTATCAACATACCAACCAATAAAATCTACAGCGTCATCAAAATCACTACGACTGGCAAAATACCGGCCGGTGTCTTTTAAATAGTCGTCCCAGGTATCGCTTTTGGCTTGTGAGTAACCATAAGCTGAACTGCCTCGTCCATAAAGGATAAAGCCAAGGAAATAACGCATTGGCGGCTTGGCATTGTGTTTAAAGCGGCTTTCTTGGTACATAAAACTGATGGGCACTGCGATAGGCATGCCCCACTTATCGCTGGCTTTGGCGGTTGCCTGATACCAGGCACGATGTTCGCCGAAGATTTCACAGATATTAGATTGATCGCGCGGTGGCGGCGTAGCGCACCCCGAAATGACCATCGCTAAACTCAGCAATATCAGCAGCTTATTTTTTTTTGAATATATTTGAACTATCGGCATCGGTTTGATTCTAACAGTATGAATGGATTCAACCAAGTTTTTGTTTTCCCTGGATTCTCCTTCACGGCTACTTTTGGTAGCCGTTTTTTTTGCCCGCAATTAAACTCAGCGTGACAACGAGACTGTTAATGGTCTTGCTCACAAGCCGGTACTTCTGCAAAGTATTGCTGAATATACTCAGCAAAACTGATGTCATCTGCGGCTTCAATATCAGCTTGTCGTTGCAATGAATCACTGCTAGCGGCGGTAAACTGCGCCTCACTGTATTGTTGATATGGCTCGCTGATAAGTTGCTGGCGATATTGCTCGGCTAATTCCAACATATAGCGGCCATTATCTTTGCGCTGACTAATTAAATGATTCAGCACTTTGCCAGAGAAAGTTTGTGCGGGATCCAATAACGACAAGTAATAATGACGCAAAGCCCCCTGATAACGCTCGGTTTGATAGGCTTCATCTAACCAGGCGGCAATCGGCATCATATCTGCAAAAAGCTGCTCGGCCCAATCTTGCATTAAGCGAGGTTGACCCTCTTGCAATAATTCTAAGTTGATGCGACGACCGTCCGTGACCACTTTTTTCAAGTTTTGCTCTGTAACCGTTTGCTCTGCTGCCGATAGCGTGGGGCTATCTTCTAACAAGCAATACACCAAGAACACATCGAGAAAATGCATTTGCTCAGCTGAAATACCCACCGGACTGAAGGGGTTAACATCTAACGCACGCACTTCAATATATTCAACACCGCGTTTAGCGAGTGCACAGGTAGGTCTCTCACCCGACTCCGTGGTGCGTTTTGGCCGGATTGTCGAGTAAAACTCGTTTTCGATTTGCAGCACATTGGCATTTAATTGCTGATATTCGCCCGCCACTTTAACACCAATATTTTGATATTCCGCTGAAGGTTGGCTTACCGCGGCATGCAAACCGCTAATGTATTCAGGCAAATTGTTATATGTAATATTTAAGCTCGATTGTGCACTATTGGTATACCCCAGATCGCTCATGCGCAACGAAGTAGCATAAGGTAAGTACAAACTGCCTTTACCTAAGGGCTGAAAGGCATAACGCGATTGCCGATCTTCTAAAAACGATTTGCACAGTGCCGGTGACGCGCCAAATAAATACACAATTAGCCAAGCATAGCGCTTATAGTTGCGTATTAACGCGAGATATTGCTCAGAGATAAAATCCTGACTAGCCGTGTTATCCCCTTCTAAGGCTTGATACGCTTGCCAAAAACTCTGTGGTAAAGAAAAATTGAAATGCACACCGCTGATCGCTTGCATCATGCTGCCATAGCGATTTTTTAAACCTTGTCGATACAAGGTTTTCATGCGGCCGACATTAGATTCGCCATAATAGGCCAAAGGGATTTGATCTTGTTCAGCGATATAGCAAGGCATACTGGCTGGCCAAATCCGCTCAGAGCCTAATTGGCGCATGGTAAAACGATGAATATCCGCTAATTGTTGCAAGGTAACATCGATATCAGCTTGTGCTGGGGTAATAAACTCCAGCAACGACTCAGAGAAGTCGGTGGTGATCCAAGGATGCGTTAAGGCTGAACCTAAGGCTGCAGGATGCGGGCTTTGTGATAGAGAGCCATCTTCATTAACACGTAAACACTCACGTTCAATACCACGCTTGATACCGACAATTGAGGCCAACTGGCCGTTTTCTTTAAGTGCGTTTAAGCGTTGTGTAATACTAGAAGCCAAAGTAAATCCTTAATAAACTAAATATCCCCCAGATTTTGGGGGATATGGATTAAAACTCAACCATGCCTTGCTAAATAAAGGGCAACAACACTTATCATTGCCCCATAATGTCTCGACATACTTATTCTGGCTTTTTCTGCTCAGTGCTGGTTGGTTCGCTGTTGGTTTTTTGCTCATCTAAAAAGTCAGCATCATCAGAGTCACCTACTACGTGCTCTAACTTTAATTTGCGCACACTTCTAAAAGTGGTAATAGGGCCTGAACAGGCATAGACCAAGAAAATCAAAAACAGCATTTGTGCTGGTTTAGCCGCAATCACCACAAAGATGACAACCACTAACAATATGGTTAAAAACGAAACGCGATCACGCCAATTTAGGTTTTTAAACGAATTAAAGCGGAAATTACTGACCATTAAGAAACCGCAGGCTATGGTAATAAGGCCGACAACATAGCCAAATTTATCACCATCAATTTCATAGGTTGCACCATTCCATACCATGCCTGCGACTAACGCAGCAGCGGCGGGGCTGGCTAAACCTTGGAAGAAACGACCATCGGTCACGCCTAAGTTGGCATTAAAACGTGCTAAACGTAATGCGGCACAAGCCACGTAAATAAAGGCCGCCAGCCAACCAAACTTACCTAAATCGGCTAACGCCCAGTTGTAGGCGACTAAAGCCGGAGCTACACCAAACGCCAGTAAATCGGACATACTATCGTACTGCGCACCGAACTCACTTTGGGTATTGGTTAGGCGTGCAACTCGTCCATCTAAGCCATCAAAAACCATAGCGATGAAAATAGCGACAGCTGCCGCTTCAAATCTGCCATTCATTGATGATACGATGGCAAAGAAACCAGAGAACAATCCTGCAGTTGTAAGCAGGTTGGGTAATAAATAGATCCCTTTGCGCGGGCCATGTTCATTGTTTTTTAGATCTGTCATAGGGCAACTTCTGAAAAAGAGAATATACTGATTATAAGGGACATAACATAACATGGATAGAACCATGGCAAAAGCGAGTCTTATTTTTATGTTTCTGGTCAGTTTGACCAGTAGCACAGCAATGGCACAAACGGTTTATAGCTGGCAAGACGCTCGAGGTGTGACGCATTTTGGTCAGCAACCGCCGCGTGAAGGCAATTATCAGTTAGTCACCGTTCGTACTAATGCTGCATCACGATCATCGGTGCGAGACTCACGGGGTAATCCAGTGAGTTCTGAACTCGATCCGATGCTTTGTCAAAAGGCACAAGAACAATTATTGTTATTGCGCAGTGGCCAAGAACTGTTTACCCAAGACGCAAACAAAAACGAACTTCGCTTATTAACAGAAGTGGAGCGCGAGCAACAAACAATGCTCGTCAATTTTGAAATAAAAAGGCGTTGTGCCCCAACGCCTTAATCGTGTTAAACCCTGTTCGATATGTAACAGGGTTTATGCTGCATTTTAGCGATGGCTTTGCATGGTGAAGGTTTCCCCGTCATGGTCAATGACCACTGTGCAACCCGGTAAGAAATCACCTTGCAATAATGCTTGAGCTAAACGATTCTCCAAATGTTGCTGAATAGCACGTTTCAATGGGCGCGCACCAAACAAAGGATCAAAACCCACTTCAGCCAATTTTTGTAACGCAGCTTCGCTAACCTCAAGCTGATAGTCGCGTTGTTGTAAACGTTCAGCCAAACGATCCAACTGAATTTTAGCAATTTGCTGAATTTGTTTACTATCCAGAGGGTGAAACACCACGGCTTCATCCAGTCGATTTAAAAACTCTGGCCGGAATTGTTTTGCCAACACGCCCATCAACATTTCTTTCATTTGTTCATAACTGTACTCTTTATGGTGTTCTTGAATAAGATCAGAGCCCAAGTTTGAAGTCATGATAATGACCGTATTTTTAAAGTCGACAGTGCGGCCCTGTCCATCGGTTAAACGGCCGTCATCTAACACCTGCAATAGAATATTAAACACATCGGGATGGGCTTTCTCGACTTCATCGAGCAAGATAACCGAATAAGGTTTACGCCTTACCGCCTCGGTTAAATAGCCGCCTTCTTCATAACCGACATAGCCTGGCGGTGCGCCCACTAAACGTGATACCGCATGTTTTTCCATAAATTCAGACATGTCGATACGTACCATCGCATCGGGACTGTCAAATAAGAAACGCGCTAGTGATTTTGTTAATTCCGTTTTACCCACCCCTGTCGGGCCTAAGAATAAGAAAGAGCCAATCGGTTTATTCGGATCCGACAAACCGGCTCGAGAACGGCGAATGGCATTGGCGACAGCCGCTATCGCTTCATGCTGCCCCACCACACTTTGGTGCAAGGCGCTTTCCATTTGCAGCAGTTTATCGCGCTCGCCTTCGAGCATTTTACTTACCGGGATCCCCGTCGCTTTTGATAATACATCGGCAATTTCATGCTCGGTTACCCGATTACGCAACAAGGTCATTTCTTGCATTTCGGCTTGCGATGCGAGATCCAGTTTTTTCTCAAGCTCAGGGATGCGACCATATTGCAGCTCTGACATCCGCTGCAAATCACTGGCACGACGTGCAACTTCTAAGTCTAAGCGCGCCTGCTCCAACTCTGATTTGATATGCTGTGTACCTTGCAAGGCAGCTTTTTCAGACACCCAGATCTCATCCAGCTCGTTGTAGCTGATGTCTAATTCTCGAATTTGCTCTTGAATGGAATCCCGACGTTTTTTACTGGCCTCATCGGTTTCTTTGGCTAAGGCATTATCTTCGAGTTTTAATTGAATAATACGCCGCTCTAACCGATCTAACTCTTCTGGCTTTGAGTCCATCTGCATACGGATGCTTGAGGCAGCCTCATCGATCAGGTCGATGGCTTTATCGGGAAGTTGCCGATCACTCACATAACGATGTGATAAAGTCGCCGCGGCGACAATCGCTGGATCGGTAATCTCTACCGCATGGTGC
Organism: Rheinheimera sp. UJ51; assembly: GCF_020819615.1. NCBI lineage: Bacteria > Pseudomonadati > Pseudomonadota > Gammaproteobacteria > Chromatiales > Chromatiaceae > Rheinheimera > Rheinheimera sp. UJ51. Next base: position 69,686 of record NZ_JAJHOG010000014.1, read on the forward strand.
AATTCATAACGCTCTTTTAAACCACGTAAAATAGCGATGGTATCTTCCTCTGACGGCTCATCCACCAAAACCTTTTGAAAACGACGCTCTAAAGCGGCATCTTTCTCAATATATTTACGGTATTCATCTAAGGTGGTTGCGCCAAGACAATGTAATTCACCACGCGCTAACGCCGGCTTTAACATATTACCCGCATCCATTGCACCATCCGCTTTACCGGCGCCGACCATAGTATGAATTTCATCAATAAATAATATGATCTGGCCTTCTTCTTTCGACACGTCAGTCAATACGGCTTTTAAACGCTCTTCAAATTCGCCGCGGTATTTCGCGCCCGCCAATAAAGAGCCCATATCCAAAGACAATACGCGCTTATCTTTAAGCCCTTCCGGTACTTCTTTATTGATAATACGCTGCGCCAGCCCTTCAACAATGGCGGTTTTACCCACACCCGGCTCACCAATTAACACAGGGTTATTCTTGGTGCGACGCTGTAATACTTGAATACACCGACGGATTTCTTCATCACGGCCAATTACCGGATCTAATTTGCCGGCTTCGGCTCGCGCTGTTAAATCTACCGTATATTTAGTTAACGCTTGGCGAGTATCTTCAGCGTTAGCATCTTCAACTTTTTGGCCGCCGCGGATTTGTTCAATAGCCGATACCACGTTGTCTTTGGTGACACCGAGTAATTTTAAAATACGCCCCAACTCAGACTTATCTTCGGTAGCGGCTAACACAAATAACTCACTGGAAATAAACTGATCTTTGCGTTGCTGCGCCAATTTATCGCATTGTTGTAATAACTGCGCGGTGGTACTGGCCAACTGCAAATTACTGGCATCACCTTCCACGCGAGGTAATCGCTCAATACTTTGGCTTACTTTTGAGCGGAGTTCATTAAAGTTAATCGCCAGTTTATTCAACAACTCTCGCACCGTGCCGCCTTCTTGGTTGAGAAGAGCAAACATAATGTGCACGGGTTCAATAAATTGTTGATCGCGCCCGACCGCTAACGATTGGGCATCAGCGATAGCTTCTTGGAATTTACTGGTAAATTTATCTAAGCGCATGGTCTAGCTCCTGCAGGCATAAGTATGGGTTGCTGCATATTAAGATTGGGCTAGATTGTGGAATTTTCAAGCAATAAACGTCAAAAAATTGACTTCGATCAGTTTTATGATGAATGACTGAGCCAAATGGCACTGGCCATCCGACCCGTTTGGCCATCACGACGGTATGAATAGAACTGCGCAGTGTCGTGATAAGTGCAATAGTCGCCACCAAAAATAGCAGAGACACCATAAGCCTGCAGCCGCAGTCGTGCCAGCTGATATAAGTCAGCCAGATATTTATCTTTGCTTAAGGGTTTAAAAGCGCTGGCGGCCAGCTCATTTTGCTGTACAAAGGCTTGGCGCACCTCAGCCCCCACTTCAAAGTGCTTGGGGCCAATGGCAGGGCCTAACCACACCAGTAGCTCACTTGGCTTTGCCTGAAACTGTTGTAAGGTATGCTCAATCACGCCCGACGCTAAACCGCGCCAGCCCGCATGAATGGCGGCTACCTCAGAGCCTGCGCTATTGCACACTAATAACGGCAAGCAATCTGCCGTCATGACGACACAAACTTGCCCAGCTTGCTGGCTAAACGCAGCATCGGCTTGAGGCAATGCCGCGTTTAGCTCCGTAGTGCTCTTGGTTAAATGCCACACTTTATTGCTATGAACTTGGTCAAGCCAACAAGGCTCTGCGGGCATAGCCGCTTGCTGTTGAAACAACGAGCGGTTTCGAGCAACCGTAGCCGCATCGTCCCCAACATGTAAGCCTAAATTTAACCCTTGAAACACGCCCTGCGAATAACCGCCGAGGCGAGTTGAGCTTACCGCCTGCACATTAGAAGGTGCAGGCCATGTTGGTTTGAGTAACAAAGGCGTCATTGGCATTTCAGGCTTACATTGTGCATTACACAAAATCCAAGCCATGCTGAGCGGTATCAGCACGTAAAGCGGCATTCAGCTGCACCATGTCATCCGGTAAAGGCGCATGCCATTCCAAAATTTGGCCGGTGATGGGATGTGCCAGTTTAAGCATGATCGCATGTAACGCCTGGCGGCGGAAATTACGCATAAACACCAATAAGCTTTCCGCTGCTTGACGCGGAGGGCGTGGCCGCCCCCCATACACTGGATCGCCCACTAAAGGATGACTGATAAACGTCATATGCACACGAATTTGATGCGTTCTACCGGTTTCTAAGCGCAGACGTAACCTTGTATGAGCACGATACTTTTCCATTACCCGGTAATGCGTGACCGCAGGCTTACCGCTTTCAAGCACCGCCATTAGAGTTCTTTTGGTTGGATGCCGGCCAATAGGGCGATTGACCGAGCCACCTCCGGTCATGGCACCGTAGCAAACCGCTTCATATTCTCGGGTAATTTCACGTGCTTGCATGGCTTCAACTAAATGCGTTTGTGCCGGAATGGTCTTGGCAACCACCATTAAACCGGTGGTGTCTTTATCAAGGCGATGCACAATACCAGCGCGCGGCACTTCACCAATACCCGGGCAATGATGCAATAAAGCGTTTAATAAGGTGCCATCCGCATTACCGGCACCTGGGTGAACCACTAAACCTGCAGGCTTATTGATCACTAAAATATGTTCATCTTCAAAAACCACATCTAAAGCAATGGGCTCGGCCAAAAAGCGTTCGTCTTCAGGCAAATCGGCTGTAATATCAATCTGCTCACCTCCAAACATCTTCTGTCTTGGCGTATTGCAAAGTTGCTGTTCAACTTGCACAGCATCAGCCAAAATCCACTCTTTTATACGTGAACGTGAATAATCAGGGAACATTTCGGCTAAAACCTGATCTAAGCGTTTACCAAAAAGATGGTCAGGAACGATTTGTGAAAGTTTTATCTGTTTTGTCATGACGGAAGCAGTTATCCTGTGTGCAACCCCTCGATATCTGGGGTAGAATCGCATTAGCGCCTATTTTAACGATTTTACGCTGGACTAGACAGCCATTTAGCTTAAGTAGTAACGGATTTTTACATGAAATTGAAATTTATACTGATAGTTTTGATGTCAATCGCCCTAACGGCCTGTGCTGGCAAACCCAAACCACAGCAAATGACTGCCACACAAACGGCTCAAGGCATGTATCAACAAGCCAAAGAAGTCTTGGATGCGGGCCTCTATAACCGAGCCATTGAATTACTCAAAGGGGTAGAAAGTCGCTATCCGTTTGGCCCCTTAGCTAAACAGGTACAACTCGACCTAATTTATGCCTATCATCAAGCCGGCGATATTCCACAAGCGTTAGCCAGCATTGACCGCTTTATTCGGTTAAACCCCAACCAGCCTGATTTAGATTATGTCTATTACATGCGGGGCCTGACCAACTTAAAAGCTGATGAAAATGCGTTTCAAGAGTTTTTTGATATAGAGCGCGCTGATCGTGATTTAAGCAGCACCCGTCAAGCGTTTGATGATTTTAAAATTTTATTAAATAGCTTTCCAAACAGCAAATACGCCGATGAAGCGCGTAACCGCATGTTGGTGATTAAAAACAAATTGGCCCAGCATGAATTAATCGTTGCCGATTACTATATGCGCCGTGGTGCTTACCTCGCTGCAGCGAATCGGGGTAAATATGTGCTGGAGTTTTACCGTGATGTACCACAAGTAGAACAAGCTCTTGAAATCATGGTGGAAAGCTATGGCCGCTTGGGTTTAGATAAGTTAAAGCAAGATGCGGAACAAGTATTACGCCTTAACTTCCCGCAAAATAGCAGCATCAAATAACCGATATCTCATCACACTCACACCTCCGCTACGACGGAGGTGTTTTTTATGACCCTACCGACTTTCTAAATTGCTTCTAACGCTTCTGCTAATTTACTCACACCGATGACCTGCATACCCTCAATTGCCTCTTTGGGCGCATTCGCCATCGGCACGATAGCGCGCCGAAAACCATGTTTTGCCGCTTCACGTAAACGTTCTTGCCCACTCGGTACCGGCCTAATTTCACCCGCCAAGCCGACTTCACCGAATACGACCAAATCATTGGGCAAGGGTTTATCACGAAAACTCGATACCAAGGCCAGCAAGGTCGCTAGATCAGCACTCGTTTCATTGACCTTAACGCCGCCGACGACATTGACAAACACATCTTGATCGGCCATTTGCAAACCACCGTGGCGATGCATAACGGCCAATAACATAGAAATACGGTTTTGCTCCATACCCAAAGTCACGCGTCTTGGATTATTCAGCGGTGAATAATCAACTAACCCTTGGATCTCGACTAATAATGGCCGCGTTCCTTCCCAAAGCACCATCACAATACTGCCTGATTGATCTTCTTTGCCACGCGTTAAAAAAATAGCCGAAGGATTTTTCACTTCTTTCATACCCTGACCCGTCATGGCAAAGACGCCTAGCTCATTTACCGGGCCAAAGCGATTTTTATGGCCACGCATGGTGCGATAGCGGCTATCGGTATCGCCATCGAGCATTACCGAGCAGTCAATACAATGCTCAAGTACCTTAGGGCCGGCCAGCGAGCCATCTTTTGTGACATGGCCCACCATAATAATGGCGATATGATACTGCTTGGCAAAGCGTGTTAAAAAGGCCGCACTTTCTCTAACCTGCGACACACTCCCTGGGGCCGATTGCACATCAGCTAAATGCATCACTTGGATGGAGTCGATAACCATAATGCGGGGCTTTTCTTGCTGCGCTAATTGGCAAATCGTTTCGACATTGGTCTCTGCCAGCATTTTTAACGCGCCCATTGGTAAACCTAAGCGCTGAGCACGCATCGCCACTTGCTGTAAAGACTCTTCCCCCGTGACGTACAAGGCACCACCCTGTTCAGCTAAGCCACACATCATTTGTAGTAATAAGGTACTTTTACCGGCACCAGGATGCCCACCGATTAAAATAGCAGAGCCCGGCACAATACCGCCGCCTAACACGCGGTCAAACTCAACAAAGCCGGTACTAAATCGGGGTACTTCTTGCAGATCGACTTCATCCAAGCGCATCACTTTAGCGACGGTGGTACCGGCATAACCATCCAGCCGGGTATTTTTCGTTTTGACTGCACCAAGTCTCACTTCAGTAATACAGTTCCAAGCCGAGCATTCAGAGCACTGACCTTGCCAGCGCATAAAATCGGCACCACACTCATTACATACGTAGGCGGTTTTTGTTTTTGCCATGATCTTTCCTAATTTGAATAAAAGGCACAGATATTGCTTTTCGAAATAGAACAACGTAGCTTAATCTCATTATAACCCTAAGCTGCCAAAATTTTGGCAACTGAATCAGCTGACTATGACTGCAACCGACTTTAAAGAGCAATCTGGCATTATTGAAAGGATGAAAGGACTGATCAACTCACCTGAGTTTGAGCAGACCTTTGCTAGCCTGTCTGCCAGCCTGCCTAAGTCAAAACAGTTCTTATTAAAAATGGAACTGAAGCGTCTTGCTCAGCCTTGCAACTATTACATTGATTTACGCGGCCATGTTGATGGTGATGTTAAACCTTTTGTCTATTTAGGCAAAACCCATCACCTAGATGATACCGCACGGCAGATCTTTGAAAACGGCGTTAACGATTACGGCCAGTACACCATTGGCGTTTACGAAGAAGTCATGAACGCCGACAATAACTTTCGGGTTCGTCATCGCAAAGAAACCGAAGAGCGCATTCGAAATGCGTTAGCACAACGCCGTAATGGTTTGCAGCTGCCCGACCCCGCGAACACGCAAGAAAATACCGAGCCAGCAGAAGAAACCAGTAACCCGAATAAATTGGTGCAGTTTGGCTATTACATCAGCCGCTGTGAAGAGCGCATGAATTATGGCATTGAAGTAGAAGTCCGCCATGCGGATCAGCGTTTTAGTGCCATGACCACGGATCTGTCTGTTGGTGGTTGTAAATTAAAAATACCGGCGGGGCGGCAAATTGTTGTGGGCGACACCCTCAATTTGGCTTTGCGTGGCTTAGAAAAAGAATTCACCTTGAATTTGCCTAAGGGCTTAAATTATCAAGTCTTAGAAGTTGATGAGCAGGATAAATACAACTATCTGCGGTTAAAGCGCTTGGATCCAGAACAAGAAGGCTCGTTTAATCAATTTTTACAGAGTTTTATTCATGGTAATAAACGCCGCTACAAGGTGAATTTAGATAACACCACCGACGCCGTCATTACCAAAGGCTATGAACAATACTATTTGCCGCGAATTAATACTTTACCGGTTTATTTATCGGTTGTTGATGGCCAAGTCAGTAGCCGTTTTTGCCTCACCAGTGATTACAACAAAAGTGTTTGGCATTATTTTTTGGATGAACAGCAACTCTCAGTATTAAGCCATGTACTTTCTGCCAAGCGGCTAAAACTGCTGTTGAGCCAGACCTCGACCGAACGCTCCAGTATCTTGTATTGCTTTACCCACGCAGCAAAAGGCAAATTGTATTTTTATGCTGCGACGGATCTTGAACTTGCCGAATCAAGCGCTTTACGTGAGATGTTTTTTGGGTTTGGCGCCGGCAAGCCCAGTTGGCGGGTATTCCATCTTAATTTATTAAAAACTAACGTAAGCCAAAGCATTAATGAATTTGCCATACCCGGCGCGGTCAACACACAAAAACCGTCCCCCTTAATCGCGGGCATGCTCAAAGACATGCATTATATTGCCGCACTAACTGAAATCAGTTCGGCTGAACATCGACGTTATTACTCGGGCTACACTTACCAAACTGATAAATTAGCGGCCTTAAATAAATTTGGATTAAGTAAAGCCCTTCAAGCCAAACCCTGCGAAGCGGTGGCTATTCATTATATTAACTTACGTGCCGAGTCGCGTTATTTGTATAAAACCACCGTGTTAGTTCGAAGCAAACCAGAGCAAGCCCCTATCAGCAGTTTTAGCCGAGACTTCTCTACTGGCGGTCTACAAATTGAATTTAGCCAACCTGTCGATTTTCAAAAAGGCGATATACTGCTCTTTGAATTACCTGATCTTCAAAAAATCACCAACAAACATCAATTATCGGGCTTACCTTACGAAGTGATGGCGGTGAGTAAAAGCCGCACCATTATGAATTTGAAAATTGCCAAAACCGATTCTCATATTGGTAAGGTGTTTTTTCAGCAGTTAATCCAAAGTAACCGCAGCAAATTAACCGTGGCCGAAGAAACACCAAAGTACCCTGGCTTATCGGATGCGCTGCGCAATATGTATGTTAAAACGCTGAATAACTTTGCGGTTTTTATTCATCGCAAAGGCCTACGCCATGACGTGAATGTGTTAGGCCGCGGCGCCCAGCCCAATGCGATCCATAAGTTGCTGCAACTGTCGCAACAGAGCAGCAAAAGCTTAGATTTTAGTTTATTGACGAAAGAGCACGTGCTAACGCAAGAAGTTGCTAATTTTTTAAAGCAAATGAAGCGACATGATCCGTCTAAACAATTTGAGTTATATATTCGGGTTACCCCGTTAGACAATGGTCAACTGGAGTTTAGTAGCCATTATGATTTTGAGTTTAAGCAAGCGGAAGATCTGCAAATCTTTATTTTAGATGCCATTGAACATCATGTGCTGTTTAGCTTTAAACTCTATGTTTCTCGCACCGGTAAGCTCGACTCAGAATATATTGCCAAGGAAATTGGCTATATCAGTGTTTATGCTATGCACAAAGCCAAAACGTTAGAGGAAGAGTTGTGGCATGTCGAAGGGGTGGCTGATGGCGTAGAAACCTCTGCAGAGATGGTCATTCGCTATAATGCGGCGGCGGCGGCGGCTCAACAGCAAGCGCGCTTGGCTATCTTAGCGCGCGCTAAATAGCCGTTATAAGTTTTTTAGCCACTGCGCGAGTTCTTCAAAATGATCTGTTGCTGCAGCGGGATGCGTTAACATCGAAATATGATCATAGTTTTGCGAATAACCCTGCGTTTTACCCAATAAACTGAACTTCGCCTCACGCTGAGCGCATTCTACGATAAAAGCTTGTACATCCTTAGGGTGACCTAGCACGCGATCATGCTCGGCGGCAAAATGCCAAATGGCCGGCCAAGCGGCTTGCTGACAAGCTTGCTGATAATCAAAACCATCTGTGCAATCTTTAAACGGTGCACCTTTGATCCAACGAATGGTATCCAACAAAAATTGTCTGGGCTCATCATCCGCCCCTAAACGCCAGCGTTTGGCAGGTAAATAACCGGGCTGCCGACTTAACCAAGGGGCCAGATTATTCCAGACCATATCGATTTTCAGCCATTTTGCTAATGATCGCACACTGATCACGCGTTTTGTGCCAAAACAAACCTTGGCTTTAACTTTCTGCAGTAAATGCGGATGACGGGCTAAACTCGCCGCCGCTAACACGCCGCCCCACGAATGACACATTAAGATTAAGGGCTGTTGATGTAAGTCGTAAAAATGCTCGATTAAGCGCGGAATATCATGGCAAATTAATTGTTGCTGATTTTGCTGCAAGCCAGCAGCCAGCGAGGGTTGTGATAAACCACGACCAGCAAAATCGACGGCATAACCAATAAACCCCTGATCGGCTAAGAAGCTGGCAAGGCCTTTACCTGAATGGCTGTAAAAAATGCGCCCATTCTCAATTGCACCGTGCAAATACAACACCGGCGCAAGTGAACCGTGCAGCGGTGTTAATTGCCTAACATGCAGATGATAGTCTTTTAAATCAACAAACAACGAATGTTGTTGATGCTTCACGCGGGTTCAACCAAATACAATAGCTGCAATAAGCTGCCGGAGGTGATCGCCGCTTTGGCCGCCGCCTGCACCTTGGGTTTAGCATGAAAGGCTACACCTAAGCCGGCTTGTTGCAACATTAATAAGTCATTAGCGCCATCTCCTATGGCGATGGTTTGAGCCAGTGGAATGTGATACTGCGCAGCTAACTCGGCAACAACAGCCGCTTTACGCTCTGCATCAACAATGGGTCCTAACACCTTACCCGTTAACTTACCCTCAACAATGTCTAATTGATTAGCAAAGGTTGCCGTTAAGCCCAGTTGCTGCTTTAGGGCATCAGTAAAATAGGTAAAACCGCCGGAGGCGATAGCGACCTGCCAATGATGACGCTGCAAGGTTGCCACCAACTCGGTTAACCCCGGCATTAACGGTAACTTATCTAATACTTGCTGCAGCACTGATTCAGGCGCACCGGCTAAAGCCGCCACCCGCTGTTGCAAGCTTTGTGCAAAATCCAGCTCACCGTTCATCGCTCTGGCAGTAACGGCGGCCACCTGTTCACCCACACCGGCTAACTTAGCAATCTCGTCGATACATTCAATTTCAATGGCCGTCGAGTCCATATCCATCAGTAATAAACCGGGCTGCGTTAACGCGGGACGCGTTGCTAAAAATACCAGCTGGCAATCTAGCGCTGTCGCGATCTGGTTTAATCGCGCTTGCTCAGGTTGCATCAGTGCGGGGCTTTGCAACAACAGGCCGGCCGGTAAGCTAGCAAGCGGTTGATTGACACTGACGGTTAATAACATGGCAGGTAATGCCAGCGCAGCTAAAATCTGCTCAAGTTGGCTCAAACTCTGCTCGCCACCAAAGTAAATTAATACTGGGCCACTGGCAGCGCTATCAGCTGTTGCCACGCTCTGAATTTGCCCAGCTCGCCATTCTAAACACAACGGCTGCTGCGCTTCAGTTAACATCGACTCAAGCTCACGATTAAACGGAGCTAATACTTTAGAAAAATTCGACACGCTCTGCCCTATACTTAACTGAATGACCATGGCATGCTACAACACTTTAGGCAGCGACCTGCCGACGTCATTTAGCGGTTAAAAATATGCAGCACCATAGCCTATCAGGTCATCGATATTCAAGCTTTATTACCTTATTACAACTGGCATTAGCCGTATTAGGTATCTGGTTTATTTTGCATAGCTGGGGCGCAGCACGCACTGAAGGCCAGCAACTGTTGATGCAACAAAATAAACTGCTGATGCGTGAAACCTTAATTGCCATGTCTTACACCGCCGGTTATTTATTAGAAAATGACGAATTGGAAGGCTTGTCGCAATTAACTCAGCATATTGCCGAAAATCCGTTCTTACATGATGTCGTGGTTTATGATGCGAATGGCGTCAGGATCAGTTGGTCAGAAGCGAATTCTGCCGCACGCTTACTGTATCGCCCCGACCAGCCTTTAGCATTAATCCCGATGGTAGAAGAAATTCGAGTGAACAACGAATTGCTTGGCTATATCAAATTAAGTTTATTGCAGGATGAAAAGTTGTTTCCGGGCTATCATTCTTGGCAGCAATTAATGCAACAAATCTTAGGTCTGCTGCTACTTACTGGTGCGGTGGGCATGTTACTAAAACGCAATGTTAGCCTGTTAAGTCAGCGCTATCGCAAACCACCTACTCCCCAAGCCTAGTACTCTTTCCCTTAACGCTTTTCGCCGGTTAGCTCAGTCGCAAGATCTGACGACTATTTTGCCACAACGCCGCAGCGAGCTGCGGTGGGGATTCATCTCTTAATTGACATAAAGCGTCAAACACCTGCGCTAACTGCGCTGGCGTATTAACCTGCCCTTGAAAACCGCATAGCGGCATAGCGGGTGCATCGGTCTCTAACACTAAAGCCGACAGCGGTAATTTACTGACCGCATTCCGTGTTTTTTCCGCTCGGCTATAGGTAATAGTGCCACCGATACCTAATTTGAACCCCGCATCGATAAAAGCATGCGCTTGTTGCTGACTTCCTGAAAACGCATGCAAAATGCCGCCTTCACTAAACTGCTGACGTTTAATTTCCGCTAATAACGCTGGCTGACTTTTACGATGGTGCAAGATCACCGGTAATTTATGCCGTTTGGCTAACGCTAATTGTGCTGCAAACAATTGCTGCTGTATGACAAAACTGTCTGCATCTAACGCGAAATCAAGGCCAATTTCACCAATGGCCTGCACCGATACCTCTGGCTGTTGCAACTGCAACGCCAGCAAATCAATATCCGCTAAGTGGTGTTTAATGGCCCACCAAGGATGAATACCCAAAGCAACATAAAATTGCGGGTTGGTTTGACACAGCTTCAGCAAACGCGGCCAATTTTCTTTGGCCACTGCTGGAATTAACAAGGCTTGCACCCCAGCTTGCTGTGCTAGGCACCAATGCGCTGGCCACGTAGGCCAGAGCTCGGGTAAGTCAAGATGACAATGGGTGTCGAATAGCGGGTAAGACATCGAGCGAGCTGTTATTTGGGGGTTATTCACTCGCGCGTTTCCTTCTTTACTGCAGCGTTAAGGGCACAGCCGCTCAATTTGCCAGCCAAGATCCGTTTGCCGATACATAAAGCGGTCATGTAAGCGATGCTCACCGCCTTGCCAAAATTCAATTTGATAAGGCCGTACTAAAAAGCCGCCCCAAAAATCGGGTAACGACACATCACCATGCGAAAATTTTTCTTTGATTTCCGCAAATTTCTGCATCAGTGCCAAGCGCGTTGACACCGGCCGACTTTGCTCCGATGCCCAAGCTGCCAACTGGCTTTCTTTGGGTCGTGATAAGAAATACTTCATTACCTGACTGGTAGGCACGCGTTCTGCCGTCCCATAAACGATAACTTGGCGCTCGAGAGGATGCCACGGAAAGTGTAAGCAAACTTTCGGATTAGCCGCTAACTCGGTAGCCTTACGGCTGCCAAGATTAGTGTAAAAGGTAAAGCCGCTCGGGCTCAGATCTTTTAACAATACCAGCCGCTGTGACGGCTGACCCTCAGCGTCGACGCTCGCTACACACATGGCGGTCGGATCGGGCAACTCTGCCGCCACCGCATCTTTTAACCAGTGTTCAAATTGCACAATGGGATCGGCATCGAGCTTGTCGAGATCCAATTTATCTTTGGTGTAGCTGCGGCGAATCGCGTCGATTTTCATGTTACATCCGTTCCATTACTTCAATACCCAGAAGGTCCAAGCCTTTGTGTAATAACTTGGCGCTAAAAATACTCAGCATTAAACGGCTGTCACGCGTTGCTGGTTCAACACCTTCTTTTAGAATAGGACAGGCTTCATAGAACGTCATGTATAAACTGGCCAGTTCATACAAGTAATTACACAGTAAATTCGGCTGAGCTTCCTTCATCACTTGTTGCAAGGTTTCTTCAAAACGCAACAATTTAACGGCTAACAATTTTTCCTGCTCGGCGCCAATCACGATTTCAGCATGAAAATCAGCCGCAACCTCGGCTTTGCGTAAAATACTGCGTACCCGAGTATAGGCATATTGTAAGTAAGGTGCGGTAGCGCCTTCAAAGCTGAGCATCGCATCCCAGCTAAAAATATAGTCACTGGTACGGTTTTTCGATAAATCCGCATATTTTACCGCCCCAATGCCAACCTTACGGGCGATCTCAGCCATCTCAGCTGCTGATAAATCGGTCACTTTATCTTGTAATACCGCATTGGCGCGAACTACCGCTTCTTCCAGGAGTTCAGCCAGCTTTACTGTGCCGCCAGTTCGCGTTTTAAAGGGTTTACCATCTTCACCCATCATGGTGCCGAACGGGCAGTGATCATAGGCTGTGCGCTCGGCTAAATAACCGGCCTTGCGCGCCACTAATTCGACTTGTTTAAAGTGCAGGGCTTGCCGTGCATCCGTGAAGATAATAATGCGATCGGCGGCTAACTCGTGGCTGCGATACTGACACGCGGCTAAATCGGTAGTCGAATATAAGAAACCCCCACCGGTTTTTTGAATGATAAAAGGTGAAGGGGTACCCTCTTTATCGGCTAATTCTTGCAAAAACACCACTAAAGCACCTTGGCTTTCAACCGCGATATCTTTTGCGACTAACTCAGCAACAATCGGTTGTAACATAGCGTTATAGGCGCTTTCAGGTTTGATATCAGCATTCGTCAGGGTGACATTCAGTTTCTGATAAACGTCGTTGCTGTGCTTAATCGAGGTATCAATAAACATCTGCCACAATTTTTGGCAATGCGCATCACCGCTTTGTAGTTTCACCACGTAATCACGTGATTTATCCGCAAAACCGCTTTCATCATCAAAACGCTTTTTCGCTTCCCGATAGAAATCTTCAAGATCGGCTAAGGCGACCGTTTCTAAATCGACACCGGCGGCGATTTTGTCTTCTAAATGCGCAATCAGCATACCAAATTGCGTGCCCCAATCGCCCATATGGTTCTGTCGGATCACGGTGTCCCCCCAGAACTCAAGGGTTCGTACAACCGCATCACCAATAATGGTTGAACGTAAATGGCCAACGTGCATTTCTTTGGCTAAGTTAGGCGCAGAATAATCCACCACCACCGTTTGCGGTGTAGGATTCACCGCAACGCCCAAACGGCTGTCGGTTGCTGCCGTCGTTAATTGCGATGCGAGCCAGTTTTTATCTAACTTCACATTGATAAAACCAGGCCCCGCTATTTCAACGTTTTCGGCCATGTCGGCAAGATCGAGCAGCTCTAGTAACTGTTGCGCCAGCTGCCGCGGATTAGTTTTTAATAACTTGGCTGCCGCCATAGCGCCATTGATCTGATAATCACCAAATTCTGGCCGCGTGCTTTGCGTCACAGCCGCATTAACGTTATCGGTTAAGCCAAGCTGTTGAAAGGCGGCAAGGGTTTTCTCAGTTAAAAGGTGTTTAATATTCATACGGCAACCTGTTAATGCTCGCGGGTTTTAAGGAATTTAATTTTCGGATAACGTTCAATAGCGAGGTTTAAGTTAACCATCGTGGGTGCGATATAAGTCAGGTTATCGCCGCCATCTAAGGCCAAGTTATTACTGGCTTTATTCTGGAACTCTTGCAGTGTTTTAGCATCATCACAGTAAACCCAGCGCGCGGTGCTCACATTCACACTCTCGTATAGAGCGTCAACGTTGTACTCTGATTTTAAGCGATGCACGACCACATCAAACTGCAGCACCCCGACAGCACCCACAATCAAGTCATTATTATCCAGCGGACGGAACACTTGCACAGCGCCCTCTTCCGCTAACTGAACTAAGCCTTTTAACAACTGCTTTTGTTTCAATGGATCACGTAAGCGAATACGGCGAAATAACTCCGGTGCAAAATTCGGGATACCGCTAAATTGCATATTTTCACCGGTGGTGAAGGTGTCACCAATTTTGATGGTGCCATGGTTATGCAAACCGATAATATCGCCTGGGTAAGCTTCTTCTAAATGCTCGCGATCACCGGCTAAAAAGGTTAACGCTTGCGGGATCAAAACGTCTTTACCAATACGTACATGACGCACTTTCATGCCTTTCTCATACTTACCTGACACGATACGCATAAACGCGACACGGTCTCGATGCTTCGGATCCATGTTAGCTTGAATTTTAAAAACGAAGCCGCTAAAGCCGGTTTCCGTAGCTTGTACTGTGCGCGTGTCTGTCGCTCGGGGTTGCGGCGTAGGCGCCCACTCGGTCAAGCCATCCAGCATATGATCCACACCGAAGTTACCCAGAGCCGTACCAAAGAACACCGGCGTCAGTTCGCCTTTTAAAAACAAGTCTTGATCAAACTCGTTACTCGCGCCTTGCACCAACTCCATTTCATCGCGCAGTTGCTGTGCATAATAGCCAAGCCGTTTATCCAGTTCAGGATTGTTGAGGCCTTTGATCACGTCAACATCTTGAATAGTGTGCCCAAGGCCCGACTTATAAAAAATGACCTCGTCGCGTAAAATGTGATACACGCCTTTAAATTCTTTACCTGAGGCAATCGGCCAGGTGATTGGTGCACAAGCAATCTTTAAAACGCTTTCAACTTCATCCAATAAATCAATTGGATCGCGAATATCTCGATCCATTTTGTTCATAAAAGTGACGATCGGCGTATCACGCAGGCGTGTGACTTCCATCAGTTTGATGGTGCGATCTTCAACCCCTTTAGCACCATCAATGACCATTAAACAGGAATCGACGGCGGTTAAGGTACGATAGGTATCTTCGGAGAAATCTTCGTGACCCGGCGTGTCTAGCAGGTTGACCAAACAATCATGATAAGGAAACTGCATGACGGAAGTTGTCACGGAAATACCGCGCTCTTTTTCCATCTCCATCCAGTCTGAAGTAGCAAACTGGCCCGATTTTTTACCTTTAACAGTACCGGCTTTTTGGATCAAGTGTCCGAACAACAACACTTTTTCAGTGATCGTCGTTTTACCGGCATCGGGGTGAGATATGATTGCAAAAGTTCTTCTAGAATTGATTTCGTTAAGAAAGTTTTGGTCTGCCATTAATAAAGTCTTTTCATTTCTGCATGGATTTCGACAAATAATTGCAGAGCCCGCAGTAGAGCCCTTCGTTTGCTAGATCCATTATGTTTAACATCATTGGTGGCTATTTTCGCTGATCCTGACGCTTTAAACAATCAATGCTTTTCATCAAGGGGTCAGGTAAGGCTAAACAGGCGCTGCAACCTGCAAAAAAAACGAAAACATTTCAAATTGAAACAAAGTAAGGGTATGGCAGGAAATTTGACTAAAAAACTGAAGCGGTCAAGTGCGATTGTACTGCGGGTTAAATCTGCAATTTCAATCAAACCGCCCACGTAAACAGCAGGAATGGAATAAAACACGGTTATCTAATATTTATCTACTATACTTTAAAATGAAGCTTTCCTTAATTTACCTCTTGCTACACTTTGACAGGATATGTCGTCTTAATGCCAAAAAATATTATAACTAACCAACAAGAACCTACTGATAACATCATATTAGAGACGCATGAAAAATCGCCTCAAGATACCACAGTGTTAACTGTCGTCGGTATTGGTGCTAGCGCTGGCGGTTTAGAAGCTTTGCAGCAGCTTGTTTCACACCTGCCAAAAACCAGCGGTATGAGTTTTGTTTTAGCTCAGCATTTATCGCCGTCATATCGCAGCATGATGGTCGAGCTACTAGAGAAAACCTCAACCATCCCCATTAAAGAGCCGAAAAATAACGAACATATTCGTCCGAATACACTCTATATCTGCCCTCCTAACTACAACATCGAAATTAGTACCAACGACACCATTATTTTGTCAGCCACCAGCGTTATTCGACACTTACCGCGTCCTTCGGTGGATATGCTGTTTGAATCGATCGCCTTTGTAAAAGGTGAAATGGCCATCGGAATTATTTTATCAGGCACCGGCTCTGACGGCTCGCGGGGCATTGGTATTATTAAAGGAGAAGGCGGTTTCAGTATTGTACAAGATCCCAATACCGCCAAGTTTGATGGGATGCCTAAATCAGCGATCAATTCTGGGAACGTTGATATTATTTTAGCGCCAAAAGACATTGCCATTGAGCTGAGTAATATCGTTAAGTTTCCTCGCATCAAATCTTCCGACATGGAAAAAAACATTCCTAAAGAGCTGTATCACAGCATTTTGAAGAAGATCAGACGCCAGCACAAAGTGGATTTTAGCCTATACAAAGAGAAAACGATTATGCGCCGCATAGAGCGTCGTATGACAGCCTTAAAAATCACTAACTTTCAAAAATATCTCGAGCATTTAGACGAAGACCAAACCGAAATTAAAGTACTGTTCAAAGATATGTTAATTGGCGTAACCTCATTCTTTCGTGATCCACGCGCATTCAATCAACTGAGTGATGAGCTAAAAACCTATATTAAGCATAAAGACAATAAAATTATCCGCATTTGGGTGACCGCTTGCTCCACCGGTGAAGAAGCGTACACCCTAGCCATTATTTTAAATGAGATCCTAGGCACAAATGCCGAACGATTCAAAATTCAAATCTTTGCTACCGACATTGATGAAACCGCCATTGATTTTGCTCGTAATGGTGTTTATCCAGAAAGCGCCTTACGCAATATGCCAAAACAGCTTAGGCAAAAATACTTCACGGTAAACGGTGAGAACTTAGAAATTATAAAACCGATTAAATCTTTTTTGATTTTTTCTGTACACGATATTACCCAAGACCCGCCCTTTTTAAGATTAGATCTGATTTCATGCCGCAATCTATTAATTTATTTTAATATCGAATTACAACGCGCCATTATTCCGGTTTTCCATTATGCCCTAAACCCAAGAGGCTTATTATTTTTAGGCCAATCTGAGTCTATTGGCGTCTTTCAAGAAAAATTTTGCACCCTGTCACAATCTGGCAAGGTTTATGAAGCGGTATTCATGGATAAAAAAGTACCGCTGGCACGCAAAGCGCTGAAAAACATTCATAATGAAACGCATGCAGAGTCAACGCCTACTGCCCCAGAAATTCACAGTGAACTGTTGCAGGGAGATTTATTAGCCGCGTTAATTACCTCGCAATTAAAACAGATCGCCTTACCTAACGCTGTTTTAATAAATGAAAATATGGACATTATTTACAGTAGCGGCGTTAACCCATTATTAATTAGGCCCGAAGGCCCAACGAGTAATAATATCTATAAAAATCTTCACCCTGCGCTAACCATCGATTTGCGTTCAGCACTTTATCAATTGCAAAAAAGCTCATCGACTATCTTTAGTGCATTTCAACGCATTACTTTACAAGACGCGGTCCAGTGGGTCCGTTTTATTGTAATTGACATACCACAGCAGCCAAATATCGGTAAATTAATCTTAATTTTCTTTCAAGTAGAAGACCCACTCAATTTACCTATTGCCACATTAGAAAACACAGCAAACTTAGACTCTTTAGCTAAAGAGCAAGAACGTCAACTGCTCAAAGCCAAAGAGCAACTACAAACCGTGATTGAGGAGCTAGAAACCTCTAACGAAGAAATGCAGTCGATGAATGAAGAGTTGCAAAGTGCCAATGAAGAGCTACAAAGCGCTAACGAGGAACTAGAAACCACGAATGAAGAGTTACAATCAACTAATGAAGAACTGCAAAGCGCCTATGCCGAATTACGTATGGCTTATGACGACAAAGCTACGCAAGAACAGCATCTCACCAAATTATCTGAGCAACTAGAACAAGCCAATCAAATTCTGGAAGATGCAGAACGTGTTGGCCGAACCGGTTCTTGGTCATGGGAGGTTGCGAGAAACGAATTGACTTGGAGTAAAGGCGCTTTTAGCTTATTTGGGTTAACTACAGACAGTTTTACCCCGTCGTACGATGCTTTTATTAACCTCGCACATCGCGATGATCGCCTGAAGCTAGAGAACTACCTCAGCTCGGTTATGTCGGGTAAAAATGGAAAACCGTTTATTTATCGTGCTTTTACTAAAACCCGTAAAGCCATTTGGCTGTCACTTGAAACCAATGTTTCTTTTACTCATTTGAAGCAGGCCGAGAAAGTTATCGGTTCATTAACAGATATCACGGAGCGGGTAAAAATAGCCGCAAAACTAGAGGTGCATAAAAAAGAAACTGAATTATTACTCAATACCACGTTAAACGGGGTTTATATCTACAATTTCAAAAAGAATATGCATACTTATGTTAATCCGGCTTACAGCAAAATATTAGGTTACACATACGATGAAATGCTCGAGATGAAAGCAGCAGATTTCCAAACCTTGATCCACCCTGATGACATAACAAAATATAAATTGCACCTTGAGCAACTCAAAAAAGGCCGGATTGGCTCGCCTATTTCGATCCAATACAGAATAAAACCAAAAGAAACATCAGATTATATCCAAGTTAATTCAAATGATATGTTATATGAAAATGACTTACTAAACGGCAATCCAACGTCAATGATTGGTTCTTTTTTTAAAAATTCAGAGCAACATGTCGAGTAAGTACTGGGTAGTGGTAAAAATATGAAACGCACGTTAGAAGAATTAAAAACGTCAAACCAAGCGTTGCAGCAAGAAGTCGACACTTTACAGCACGCTATGCAGCAAGACTCGGCTGCCCACATCAGCCCAAGTACTTATCAAGCCGCCCTGCAATTACTTGAAAAGGTCATTAACGAGCTTACTGCTCAAACCGACTTATTTAGCCTGTTAGAGCAAAAGACCAATCAAACTATGGCGTCTCAAAAACAGTTTAATGCCATTTTTGAACATGCGCCGGTTGGTTTTGTCATTTTAAGCACCGACTTTCAGATTGTAAACGCCAACCAGTTAGCACGTAATCTGCTCTATCTACCCCATTACACTCATATTAAAGACGACGAACCCATCAAAGTGCATGCTTACTTAGCCAAAGGCGTGGCTCGTTTTATTGATTGGTTAAGAGCGGCCTCAACCGACAGTATTTCGGTTGAACTGCATCACCCTAAACGCCAGGGCCAAGTACAAATTTATCAAGCCAACTTTGAGCTTGACGGGCAATACTACCATTTATTATCTATGGTCTCAGTAGCGAAAGAGCATCAGTTAACCCAATCATTAAGCTTATTCAAAATGGTGGTCGAGAATCTACAAGAAGCCATTATGATAACGGATGAACATCATCATATTATTCACGTTAATCCCGCGTTTACTGCCATCACTGGCTACTCGCTAGACGATGTGTTTATGAAAAACCCTAATATTCTGTCATCAGGTAAACAGAGTTTGCAGTTTTATCAGGATATGTATGCGGAATTAAAAGAAAAGGGACAATGGCAAGGTGTATTGTATAACCGAACTAAAGCAGGTGTAGAATTTCCTGAAGAGTTGCATATTACCTCCGTTTACTCAGACAAAGCCCAAGATAAAACGATTAAATACTACATCGCCATCTTTGAAAATATTTCTGAGCAACTGGCCAAAGAAAAACACATGCAAACACTCGCTGAAACCGATGTGTTAACAGGGCTTTTAAATCGACAAGGCTTTAATCAGGTTTATCATAAAACCTTTGCAGCGGCGCAGCGTGATGGTGAAAACCTTGCGGTGTTATATATCGATTTAGACAAGTTCAAGTATGTTAATGACCAATACGGCCATGATTATGGGGATGAGTTACTAAAATCGATAGCAAAACGCTTACAGCATAATATAAAGGCAAAAGATGTTGCAGCACGAATTGGTGGCGACGAATTTGTGGTTTTAATTCAAGGTGATAACTTAGGTAAATTACTTAAGCATTTTGGTGCTAAATTACTTAAACTCTTATCCGCTCCCTACCGTTTATTTGAAATCACCTATACTTGTACCGCCAGTATCGGTATTGCTATCTATCCTGATGACGGCATTACCGAATCAGAACTGCTTAAAGCCGCTGATGCGGCTATGTATCAAGCGAAAACCTCAGGTAGAAACAAGTACGCTTTTTTAAATAAAAAATTGTTACAACAACAAGCCTCGGTAAGTGCTTACCTAGAGGCTATTCTAGAAGGGATCCACAAAGACCAATTTCAACTCTACTATCAAGCACAACATGACATGCGCACCGGCGCGATCACCGGTTTCGAGTCACTGGTGCGTTGGCAATTTGCCCCTAATGATATTCGTACGCCAGCCACTTTTTTACCACAAATAGAAAATGAAATATTAATGCTAATCATGGGGAAGAAACTATTAAATCAGGTATTTAGCCAAGTTAACACTTGGCAGAACTCCGGTTTTAATTGGCCTGTATCGATCAACCTATCGGCTAATCAGCTTAAAGATGATGACACCTATCAACAAATTGCCATGCTATGCCAACAATTTCCGAATACCGTGCCATTAATACACCTTGAAGTCACCGAAACCACAATTTTTGAAAAAGATGAAATGATATTTGAGAATTTAGAAAGATGTAAACGTCTGGGTTTGAAATTAGTTTTAGATGATTTTGGTACAGGCTACTCATCAATCTATAGCCTGAAGAAGTTTCAATTTGAAGTGATTAAAATAGATAAAAGCTTTATTGACGATATACTTCATCAAGATGCCGCCAATCTTGTTATCTTAAATGGCATTATTAGCCTGATCCAAGCACTTAACTTAGCGGTAATTTGTGAGGGCGTTGAAAACGAAATACAGGTGAGTTATTTATTGAACAAACAATGTACTGTAGCTCAAGGTTTTTTTTACAATAAGCCAATGCACCGTAATAAAGTATTCAGTTACATCCTGCCCTTTTTAGCAAAATAGCAGCAATAACCTCTGCTAAAAAGCAGCCGTGGCAATTAACTAAACGCTAAGGGTAAGCACATCAGCAATGCATCTTCGCGGCCCTGTGCGCTAACGTAGTAATTATTGCGGCGGCCTGTTTCGATAAAACCGGCTTGCTGATAAAGATGCAATGCCTGTTGGTTAGTTGCCCGAACCTCTAACCAGGCATCTAAAGCATTACGTTCGGTACTCTGTGCTACAAAGTGTGCAAGTAATAATTTACCGAAACCCTGACCTTGCGCCTGCGGCGCAACGGCAATATTAAATAATTGGCTTTCTACCCCCAGAAATTGGCCAATATAAAACCCTTGCAACTGTCCATGTTGAAACACACCATAATTAAAATATTGCTGATTAAAACAAGAACGAAATACCCCTTCAGTCCAAGGGTATAAATTAGCTGCCAACTCGATGTTCATTAAGGTAGGCAAATCTTCAAGGCTTAGTAGCCGGATCTCAGGCATCGACATACTCAGATAACAGTAACCATAGCTGACGCTTTAACATGGGTTGTTTAAGTGCCACGAGTGATGGGGTAATTAATTGCGGCACTTGCAATTGAAAGTCTACAGCGTTGGGGTTTATTTGCCAGTCTGTGATGCCAAGCGATGCCAACAGACACTCAATATCTGCCGCCAGCACATCCAGCTTGCTCGCCTCAACATTGGTTATAGATTCACTCTGGCGCGCATCAGTATCTTCAGCTGAGCACGGTTGCGAACAATCTGGATAAAACTCAGATTTAGGTTGCAACGGCACCACAGCAAGCTGCTTTAATAAAGTGAGATGTGTTTGAGAATACATTGTCATAAGAAGAAGTGGCAGGGGCAGAGGGATTCGAACCCCCAACCATCGGTTTTGGAGACCGCTGTTCTACCAATTGGAACTATGCCCCTAGCGTTGGAGTCGCTATTATACAAAGAACCGACTAAAGGTAAAGTAAAAAACATGATGCTCCCACCTGAATGAATAGAAAACATACACTTTTTAGTAAATAAAATAAAGCCCAGAATAAACTGGGCTTTATACGCACTATTTAGCGGTTTTTTGTCGATGTTTTTCAAACCAGTAAATAATGTAGGCGGGTTTCGCCATCATGTTACTTGGCCGTGTATGTATGGCATGCGATGCCCCAGGGATCCGCACCATCGCCGTTTCTACACCACGTAACTGTAATGCCTGATAATATTGCTCAGTTTCAGAAATAGGGGTTCGGAAATCAGATTCACCGGTTAATAGCATGGTGGGTGTTTCGACTTTACCAACATGCTGAATAGGAGAATATTTTAGATAATGCTCAGGATCTTCCCAAGGTAAAGCAGGAAACCAATACTGGCTAAAATAACTGTACATATCGGCATTTAACACAAAAGAATACCAGTTAATCACCGGGTTAACCGCAACCGCGGCGGCAAAGCGCTTGGTATGAGCAATACTCCATGTCGTCAGCACACCACCACCGCTACCGCCAGTAACGAACAACTCGCTCTCATCAATAAAACCTCGAGCAAGGACTTGATCAATACCATCCATCAGATCATTAAAATCATGGCTTGGATAATTATGATGTATCAAGTTAGCGAAGTCTTCACCGTAGCTCGTACTGCCTCGTGGGTTGGTATACAGCACCACATAACCCTGCGATGCCAGTAATTGCAACTCCATCGTAAAGTAAGGGCCATAAGCAGTATGGGGGCCACCATGGATCTCAAGGATCAAAGGATATTTTTTACTGGCATCAAAAGCCGGCGGATAAATTATCCAACCTTGCAGCTTACGTTTATCAACAGATGATTCGTACCAGAACTCTTCAACCTTCCCTATTTCACGTTTAAATAGTAAATCACGATTAAAGGAGGTTAGCTGCTGTTTTTTATTGCGCTGTAATGTCGCCAACTCAGCAGGATGGGCGGTACTGGCTTGCGTATAAGCTACTAAACCATTGTTGGCAACCGCGAATTGACCTCCTGAATAAGGCCGACTATAAGAAGATCCACCTAAATCATCAGCCAATACTTTTACTCGGCCATTCCCAGACAACTCAGCTAATAAACCTTTGCCTTCACTATCGTAAGTAATATAAAAATCTTTACTATTCGCTTGCCACTGAAAGCTTTCAATACCGCGATCCAAGTCTTCAGTTAAATTCTTACTATTGCTGCCATCAATATCCATAACATATAAGCGCATGGCCTGATGAGCTAATTTACGATCATCGTAACCTAAATAAGCAATCTTCTTGCCATCAGGAGAAACTTGCGGTTGTGTATCTGGACCAAAACGATCCGTTAAAGCCGTTAATTGTTTCGTCTTAATATCTAAACGAAATAACTCAGAATTTGACACCGCTGTTTGCCAATTTGCATGACGATTAGCAGATAAATATAACGCAGACCCATCAGGATGCCAACTTAAACTGCTGCCATGATTAAACTCATCTTCTGTCAACTGAATAGCACTGCCACCGTCAGCGGCAATTAAATACACCTGCGTAAAGCCCGCGGGTAAATAACCGGCACCATCAGCACGATATTGCTTATTATCAATATAAATAGGCGCTTTAGCCCACTCGGCATTAGCTGGCTTACCAGGTAAGGTTATTGGAGGCGCTTTAGTCACGGGGGTGAACATGGTAAAGGCTAACCATTGTCCATCTGGTGACCAACTTAGATTAGCAGGCGAATGATTAACATGGCTTAGCTGCACATTGCGGCCGCTATCTAACCAATACAAATGGATTTGCTGATCAGCTAAATAGGCAAGCTTACTATTATCAGGCGACCAACGTGGAGAAGAAGCACTCTGAGCAGAATGGGTCAGCGCTTGTAATTGCCCCTTTGCATCCGCTAACCACAACACAGAACGCCGACGGTCTGTTTGACGATCCATCCAATTGCGCACAAAAACAATTTTTTCGCCTTTACTATCGGGTTGAGGATCAGACACAAATTCAATTTCAAATACATCATCGTACTCAAGTGGAGTGGTAGCTTGTACCCCCCAACTTACTGAGCAAACAAGTAAAAAACTACAGAACGGTTTAACAAAACGCATAAGCGATTCTCATATTTAAGGAAGTACACTACCCATACTAGAACTCCCTGACCTTGCTGTATTAGCTTTTGCGGTTAATCAACATGGAATAACGACAGAACAAAGCCAAAACAATCTCATTACATTATCAGGAAATTTATCGGCAAAAATAATCAAAATTCACTGCTTGAAAGCGTTTTGTCAGTGATACTGCACGCGTAATTAGAGTGAACTTAGAGACTGAACAGACTTTAAGATGGAATGGTATTATACCATCTTGTTTTCTGCTCTAATTGTACTCACCAAATCATCACACTCTGAGTCTTATGAATCATACTGCTGAAGACATCCTTAAGCTTTCTCGCGCCGAGAAAAATGGGCGTAAGCGCATGCGT
>NZ_JAJHOG010000015.1:0-66199 GCF_020819615.1 Rheinheimera sp. UJ51
GGTTTCCAGCGCTTGGCTAATATGCATAAAAAAAGCCTACAGAGTTCATTCTGTAGGCCTTTATATACCAACCACTGGATCGGTCAACCGATCTGAAAAGTTCTTAACTGATCGGCATTAGGCCAATGGCCGCTTTTAAGCTGCTGCTTGCCAGAGCAAATTACTTTTTGTAATCGCGTGCGGCATGGCCAGTGTATAACTGACGTGGACGACCAATTTTGTGGCCTTTGTCTGCTAACATCTCGTCCCAGTGTGAGATCCAACCCACTGTACGTGACATCGCAAAGATCACCGTAAACATACTGGTAGGAATACCAATAGCTTTTAAGATGATGCCTGAGTAGAAGTCAACGTTAGGATACAGTTTCTTCTCGATGAAGTACGGGTCAGATAACGCAATGCGCTCTAATTCCATGGCGACATCTAACAATGGATCTTTAATGTTCAGTTCGCTTAATACTTCATGACAGGTATCACGCATAACTTTGGCACGTGGGTCAAAGTTTTTATAAACGCGGTGACCAAAACCCATTAAACGGAAAGAGTCATTTTTGTCTTTGGCTTTAGCCACAAACTCGGGAATACGGTCAACAGAACCAATTTGTTGTAACATTTTTAAACAGGCTTCGTTGGCACCACCATGTGCAGGGCCCCATAAAGAGGCAATACCTGCCGCGATACATGCGTAAGGGTTAGCACCAGATGAACCGGCTAAACGCACGGTAGAAGTAGAAGCATTTTGCTCGTGATCGGCGTGTAACATGAAAATGCGATCCATTGCTTTGGCTAATACAGGGCTAACTTTATAGTCTTCAGCGGGTACAGAGAACATCATGTGTAAGAAGTTTTCTGAGTAGCTCAATTCATTACGTGGGTAAACGAATGGCTGACCGGCAGTATATTTATACGCCATCGCAGCAATTGTTGGTAATTTAGCAATCAAACGATGGGCGCTACGGGTACGTTGTTGCGGATCGTTAATGTCTAAATCAGAGTGATAGAACGATGACATCGCGCCAACCACACCACACAGCATTGCCATTGGGTGTGCATCAACACGGAAACCTTGGAAAAATGCGGCGATTTTTTCGTGAACCATCGTGTGACGAGTAATGGTTTTAACGAAGTTATCATACTGCTCTTTAGTCGGTAATTCGCCTTCTAATAACAGGTAGCAAGTCTCTAAATAGTCTGATTTATCAGCGAGTTGCTCTATTGGGTAACCGCGGTGTAACAAAATGCCGTTGTCGCCATCGATGTATGTGATTTTCGATTCACAGGAGCCGGTAGACATAAAGCCCGGGTCAAACGTGAAATAGCCCTGTTGACCTAGTGTACGAACGTCAATCACGTCAGTGCCTGCCGTACCAGAGTAGATCGGTAACTCAAAGGTTTTACCATCAATCTGTACGACGGCTTTTTTATCTGCCATTGGATTTCTCCTACTGTTTTATTATGGGATATTAGGGTTAAGGGTATTCTACTCGCAAACCGCACCTGAAAGTCAATTCTAAAGGCTAATCAATTAATAAGTATTCGACTCTAGTCGTATTGCCGTACCGCTAAAAAGCTGTAAAGTTTTGTGTAACGGATTTTTCCGTTAAAAACCAAACAAAAATTGTAATAGCGTGTCATGAAATATATACTATTTGCGGCGTAAAAACAGTTCACCTTACCAGAACCTTTTTGCTGAACCAGCTTTATAGAAAAAGAGTATATCTGCTTCGGGATGTGGCTGTTTTTTGCAGCGACAATAATGACAACTACGCTCTACACGGGCATCGATAGGCAAGACACTGTGAAAAAGCAAAGACCAATAAATCTTGATTTAACAACTATCTCTCTACCTGCGACTGCCAAAGCTTCTATTCTGCATCGGGTAACCGGTGTTGCAATGTTTTTCGCACTGCTTTTTGTTATTTGGGCATGGGCGGTTTCATTGCAAAGCGCAGAAGGCTTTGACTACGTGAAGTCCTTGCTAAACTCACATTTTGCGAAGTTTATCGCTTGGGGCACTATCACGGTACTTATTTACCACCTGCTAGGCGGTATCCGCCACATGATCATGGACCAAGGCTACTGGGAAGAACTCGACTCAGGTAACGCCAGCGCCAACATCACTATGGTGTTATGGATTATTTTAGCTGTTTTAGCGGGGGTATGGTTATGGTTCTAAATCAGGCAAGCCTGAAACGCGATGGTGTTCAGGATTACGTATCATTAAGAGCAACTGCTGTTGTCCTAGCGACATACGCACTTTTCATTTTAGGTTTTTTTCTTTTCACTCCAGAAGTGACTTTCGAGATATGGCATGGCCTGTTCAGTAACGTGTTAATGAAGGTGTATACCTTGTTAGCGTTGATCTCGATTGCCATTCATACCCGTATTGGCTTATGGCAGGTATTAACTGACTACGTAAAGTGTGCCAAGTTACGCGCCGCTTTACAGTTTGTCCTGTACGTAATTGCC
This sequence comes from Rheinheimera sp. UJ51, assembly GCF_020819615.1. Classification (NCBI taxonomy): domain Bacteria; kingdom Pseudomonadati; phylum Pseudomonadota; class Gammaproteobacteria; order Chromatiales; family Chromatiaceae; genus Rheinheimera; species Rheinheimera sp. UJ51. Next base: position 2,470 of record NZ_JAJHOG010000015.1, read on the forward strand.
TTTAGCTATGTGGCAGTGGGTTTATTTGTGTTGTGGGGTGCTTAAGTGAATATTCCAGTAAGAGAATTTGACGCGATCGTCATTGGAGCCGGTGGTGCCGGTATGCGCGCAGCGCTACAAATCACCCAATCAGGTTTAACCTGTGCATTGTTATCAAAAGTTTTTCCTACGCGTTCACACACGGTGTCGGCGCAAGGCGGTATTACGGTAGCACTGGGTAATAGCCATGAAGATAACTGGGAATGGCACATGTTCGACACCGTTAAAGGGTCGGATTATATCGGTGACCAAGACGCTATCGAATACATGTGTAAGACGGGTCCAGAAGCGATCACTGAATTAGAGAACATGGGTTTACCATTCTCTCGTACTGAAGCTGGCCGCGTTTATCAGCGCCCATTTGGTGGTCAATCGAAGAACTTCGGTGGCGAGCAAGCTGCCCGTACTGCCGCTGCTGCTGACCGTACTGGTCACGCCTTGTTACACTTGCTTTATCAACAAAACGTTAAAAACCGTACTCAAGTTTTCTCTGAATGGTATGCCTTAGATTTGGTGAAAAACCAAGATGGCGCCATTGTCGGTTGTACCGCCATTGATATTGAATCTGGCGAAATCGTTTATTTCAAAGCCAAAGCCACGGTACTGGCTACCGGCGGTGCCGGTCGTATTTACGCTTCAACCACTAACGCACACATTAACACCGGTGACGGTGTCGGTATGGCTTTACGTGCGGGTGTGCCTTTACAAGATATGGAAATGTGGCAGTTCCACCCAACAGGCATCGCAGGTGCCGGTACCTTGGTAACCGAAGGTTGTCGTGGTGAAGGTGGTTACTTATTAAATAAAGATGGCGAACGTTTCATGGAACGTTATGCGCCAAACGCGAAAGACTTAGCCGGTCGTGACGTTGTGGCTCGTGCCATGATGACAGAAATCCGCGAAGGTCGTGGCTGTGAGGGCCCATGGGGTGTTCACATTAAACTAAAACTAGATCACTTAGGTGCTGAAGTTTTAGAAAGCCGCTTACCAGGTATTTGTGAATTATCACGTACTTTTGCGCACGTTGATCCGGTTAAAGAGCCCATCCCGGTTATTCCTACTTGTCACTATATGATGGGTGGTATTCCGACTAACGTGCACGGTCAGGTTATTACACCGAAAGCCGATGGTACAGAATCTGTTGTTGCTGGTTTATTTGCTTGTGGTGAGATTGCTTGTGTATCCGTACACGGTGCAAACCGCTTAGGTGGTAACTCATTGTTAGACTTAGTGGTATTTGGTCGTGCAACAGGTTTACACCTTGGTGAAGCCCTAGCCGCAACCGCGCAAGCTCGCGATGCCTCTCAATCTGACATTGATGCCGCCTTAGCACGCACACGTCGTTGGGAAGAGAGCAAGCCTGGTCAAGGTGAAGATCCGGTACAAATTAAGAAAGACCTGCAAAAATGTATGCAGCTTAACTTCTCGGTATTCCGTGAAGGTGAAGCAATGGCTGAAGGTTTACAGCAGTTAAAAGAAATTCGTGAACGTCTGCAGTTTGCTCGTTTAGATGATAAGAGTTCTGACTTCAACACCCAGCGTATCGAGTGTTTAGAGTTAGATAACTTAATGGAAACCGCATTCTCTACTGCTGTTGCGGCAAACTTCCGTACTGAAAGCCGTGGTGCTCATGCACGTTTCGACTTCCCAGATCGTGATGACGAGAACTGGTTGTGTCACAGTGTTTATACACCAGACACTGAGTCAATGTTTAAGCGTAAAGTGAATCTGGAACCGAAGTTCCGTGAAGCTTTCCCACCGAAAGCACGTAAGTACTAAGAGGGCTACAGCGATGCAGAAATTAGTTTTTTCGATCTATCGTTACAACCCTGATGTCGACCAAGCGCCGCGCATGCAGGATTATACTTTAGACAACCCGGATGGCCGGGACATGATGGTGCTTGATGCACTGGTCAAATTAAAAGAGCAAGATCCAACGTTATCTTTCCGCCGCAGCTGCCGTGAAGGTGTTTGTGGTTCAGATGGCGTAAACATGAATGGCAAAAACGGTTTGGCTTGTATTACACCGCTATCCGCAGTGGGTTTGAAAGGCGGTAAAATCGTGGTGCGTCCATTACCTGGTTTACCGGTAATTCGCGATCTGGTTATCGATATGAGCCAGTTCTACACGCAATACGAGAAAGTGAAGCCGTATTTGATTAACGATGGCTTGCCGCCAGCCGGTGAATTTTTGCAAACGCCAGAAGAACGCGCTAAGTTAGACGGCTTGTACGAGTGTATTCTTTGTGCATGTTGTTCAACATCGTGTCCTTCGTTCTGGTGGAATCCTGATAAATTTATCGGGCCAGCGGGTTTATTACATGCTTATCGTTTCTTGGCAGACAGCCGTGATACTGCAACCGAACAACGGTTAAATGACTTAGATGACGCTTTCAGCGTATTCCGTTGTCATGGTATTATGAACTGCGTTAGCGTTTGTCCGAAAGGGTTAAACCCGACTAAGGCAATCGGCCAAATTAAGTCGATGTTGTTAAACCGGGCGCTGTAATGCGCCCTTTTTTAGTGATTTAATTGAAAACTGTCCATCCACTTAGCGGGGTGGCAGTTTTTTTGCTACTTTTTCCAGGTGCTCAAAAATAAGGGAAACTAAATGCACGAAGGTGTAATGAAGGCGTGGTTAGAGTCTTCACATCTTGGCGGTGGTAACATGGCCTATGTGGATGAACTCTATGAATCCTACCTAGCAGAGCCCACCAGTGTTGGTGACGAATGGCGTGAGTTTTTTGCCCAGTTACCAAAGATCGATGGGGTCGAGCTTGAAACCCGACATAGCGATGTGCGTGAACATTTCGCTGAGTTGGCCCGCAACAAACATCGTGAAGTTGTGGTGGTAAACTCTGGTTCTGGTGCTGACAACCGTCAGGTTAAAGTACTGCAATTAATTAACTCTTATCGCTTCCGTGGCCATCAACACGCCAATTTGGATCCGTTAAACCTGTGGAAACAACCTCGGGTACGTGACCTTGAATTGTCGTTTCACGAACTGTCTGAAGCTGATTACGAAACTGAGTTCAACATTGGATCATTTGCTTCTGGTCAAGAAACAATGAAATTGGGCGATTTGCACAAAGCACTGGAACGCACTTACTGCGGTTCTATTGGTGCTGAGTACATGCATATCGTCTCTACCGATGAGAAACGTTGGATCCAACAGCGCTTAGAAAGTGTGCAATCTCAGCCTCGTTTCGATAAAGACACTAAGCTAGGTATCCTTAAGGGATTAATCGCGGCTGACGGTCTGGAAAAGTATTTAAGCTCAAAATTCCCAGGTGCTAAGCGCTTTGGTCTTGAAGGCGGCGATGCGATGATCCCATTACTGAAAGCCATGATCCACCGTGCCGGTGAGCAAGGCGCCAAAGACTCAGTGATTGGTATGGCGCACCGTGGTCGTCTGAATACCTTGATCAACGTACTGGGTAAGAATCCATCGAAGTTATTTGATGAATTTGCCGGTAAATACGAAGTGGTGGGTGCTGGCGATGTGAAATACCATATGGGTTTCTCATCTGACTTTGCCACCAAAGGCGGTAATGTGCATTTAGCACTGGCCTTTAACCCATCACACTTAGAAATTGTTAACCCTGTTGTTTTAGGCTCTGTGCGTGCCCGTTTAGATCGCCGCGGTTGTACCGACGGTTCGCTAGCACTGCCTATTACCATTCATGGTGACTCGGCTTTTGCCGGTCAGGGTGTGGTTGCTGAAACCTTTAACATTTCGCAAACGCGTGCATTCAAAGTAGGTGGCACCATCCGCTTGGTCATTAACAACCAAGTGGGTTTTACTACGTCAAACCCTGAAGATACGCGTTCAACCCCTTACTGTACCGACATTGCTAAAATGGTACAGGCGCCCATTTTCCACGTGAACGGTGATGATCCTGAAGCGGTAGTGATGATTGCGCAATTAGCGGTTGATTATCGTAATACCTTTAAGCGTGATGTGGTCATCGATTTGTTCTGTTATCGCCGTAATGGCCATAACGAAGCCGATGAGCCAAATGCAACGCAACCTCTGATGTATCAGAAGATCAAAAAGCACCCAACGCCGCGGGAAATTTACGCTGAGAAGTTGGTGCAAGAAGGGGTTATTACTGCTGACGAAGTGAAAGCATTAATAGACGGTTACCGGGATGCTTTAGACAAAGGCGATTGTGTTGTTGAAGAATGGCAACCGATGGCACCGTCTTCAGTAGATTGGACACCCTTTATCGGTAAAGACTGGGATGCCCCTTATGACGCCAGTTTAAAGCTTGAAGAACTCAAAGCGTTAGGTGAAAAAGCCATACAGGTACCCGCGACGCATGCGTTACAACGTCAAGTTGGTCGTGTCTATGAAGACCGTGCATTGATGTTAAAAGGCGAGAAGAAAATTGACTGGGGTTTTGCTGAAATCTTAGCTTACGCCTCGGTGGTTGGTGAAGGTAGCCGTATCCGTATTGTCGGTCAAGACTCTGGTCGCGGTACCTTTTTCCATCGCCATGCTGTACTGCATAATCAAACGGATGGTTCAACCTATACGCCGTTAGAGAAAATCAGTGAACAGCAGGGTAAGTTTGAAGTTTTCGACTCGGCTTTATCTGAAGAAGCCGTTTTAGCGTTTGAATACGGTTATGCGACAGCAGAGCCACGGGCTATGGTTATTTGGGAAGGTCAATTTGGTGACTTCGCCAACGGCGCTCAAGTGGTTATTGACCAATTCTTAAGCTCTGGCGAGCAAAAGTGGGGCCGTTTATGCGGTTTAACTTTATTACTACCGCACGGTTATGAGGGGCAAGGCCCTGAGCACTCATCTGCTCGTCTGGAACGTTTCTTACAGTTGTGTGCTGATCACAACATGCAAGTGTGTGTGCCAACGACACCTGCGCAAGTTTTCAACATGTTACGCCGTCAAATGGTGCGGCCAATGCGTCGTCCATTGATCGTAATGTCTCCAAAATCATTGTTACGGCACCCATTAGCGACTTCTTCGTTAGAAGAACTTGCATCGGGTACCTTCCATAACGTGATTGGTGAAATTGACGAACTTGATGCAAAAGCGGTGAAACGTGTCGTGTTCTGTAGCGGTAAAGTGTATTACGAATTGCTCGAAGAGCGTCGTAAGCGCGAGCAAACCGATGTGGCTATCGTGCGGGTTGAACAACTTTATCCTTTCCCACATGAGGAAATGGCCGAAGTATTAAGCCAGTACCAACATGTAACTGATTTTGTTTGGTGTCAAGAAGAGCCACAAAACCAAGGTGCTTGGTACTGTAGTCAGCATCACTTCCGTGCTGCAATTCCAAAAACGGGTTACCTGAATTATGCCGGTCGTGAAGCGTCGTCTTCACCTGCAGTAGGTTACTTGTCTGTGCATAACAAGCAGCAACAAGCTCTCGTTAATGACGCGCTAACCGTTAAATAATGATTTTCCAGCCTGCATGCTGCAGGCTGTGATAACTGATATAGACCAACCGTTAAAGGTGAAAAAGTGGAAATTAAAGTACCCGTACTTCCGGAATCTGTTGCAGATGCAACCATCGCCACCTGGCACGTAAAAACTGGTGAAGCCGTTAGCCGTGATCAGGTATTAGTAGATATTGAAACTGACAAAGTTGTGTTGGAAGTTGTTGCACAAGCAGATGGTGTGATGGGCGAAATCATCCATGACACTGGTGCAACGGTAACGGCAGAAGAAGTCATTGGTAAAATGGAAGCGGGCGGTGCACCGGCTGCTAAGAAAGAAGAAGCGCCGGCAGAAAAAGCCGCAGCAGCTCCTGCTGCCGATGACAGCAGTGACGATGCGTTAAGCCCCTCTGTACGTCGCATGATTTCTGAAAAAGGCTTAGATGCCAGCAAAATCAAGGGCACAGGCAAAAACGGTCGCGTAACAAAAGAAGATGTTGAAAAGTTTGTTGCTGCCCCAGCCAAAGCTGCCGCGCCTGCTAAAACTGCTGCGCCAGTGGTTGCTGCCGGTGATCGCAGTCAGAAACGTGTTCCTATGACACGCCTGCGCAAAACGATTGCAAATCGTTTGTTAGAAGCGAAAAATTCAACGGCCATGTTAACCACGTTTAACGAAGTTAACATGAAACCTATCATGGATTTACGCAAGCAATATCAAGATGTGTTTGAGAAGCGCCATGGTATCCGTTTAGGCTTTATGTCTTTCTATGTCAAAGCGGTTACTGAAGCGTTGAAACGTTTCCCAGAAGTGAACGCGGCGATCGACGGTGATGATATTGTTTATCATAACTACTTCGATGTTAGCATCGCAGTGTCTACGCCTCGTGGCTTAGTTACGCCTATCTTACGTGATTGCGACAAAATGAATCTGGCTGAAATTGAAAAAGCCATCAAAGAATTAGCCCTGAAAGGTCGCGATGGCAAGTTAGCTATGGACGATCTGTTAGGTGGTAACTTCACTATCACTAACGGTGGTGTCTTTGGTTCATTGATGTCTACGCCGATCATCAACCCACCACAATCTGCTATTCTTGGCATGCACAAGATCCAAGACCGTGTAATGGTTGTTGACGGTAAGATGGAAATTCTGCCTATGATGTATTTGGCACTGTCTTACGATCACCGGATCATTGATGGTAAGGAGTCAGTAGGTTTCTTAGTCACCATCAAAGAATTGTTAGAAGATCCAACGCGTATTCTGTTGGACATCTAACGTTTCATTGAATGTATCAAAAATGCTGTTGTTTAGTACAACAGCATTTTTTATCAAACCGGTTGGTACTATAATAAGCACCGAACCAAAATCAGGTTACTCTTTGTTGAGTAACGTCCCAATTCAAAAGAACGGAAAATAGCCATGAATTTGCACGAGTATCAGGGTAAGCAACTGTTTGCCCAATATGGTTTGCCTGTATCTAAAGGCGTTGCCGCAGCTACAGTAGAAGAAGCGGTAGCAGCTGCAGATGTAATCGGCGGCGATATGTTCGTTGTCAAAGCTCAAGTACACGCTGGTGGTCGCGGTAAAGCGGGTGGTGTGAAGCTAGTTAAGAGCAAAGAAGAAATCAAAGCATTTGCTGAAAAATGGCTTGGTAAGAACCTGGTAACCTATCAAACAGATGAAAAAGGTCAGCCGGTAAGCCGTATTTTAGTTGAGCCATGCACCGATATCGCTCAAGAATTGTATTTAGGTGCAGTTGTTGACCGTTCTTCACGTCGTATCGTGTTTATGGCGTCTACTGAAGGTGGTGTGGAAATTGAAAAAGTGGCCCACGAAACCCCAGAAAAAATCTTAAAAGCTGCGGTTGATCCTTTGGTGGGTGCTCAGCCATACCAAGGCCGTGAGTTAGCATTCAAATTAGGTTTAGAAGGCAAGCAAGTTAGCCAATTCGTGAAGATCTTCTTAGGTTTAGCAAAACTTTTCCAAGAAAAAGATCTGGCCTTATTAGAAGTTAACCCATTGGTTATTACACCTGCCGGCGACTTACACTGTTTAGATGCCAAGCTAGTTATCGATGGTAACGCCTTATACCGTCACCCAGAGCTGAAAGCGATGCAAGATCCTTCACAAGAAGATCCACGTGAAGCGCACGCTGCCTCATGGGAGCTTAACTATGTTGCCTTAGGTGGTGACATTGGTTGTATGGTTAACGGCGCTGGTTTAGCCATGGGTACGATGGACATCGTGAAATTACACGGTGGCCAACCTGCTAACTTCTTAGACGTTGGCGGTGGTGCAACCAAAGAACGTGTTGTTGAAGCATTCAAAATTATCCTGTCTGATACTGCGGTTAAAGCCGTTTTCATCAACATCTTCGGCGGTATCGTGCGTTGCGATATGATTGCTGAAGGTGTTATCGGTGCAGTAAAAGAAGTGGGCGTTAAAGTTCCTGTTGTGGTTCGTCTGCAAGGTAACAATGCAGAATTGGGCGCAAAAGTGCTGTCTGAAAGCGGCCTGAACATTATCGCTGATACCGACCTAACAAGCGCGGCTAAACAAGTTGTTGCTGCAGCGGCTAAGGCATAAGGGGTAAGTAATGAGCGTTTTAATTAATAAAGATACCAAAGTTATTTGTCAGGGTTTTACAGGTGCTCAAGGCACATTCCACTCTGAACAAGCCATTGCTTACGGCACAAAAATGGTTGGCGGTGTTACACCAGGTAAAGGCGGTCAAACGCATTTAGGTCTGCCGGTGTTTAACACCGTAGCAGAAGCGGTAGCAACTACGGGTGCAACGGCATCAGTCATCTATGTACCTGCGGCATTTTGTAAAGATTCTATCTTAGAAGCGGCAAATGGCGGCATTAAGCTGATCGTTTGTATCACGGAAGGCATTCCAACGTTAGATATGTTAGATGCCAAAGTGAAATGTGACGAGTTAGGCGTCGTGTTGATTGGCCCTAACTGCCCAGGCGTTATCACGCCAGGCGAATGTAAAATCGGCATCATGCCAGGTCACATTCATAAGCCAGGTAAAGTGGGTATCGTTTCACGTTCAGGTACTCTGACGTATGAAGCGGTTAAACAAACCACAGATTACGGTTTTGGCCAGTCTACTTGTGTTGGTATCGGTGGTGATCCAATTCCAGGTTCTAACTTCATTGATATTCTGAAGTTATTCCAAGAAGATCCACAAACTGAAGCTATCGTCATGATCGGCGAAATCGGTGGTTCTGCAGAAGAAGAAGCGGCTGCTTATATCAAACAGCATGTGACTAAACCTGTTGTATCTTACATTGCTGGTGTGACTGCACCTGCAGGTAAGCGCATGGGTCATGCTGGTGCGATCATCTCTGGTGGTAAAGGTACAGCGGATGAAAAATTCGCTGCTTTAGAAGACGCCGGTGTTAAAACCGTGAAGAGCTTAGCGGATATCGGTCAAGCCCTGAAAGAATTAACGGGCTGGTAATCTAGCTTGTTAGCCGAAAAACCCGCTTTAAGCGGGTTTTTTTATGTCTAATACCTTTGAATTACAGTTGGGGGTTGATTTTTAGAGTCAGTTATCTAACATGGAGAGAGCGGTTAAGTGTCCATTCAGCTTTACTGTTATTTTACTAATAATAATCAGGGAAATTCCTATGAGAATAATGCCATCAGATTCCAAAATTAAGCCGCTTTCCATAGCGATAAGCTGTGTGCTGGCCGGTTCACTTTTTCAAGTTCACGCCCAAGAAGCAGAAGCTGACGCGCCCAAAGCAGATGAAAAAGCCGAACGTATTCAAATTATCGGTTCACGTATTCGTACCGATGGTTTAGATCAAGCTGCGCCAATTGAAGTGATTAATGCCAGTGTTGCTGCCAGCCAAGGTATTAGCAACTTAGGTGAATTATTACGTAATTCCACGGTTGCTGCAGGTTCAAACCAAATCACCGCTGCGGCCTCTACGGCGTTTGTTACTGAAGGTGGTGTCGGTTCAGAAAGCATTTCATTACGCGGTTTAGGTGCAAACCGTACGCTAGTTTTATTAAACGGTCGTCGTGCTGGCCCAGCGGGTACGCGTGGCCAAGTAGCTTCTTTTGATCCGAACATTCTGCCTTTATCGGCAATTGATCGTATTGAAATCTTAAAAGATGGCGCTTCTTCGTTATATGGTTCTGACGCCGTGGCCGGTGTTATCAACATTATTACGAAGAAGGGTGATGAAGGTACCATTAACTTTAATACCTCGCAGCCGTTAGAAGAAGGCGGTGAAATTTATCAATTAAATGGTACTTATGGTAAGACCTTTGGCCGCGGCTCATTCCGTGTTGTCGGTGACTACAAAGTGCAGCAAGAGTTGGCTCAAGGTCAACGCAGCTTCTTTAACTGTGCTGAGCGTTATTTGTTTGATCCAACAACCAATGAGCGAGTTGACCCTGTGGATCCGCGTACCGGCAGCTACCATTGTAATGATTTACTGTGGGGTCATATTTGGCTTTACGATTATCAAGGTGCTGGCGGCAACGTCCCTGCGGGTGCAAAAGCGCAATATGATTATGATGGTAACTTAGGTAACTTCATTCCTGGGTTTGCAACTGATCCTAACAATCCGGACTTTATGGTGACACCACCCGGTTGGTTCCCGGTGGCTTATGATCGTTTATCAGATTCCGTCACTAACGCTGACCACCCGTTTCAAGATTTAGAAACCTTGGTTCCGAAAAACGAATTAATGACCGTGTATGCACAAGGTGATTATGAATTAAATGACACCACCAGTTTATACGGTGAAGTGTTATTAAATCGCCGTCAAACCACCACCAACGGCTATCGTCAGTTCTGGAGCTACAAATATAACGAAGATTTCTTTGCCGGTGATCCATTAAGTGCCGGTTGGACGGGGGCGCAGTGGTTAAGCCCAACCCCAATTACTGATCACTCAGGTGATAAAATCACCGTGGATTACCGCCGTTTTGTTGCCGGTATTAATGGTGATATTGGTAACTGGTATTATGATGTGGCTTATCAAAATAGCTATAGCAGCGGTGATTATAAGTCTAAGCTTATTTACGAAGATGCTATCTCACCCTATAACTTTGCCTCAGGCTCTTGTGTTGGTGAAACAACACCGATCCGTGGCGTGCCCTGTGTGGATGTACCTTGGTTAGATCCACAGTTCTTAGCCGGTAATATTTCACCAGAAATCCGTGATTTCTTGTTTGGTGAGCAAACGGGTAATACTGTTTATAAACAACAATCAGTTGAAGGTTTTATTTCAGGTGATTTATTTGAATTACCCGCCGGCTTTATCGGTACTGCGGTCGGTTTCCAGTTCCAAAAAGACTCGATCAATGACGTCCCTGGCGAAGAAACCTTACGTGAAAATACTTGGGGCCAAACGGCTGCGGGTATTACTGCCGGTTCACATATCAGCCGTGCAGTATTTACTGAGTTCCAAGTGCCATTAGTACGTGATTTACCGGGTATTCAAGCGTTAGATTTAACCATCTCAGGCCGTTACACCGATGTGTCTTCTTATGGCGGTGATAATACCTATAAAGCGGGTATAAACTGGACCATCGTCGATGGCGTGCGGGTGCGTGCTTCACGGGGTACCTCGTTCCGTTCACCGGCGTTATTTGAATTATATTTAAATAACCAAACAAGCTTTGTTGGCCAGCGTAATATCGATCCATGTATTAACTGGGGGCAGGGTGTTGACAATGGTACTATCGATCCGCGTGTTGCCACCAACTGTGCTACTGATGGTATTCCACGTGACTTCGCAGGCGGAGCTATTTCTGCAACGGTTACCACAGGCGGTGGTGCTGGTCAGTTAAAAGCCGAAACCTCGATCTCTGAAACGTTAGGTTTTGTCTGGACACCTGATTTCGAAAATCATGATATCAGCGCGTCAATTGATTACTTCAACATTGAAATCTTTGGTGAAGTCACTAACTTGACTGCGGGTCAGATCTTAGGTAACTGTTATATTTCTGATAACTTTAGCACTGAACCACTTTGTACTCAGTTTGATCGTGATCCTGTTGATTTGCGCATTACCAACGTGCGTGGTGGTTATTTAAACATTGCTAACCAGGTTAACCGCGGTGTTGATATTACCTTAAATTATGCTAGTGATACTAAGTTTGGTCGTTTATCTGCCACTTATCAGCATACGCGTCAGATCGAAGCGGCAAGTCAATTGTTTGCTGATAGTGATCCGATCGATCGTACAGGGCAATTTGGTAGTCCAGAAGACGTAGGTAACCTGTTTGTCGGCTTGGAATACCAAGATTGGAGCGTAAACTGGATCGCACGTTATACTGGTGCGGTATCAAACGAGCAGTTTGTCAGCAGTAGCCCCACTTACCGTGGCGAAGCGGTTAAGTTAATTGCGGCAGCAGATGCGGTGGTTTATCACACTTTCTCTGTGACTAAAGACTTTGCTGATGCAGGTTTAGATGTAACCTTGGGTGTGGCTAATGCTTTTGATAAAGAGCCGCCAAAAGTCAGTGCCGGTAGTTCTGTCACTCGCTTAGGCACCTCAGCGTTCTACAGTCAATATGACTGGTTAGGTCGTCGGGTGTTCTTAAATATGTCTTATAATTTCTAATTATAAGTGTGAGTAAAAATGCCGACTTAGGTCGGCATTTTCCTTTTTTTAGTCTTGTTGTTGGAAACCAGCCTCATGCCTCGCGTGTTTGCCAAGCCTGATACTTTGAACGATCTTAATTCACAATTTAACCAGCCAGCTTTGACACAACCGGTGTTTTTAAACTCAGTGCCTAAGTGCGGTACACATTTGTTGCGTAATATTTTCCGGATGTTTGTTCCTGTTGCCCAACAATATCATGACGCTTTTGTGCAAATTCCTAACTTGCGCCAGTGTCTGCCGGCGTTTAATCCGGCCAAGCCGATGTTAAGTTGGGGGCACTTACTGTTTTCGGATGAATCGGCCTTAGCCACGCAAAAAGTGGTGCAATATATTATTGTGCGTGACCCTTATGACTGGGTATTGGCGCGTGCACGCTTCTTTTTATCGGATACCTTTCAAGGGCAGATGGACCATTTAAAAGGCGGTCGCATTAAAATTAATGAAATGCTCAATATGATGATCTTTGGCATTTATCAAAAGGCGCCAACCTTACAAGAAATTTATAGCCATAACGCCGTCGCCTGGCTAGGCACTGGCATTAAATTAGTGCGTTATGAAGATGTGATTACCCATTTAAAAAAACTCGATACGCCCGCCGCCGAGCAGTATTTTACTGAGTTATTGCAGCCAGTATTAGTCAACGGTTGCTTACCCGAAGATTGGCGCCGCCGTATTGAACTGGGTTCAGATCGCCAGCAGAGCGGCACCTATAGAGAGAATCTGGCTGGGATCAGTGCCGAGATCCCAGACGAATTACCCGATATGCAAAAACGTTTAGTCGAATATGCTGCGCCAGGTTTGCGGCATATTTTAGGTTATTACTAACAGGAGAGTCGGTGATGCAACGACCGCAAGTATTAATTGTTGGCGGCGGTTCAGCCGGTTGGATGACGGCAGCCTACCTTAATGGCGCATTAAATAAAGCAGGCCGTGAACCTCGCGTGGATATCCATTTATTGGAGTCTCCTGATATTCCACGCATTTCAGTGGGTGAAGCCACGATCCCTTCTATGCGTCATCTGTTAGCGGTAATTGGCGTTGATGAAATGGAATTTATGCGCGCGACCGATGCGACCTTTAAGCAGTCAATTAAGTACGCCAACTGGGTACACAACGATAATACGTTCTATCACCATCCTTTTAGCAGTATGCGTACGCAACCCTTAGACCATTTAGCCGAAGAATGGCTGCGCAGTGATCGCAGTATTCCCTTTATGGAAACCTGCTCAGCACAGCCGATTATTTGTGAGATGGGTTTAGCGCCCAAAATGCTTGGGCAATGGGATATGGGCCCACCGCTTAATTATGCTTATCATATGAATGCGCAAAAGTTTGCCGATTATTTGCGTGATTTTTCCGTGGCGCGGGGGGTTAAACATACCCTGGCCAATCTGCAAGACGTGCAAATGAAGGCCGAACAGCAGATTGGCGCTATCGTCACCGATCAAGGGGTAACGCTGGCGGCCGATTTGTTTGTCGATTGCACCGGTTTTAGTGCCAAATTAATTGAAAAACAACTCGGTGTCGGTTTTGAAGATTGTTCCCAGTGGTTGCTCTGCGATCGCGCCATTACCATGCATATTCCTTATGATCGGTTCTATCCGGGTATGGTGCGGCCTTATACTACGGCCACCGCATTATCCAATGGTTGGATCTGGGATATCCCCATGCAAAACCAACGGTCAGTCGGTTATGTTCATAGCAGTGCTTTTATTAGTATTGAAGAGGCTGAGCGTGAAATGCGTGCTTATCAAGGGGTGGGGTGTGAAGATTTGCCGCATCGGGTGGTTAATTTTAAAGTCGGCCGGCGTAAACAAAACTGGCAAGGTAACTGTGTGGCCATTGGCTTATCGGGAGGCTTTATTGAACCGCTGGAATCAACTGGTTTATATCTCAGCGATTTAGGCGCCGTCACCTTAGCGGAGCATTTTCCGTTTGCCGCTGAAGATATGCCGCTGCTGGCCAGTCGTTATAATCGTATCTTATCTAATCGCTTTTATGAAATTCTCGATTTTATCAATATGCACTATTGCATGACACAGCGCACCGACACCGCTTTTTGGCGAGAAGTACAAAAACCGGAGCGAATTACCGAACGTTTAAAAGCCAAGTTAGCATTTTGGAAAGTTAAACCGCCTAGTGCCCATGATTTTCAGGATCAGTGGTTCCCGGGGATGGATGCACAGGGCAGTCATGATGGTTTCAGTGATATGCGCGCGGCGGTTGATACCGGCGGGCTGTGGAATCACGAAAGTTATCAATGCATTTTATATGGTATGGATTACCTGCGAGCGCATTGTGCAGAACGTTACGGGCCGAATTTACCGGCAACGCAAATTCACCGAGCGATATTACAGCGCTTACAAATGGCACGACACAAATTGCCGCCGCATGCGCATTGGTTACAGCAAGCCGTTGGTATGCCAACCTATGCGACTGCGTCCAAACCTGCGGGTTGGGTCTAATCTGACATTAGCGTGTCACGGAGCAAACAGATGTTGCTATGGGCAGATTTACAGCGTTTAAACCGCCTAGAGCGGCGCTGGTTGCAGTGGTTTTTATGTATTATTTTGAGCAGTACAATCTGGTTTAGTTGGCAAAGCACGGATTGGCAGAGCTATGGGTCAATAACCCTAAATTGGTTTATCAGCCCGCTGAGTGCCATCAGTGGTGTCTTGTGCGTGGTGATGGTCGCCAAAGGCTTAATGTCGAACTGGATTTGGGGGCTGATCAGTGCCAGTAGCTACGGTTTGCTCGCTTGGACCTCGGGCTATTATGGTGATTGGTTAATTAATTGGTTTTACTTTTTACCTGCGCAATTTTTTATTTATTTTAGCTGGCGTCAACATCTTTGCGCTGAAAGTCAGATCATCAAGATGCGGCGGTTAGGGCGGCATTGGTTTTGGGTGTTGGCTTTAGTTGTACTGGGGATTGCGGCACTTACCGCGGTATTAGCCGAGCTCGACGGCTTTATTAGTGAAGCCTTACAGCGTAATTCACAGGTGTATGCCAGCTTACGCGAATTAACCGGGCTGACGTTTAGCGGTCCACTGCTGGATAGCGCGACGGTGGTATTACAAATTGCCGCGCAATTATTGATGATCCGCATGTATGCGGCGCAGTGGCCATTTTGGATCCTGACCAATGTCTTAACGTTGTTTGCTTGGAGTTTGGTATTGCTAACGGATCCAAGTGCAACAGCCTATGCGGTACCCACTTTATTAATGTGGAGCGCATTTTTAATGAATTCGATTTACGGCATGATTAGCTGGCACAAAGGAGCATCAGAGCATTGAGTAAAGTAGGCGTTTTTCCAGGGAAGTTTTTACCGCCTCATCGCGGCCACTTAACCGCGATACTGCGCGCACATGCACTATGTGACAAACTGTACGTGGTGATCAGTGAGCGAAGCCATGAAGATGGTGAGTTATGTCGGGTTGCCGGTATTCCTTATATTGACGGTGTACTTCGTCAGCGTTGGTTGTCGCAAGAGCTGCAAGGTTTGGGGATCCGGGTATTGCTGCAAAACGAAGATGCGATCCCTGCGTTTCCGCAAGGTTGGGGAGAATATGCCGGGTTGTTACAACACACCGTGCCAGAGCCGTTTGCAGTGATATTTGGTGGCGAAGAAGATTATCGTGCCGGTCATCAGCAGCATTTTCCTAACATCGATTATCGGGTGTTAGATCCGCAACGCACCCAATGGCCGATCAGTGGTACTGAAATTCGCAACCGACCCTATTTACACTGGGATTATATTGCCGGTGCTGCTCGGCCGTTTTTTGCGCGTAAAGTGCTGATCACCGGGCCTGAGTCTTGCGGTAAAACCACCTTAACCCGCAAGCTCGCCAAAGTATATTGTACTTCTTGGTCCGAAGAGCTGGGGCGTGATTATCAAGAAGACGTGGTGGGCGGCAATGGCGATTTATTTAATTTAGAAGATTTCAATCGTATTACCCATTTGCAATACGAGCAAGATTGGCATGCCTTACGTAGTGCCAACAAGGTCTGTTTTTTCGATACTGATGCGGTGGTCACCGCTTTTTTCAGTCAGGTGTTTTTAGGCAATGTGGCCAGTCGTATCGAGAGTTTTATTGATCCGCTGAAATATGACTTAATCATCGCGCTGGAGCCGACCGTGCCCTGGGTAGCGGATGGCATGCGCGAATTAGGTTCGCCGCACGTACGCCAACAAAGTTTTCAGCAGTTGCTCGACTTGTATCAGCAGTATGGTTTTCCTGCAGATCGCATATTACGTATTAGCTCGGCTGATTATTACGAACGGTTAGAGAGTTGCATCAGTGCGGTTGATGCATTATTGCAAAAATAGCCTTGCTGATTAAAATCTTTGCAAACAGTGCTGACCAGCAGTAGTCAGCGCCGGTTCGGCTGTTATAATGCCACATCATTTTTCGGTTCTCGTAGAATAAAAGGACACCAAGTATTATGTCGGACGTCATTTCGCGCCCAACGAATTTTATACGGCAAATTATTGATGCCGATCTGGCCAATGGTAAGCACAGTGGCGTTCAAACCCGTTTCCCGCCTGAGCCTAATGGTTACCTGCATATTGGTCATGCTAAGTCGATTTGTTTGAATTTTGGCATTGCGCAAGATTATCAGGGGCAGTGTAATCTGCGTTTTGATGATACGAACCCTGAAAAAGAAAACGTCGAGTTTGTTGAGTCAATTAAACGTGACGTTAGCTGGTTAGGTTTTGAGTGGTCTGGCGATGTGCGTTACTCATCAGATTACTTCGAACAGCTGTATGGCTATGCGGTGGAGTTAATCAACAAAGGCTTAGCCTATGTCTGTTTCTTAAATGGCGAGCAAATGCGCGAATACCGTGGCAATTTAACCCAGCCGGGTAAACCTAGCCCATATCGTGATACCAGCCCAGCAGAAAACTTAGCCTTATTTGAAAAAATGCGGGCTGGTGGTTTTAAAGAAGGTGAGTGCTCATTACGTGCAAAAATCGACATGAGCTCCTCTTTTATCTGTTTGCGCGATCCGGTTATCTACCGGGTAAAATTTGCGCATCACCATCAAACGGGTGACAAGTGGTGCATTTACCCAATGTATGACTTTACCCATTGTATTTCTGATGCGTTAGAGGGTATTACGCACTCGTTATGTACGCTGGAGTTTCAAGACAATCGCCGTTTATACGACTGGATCTTAGATAA
This sequence comes from Rheinheimera sp. UJ51, assembly GCF_020819615.1. Taxonomy (NCBI): domain Bacteria; kingdom Pseudomonadati; phylum Pseudomonadota; class Gammaproteobacteria; order Chromatiales; family Chromatiaceae; genus Rheinheimera; species Rheinheimera sp. UJ51. The sequence goes on from NZ_JAJHOG010000015.1 coordinate 19,734, forward strand.
CATCAGTATTGCATGTCATCCACAGCAAATTGAATTTTCACGTTTAAACCTTGAATATGCGGTGATGAGTAAGCGTAAATTACAAACCTTAGTGGCAGAGCAAGTGGTACAAGGCTGGGATGACCCACGTATGCCGACGATCGCCGGTTTACGTCGTCGTGGCTTTACCGCCGCCGCCATTCGTGAGTTTGCTAAGCGTATCGGTGTGACGAAGCAAGATAATGTTATTGAAATGAGCGCGTTAGAAGCCTGTATTCGTGAAGATTTAGACACGTCAGCACCGCGGGCGATGGCCGTTCTTGATCCGATCAAGGTCACTATCACCAATTATCCAGCAGATAAAATTGAGTGGTTATCCGCGCCTAATCATCCTAAAAATGAGATGGGTGAGCGCCAAGTGCCATTTGGCCGTGAACTTTATATTGATCGTGCTGATTTTCGTGAAGAAGCCAATAAAAAATATAAACGTTTAGTCTCTGGTGGTGATGTACGGTTACGTAATGCCTATGTGATTCACGCAGACGAAGTGATTAAAGACGATGCCGGTAATATTATTGCGTTAAATTGCAGTTACTTACCTGAGACACTAGGTGAAAACCCGGCTGATGGTCGCAAAGTGCGTGGTGTGATCCATTGGGTAGAGCAAACGCAAGCGTTAGCCGCAGAGTTCCGGGTTTACGATCGTTTATTCAGTGTGGCTAACCCTGCAGCTGAAGAAGATTTCATCAGTACTGTTAATCCACAATCCTTAGTGATTAAGCATGGTTTTGTCGAGCCATCGTTAGCGACAGCCGTGGCCGAACAGGCTTATCAGTTTGAGCGTGAAGGCTATTATTGTGCGGATAACCAAGATTCTAGCGCAGCTAAACTGGTATTTAATCGTACAGTGGGTTTACGTGATAGCTGGGGTAAAGAAGAAGAGTAAGCCCTAAGGCAGCAGGAAACGGCTGCCTTAGCGTTCAACCCAATAACGGCCGCTTAGCGGCTGTTATTTTTTAAAGAGCATCCCTAAGCCAACAATCGCCGCGATGGCGCCGCCAACGAGAAACCAAATGGCATTATCGGTTGGGTTGCCAGTCACCACTTCAGTGACTTGAGAGGCAGTAGAGTGATACTCGGTATAACCAAAATATAATAAAATGGCGCCGGCAACTAACAAAGCTAATCCAATAATCTTATTCATTTACTTCTCCTGTATGATGAAAGTGCCTAAGCTGTTAACAAACAACTTGGAAGTAAATGTAGCATATAACTATCGGTATGACATTGTTGGCTTAAGGTCGGCGACAATTTGCAGCAGGAGTACAGCATGGAAATCTTTTGGGCCGTGTTATTTTTCGCCTTTTCAACCACGATTACGCCCGGGCCAAATAACGTGATGATGATGTCGTCAGGTGTTAACTATGGCATTAAAGCCAGCTTACCGCATTGGCTGGGTATTTGCCTGGGGTTCCCGTTCATGGTGTTGTTGGTCGGTTTAGGCTTTGCGGTGGTGTTTGAACGCTTTCCTCATCTACATCAACTGATTAAAGTGCTGGGTACGGTTTACCTGGTATACCTGGCTTGGAAAATTGCCAGCGCCCATCCGCAAAGTATTGCCACGGGTAAAAGCAAACCCATGAGCTTTTGGCAGGCGGTGCTGTTTCAGTGGATTAACGGCAAGGCCTGGGTGATGGCTTCTGGCGCGATGGCGGCTTTTACCAGCGTGGGCGGGGTTTATTGGTTAGAAGTAAGCAGCATTACTTTGGCCTTTTTACTAATGGCCTTTCCTTGTGTCGGCGTGTGGTTGTTGTTTGGTGTGGTGTTAAAAAAGCTGTTAAATAACACCTTCGCGCAGCGGCTATTTAATGCCGCTATGGGCGTTATTTTATTATTGTCTGTGCTGCCCGTGCTCCTGGAGTTATGGCAGTTCTATTTTAGTACGGTTTAACGATGAATGGTGCTGCAGAAAAAATTGCGCTAGAGCATGAAGCCGCTCGCATTTTTATGCGGCTGTATGAGCAACGTTTTGCCGTTAAAATGCGGCATATTTGGCATAACGAGCCGGCGCGCCCCGATGTGTCTTGTTATTATGACGATCAAAAACTCGATTTAGAAATTGCCCACTTATATGGCAGTGAAGCAGAAGCCATGCATATTTTAGGGCGAGCACTGAGTCAACAAACCCATCAAGAATTAATGGCGTTGCTGCGCGTACCGGCAGCACAGCGTTTGTTAGCAGCACTGAATCGGATTATTGCTAATAAAGCAGAAAAGCATTACGACAGCGAGCGAGTTTGGCTGGTGATCCGTAATGCGAATCCGCTGTGGCGTCGCGCAGATATGTTGGCGAATTGCCACAAGTTACAGTTACCGCATCAGCATCCCTTTCAACAGATTTGGGTAGTCGGGGATTTATTAGGGCAATCGGGTATTTTGCCGTTGTACCCCCGCGCGCTACTCAGTGCTGAGGTGGCAAAGTGCTAAGCCTGTATCGGCGCTTAGCAAGCTGGTTGTCTCCTTGGCAAACCTGGTATCTAGTGTTGGCAGGCGGTATCGCTTTGCTGATAATGGGCAGCTTAGTTTTTGCTCCTAATGCTTTGAATCCGCATGCTTTGTTAGGGCTGTCGGTCGCGTTGTTGTCTTGCCTTTGTTGCTGGTTAATCAGTGCCTTATTCAGCAAAGCGCCGTTACAACCCGCCGGCTTTTTTCGGCGGTTATTTTATCGCAGCGGCCAATATTTACTGGCGTTCTTACTGAGCCTGATCTTATTTAGCTGGCTGTTATTATTGCTGCGTATGCTCAGTTTACTGCTGCGGCATTATGTCTTTTAATGGAGAAGTTGGGTCATGAGGTTAGCGCAGCAGCAACGTTGGGATATTTTTTGTGCCGTGGTCGATAACTTTGGTGATATTGGCATTTGTTGGCGTTTAAGTCGGCAGTTGGTCGCCGAGCATGGGCTGGCTGTGCGCTTGTGGGTCGATGATTTAGTCAGTTTTCAGCGGCTATGCCCTGCAATCGATCCCAACCTGACAGAGCAACAGCAGGCAGGTGTGCTGATTTGTCATTGGCAAGCGCAAACGCCATGGCAGAGTATGACTCCTGGCACCGTGGTGGTTGAGGCGTTAGCCTGTACTATTCCTTTTGCCTATCAGCAGCAAATGGCGCAGCAAGCAGTGAAACCGCTGTGGCTGAACTTAGAATACTTATCTGCTGAGAGCTGGATTGAAGCGTGCCATACTATGGCCTCACCACAGCCACAGTTACCCTTAATGAAGTATTTCTTTTTCCCCGGTTTTAGTGCAAAAACCGGCGGCTTACTGTGTGAGCAGGGTAGGATTGCACAATTAAGTGCCTTTCAACAAGATGCGTTGGCCAAGCAACATTTTTGGCAACAATTAGGCATCAGCTTAACAGATGAAAACACCTTAAAAGTGTCGTTGTTTGCTTACACCCAGCAAGCATTGGGCAGTTTATTGGCATTATGGCAACAGTATGACCGCCCGGTGTTATGTGTTATTCCGTTAGGGGCTTTGGCCGACCAAGCCAAACAATTACTTCCAGGTTTAAGCCTTGAGCAACCCTGGCAAGCGGGATCGTTGACGGTGCATTTATTGGCGTTTTTACCGCAGCCGCAATACGATTATTTACTCAGTGCCTGCGATATTAATTTTGTACGCGGTGAAGACTCCGTGATCCGAGCGCAGTGGGCGGCTAAGCCTTTTATTTGGCAAATCTATCGGCAAGCAGAGCAAGCGCATATTGATAAGTTATCCGCTTTTTTAGCGCGTTATACAGCGGCGTTTCCCGCCGAGCTGGCAAGTGTTGTACAAAAATTGCATTTACAGTGGAATACCGAGCAAGATGTGCAACACAGTTGGCAAGATTTCGCCTTGGTTAGCTCACAAATTACGCAGCTAAATCAATTATGGCGCAACAAATTAGAAAGCTTTGGAGATCTTGCTAGCAACCTCGTGCGTTTTGCTGAAAAAAAAATTATAATGTAGCGCAATTTTTCCTAACAAGAAGATATTCTCAAATGATGAAGACAGCACAAGAAGTCCGTGCCGGCCAAGTAATTATGGTTGGAAGTGAGGCAATGGTAGTGTTAAAGGCCGAGTTTAACAAATCAGGCCGTAACTCTGCAGTAGTAAAAATGAAAATGAAAAACCTGCTTAATGGTCAGGGCATGGAAACAGTTTACCGTGCTGATGACAAATTTGAGCAAGTTATGTTGGAAACTAAAGAAGTGACGTATTCTTACTTCGCCGATCCAATGTATGTATTTATGGACGCTGAATACAATCAGTTTGAAATCGAAGCTGAATCAATGGGTGAAGCACTGAAGTACTTAATCGACGGTATGGAATGTTCAGTGGTATTCTACAACGAGCGTCCTATCTCTGTTGATTTACCCACAGTGGTTGTGCGTACCGTGACTTACACTGAGCCAGCAGCGCGTGGTGATACTTCTGGTAAAGTGATGAAACCAGCGAAACTGGAAACCGGTTTTGAGCTGATGGTTCCGGCATTCGTAGAAGAAGGCGATCGTATCGAAATCGATACGCGCACTGACGAATACCGCAGCCGTGCTAAGTAAGAGCATCTGAGCAAAAAAAAGGCGCGTAAGCGCCTTTTTTGCTGAGGCTTGTTAACGTTTAACGATTGGACACCTAATGACTAATAACGATATTCTGCGTCGTCTGCGCTTTATTATGGATTACAACAACAGCACTATGGCGGCAACTTTTGCGCTAGGGGGCTTAGTGTGTAGTCGTGAACAGATTATTGGCTGGCTGGCAAAAGAAGAAGATACGGTATTTTTAGCATTAGAAGACCAAGCGTTGGCGCAGTTTTTAAATGGCTTAATCAGCAGTCAACGTGGCCAAAAAGAGGGCGAGCAACCGATCGCGGAAGCGCGCTTAAATAACAATATTATTTTACGTAAATTGAAAATCGCTTTTACGCTGCGTGATGATGATCTGTTAGCCTTGTTGTCATTAGCCGATTTTCGCATGGGCAAAGCGGAACTCAGCGCATTTTTCCGCAAACCTGATCATCCCCATTATCGGCAATGCCAAGCGCAAGTGTTGCGTAATGTGCTAAAAGGCTTACAGCTTAAGCTGCGTCCTTAACGGCTATGCAGTTGTAAATCGCCTAGCGTGATAGCCGAGTGGCTTTTCTTTAATTGGCTTAAAAACAATAGGGCACAGCCGTAGGCATCTTCTAAGGCATGATGTTGTGCACTCACCGGTAGGTGATGTCGCGCTAAGCATTGCGGTAAGCGCAGGGCATCAGTCGCTAGCCGCGATCCCAGTTTTTGCAGGCGATGATATTCGATATTCAGCGTGTCCAGAAACAGCATGCGTGGCGCCTTGCCAAAGTGCCGCTGAAAAGCGATCTGTAAAAAAGCCCGATCTAAGCGACAATGATGTGCGACAAAAATATAGCCGGGATACTGCTTAAGCAAAAACGTTAATACGTCGGCTAACTCTTGGGCATCTTTTAAGTCGCTGTCATGTAAGCCATGATAAATGGCACTTTGTCCGACACTGACTGGCGCTTCAATTAAGTAATGCCGTGCTTCACTCAGCCGAATATGTTGCTCAACAATAGGCAACCAGCCGATACTCACAATATGATCTTGTTTGGCATTTAAGCCGGTGAGTTCTAAATCTAATACTAAGTAACGACACTCGCGTGCCGGTGTGTCAGCACTGGGTAACGCCACCTGATTAAACGTCAGTATTTCGGCATACAACTCGGGGTTTTTCTGTAACCATCCAAACATTTACATTTCTCGACAGTAACGATGTTTCATGGACGATTGTGCGCCGTTGATCACCGCAAAACTGTCTTTTAATTGATGCCGTTGTAAACCCGACAGCACGGCAGGATCCAATAAATTACTGGCTTCATGGCCTTGGCTAATATCGTGTAAATGCTTATCCCAACGCAATTGCGCTAAAATATCAAAAGCATCTGATAAATTTTGGGTATCTTTTGCTTCCATAATACCGTCTGCCGCCAAGCGCTCTAAACGCTGACGTGTATTCACCTCCTGGATCCCATTTGCCAGAGCATACACCCGCACGATATCGGTAATTAAGCTGATACCACGTTTTTTCAGATCCAAGCCTTTTTTATGTTTTCCGTCGTGCTCTAAAATAAAGTTTTTTAAAAAGCTCAGTGGTGCTGTGCGTTGTAATGCGGTTTGTGCCAGTTGTAACAAAAATAATGATTGATTAGTACGGGCTAAAATATCGTGTTGCAGCGCGTTAAATAGCCCCTTTGAGCCTTCAACCACGCGCATATCAAAGAAGATACTGGATTTAAGAATAGCGTCAGGGGTCGGCGAGGAGATCCAGCGTGCAAATTTTCCTGACCAACCTTTTAAACTCATTCTAAGCTCAGGGTTCGATGCCATAATATTGCCCGGGCACAAAGTAATACCGCAACGAGCCAAACCTTGGCAGACAAAATCGGCTAATTTGGCAAAATACTCGCCAATTTCGCCGCTGGGCTCTTTTTCCAGTAATAAGGCGTTATCTTGATCGGCATTAATACTTTGATCCATTCGAGCCTGTGAGCCAAAACACAACCAGCTAAATACGCAGGGCGCGGGGCCAAACTCAATCTGGGCTAATTTGATTAAACGCTGCGTCAGCGCATCGGTGATGGTGGTAATAATATGACCCGCTTCATAGGCAGGCACTTGCTGCTTACCTAAAATCAGCGCCAAGTTATTAATTTGCATGCTGCAATGCTCTAAGCCATCAATCGAGGTTTGCCGATGGATCTCACCAATCAAATACACGGGGTGATCTTGCTGAGAGCGGATCACATCTGTGGTTGTGATCATGCCATAGCTAATACCTTGGTCCATCACCGGTAAATGGTGCACATTAAAGCGGCTCATCAGTTGGACTGCTTCAAACAAATAAGCATGCTTATCAATAGTTTGCGGTTTTGGCGTCATCACTTCTTTCACAGGTGTTGCTGCCGGTAAGTTGTCCGCCAGAACACGACTGCGTAAATCGCGGTCGGTTAAAATTCCAATTAAGCGCTCGTCTTGTTCAATTAATAAAGAGGAGACGCGTTTTTCAGTCATTAATTGGGCAGCGGCTTGCACGGTTTGTTCACCATGAATGGCAATTTTGCGCGCTTGGGCAATGTCAGATACTTTTAAGGTAAAGCGCGAGCCTTGTTGCTCTTTGTATTGATGTAGTCGACGGCCAAATAAGCGCTGAAAAAAGATATCAATATTTTTATATTGATAGCGCATTTGATGAAAGGCTGTGGCCGGTAACCAGAATAATAAACCATCTTCTTCACAGATCAGTTGATCGTTATCAGCCAGACCGGTTAACAGCAGTTGATAACCGTAAAAATCACCTTCTTCCAGTTTGGTAAGCAATTGTTGTTGATCGCTGTACAGTGCATAAATGCCGGTGCGAACGATCAGTAAATTTTCTGTGTTGCTATCCACCGTTTCGCCAGCTTGGCAATAATACACATTCAGCGCCGCGGCTAAATCCGCCAGTTGCCCTTCGGCTAACTGATCAAAGGGGGTGGTGTGCGCTAAAAATTTACTGACTTCGGCAACTTCCATGATGCACTCCTGTTTAAGTTCGTTTAGGCCGGCTTTACTTTGCGCATAGCAAGGTAATGATGGGATCGGTAGCCGACAATGGACGCCATTGCGCAGATAAGGCTTCACCTGCAGTGGGGATCTGTAAGTTTTCGGTAAAGTCCGCCTGAGCCATTTGTTGGCAATGCACAACTTGCGGCACGCGTTTGGCACTCATGCGCCGTTCAAAGAAATATAAGTCGACTAACACCAGCGCGGAATTGCGCTGATTGACTGCGGCATTAGCCACATCGGCGGCGATAAAACGTAAAGTTTGAGGATAGAAATAACTCCAAGGACGCCATGGCGCGGTTTGTTCTATGGTTTTTACCACAGCAACGCCCTCAGGTAATAAGCTTGTTTGATGGCTGTACCAGTTGTATTCACTGTGAATTTGAAAGCTAAGCATACCCACCGCAGCAAACACGGGGACGAGCCAACGAGGTAGGCGCTGACGACTGATAAAGCGTAAGCCTAGGGCAACGCCTGCTGCGCCTAAACCTGCAAAAATCGTTGCAATTAATTCCCACAACATAATGGACTTCCTAAAAAATTCGGGCTTTCCAGAGAAAGCCCGAGGGTGAGGCAGAACAAGCTGCTCTTACGCTAGCCATGTTCTGCCACGATGTTAATGATCGATGGCTTGGCCTGCACCACGTGGCGAACGCACACTTTCTACCAGATCTTGGATGCGTTGTGGAGGGGCTTCTGTCATCGATGATACAACAAAGGCAACGGTAAAGTTAATCATCGCACCTACAGCACCAAACGACAGCGGTGAAATGCCGTAACCTGTACCACCAAATAACCAGTTATCAGGCGTGTTAGCGAAAGACGCAGTACCTGGGATGAAAAACCAGCCTAGGTATAAGAAGATATACACACAGGTAGAAATTAAACCTGCCAGCATACCTGCAATGGCGCCTTTATTGTTCACTCGCTTAGAGAAGATACCCATCATCAATGCAGGGAAAATAGAAGCTGCAGCGATACCAAAGGCTAATGCCACCGTTTGTGCGGCAAATCCTGGCGGATTCATCCCTAAGTAGGTGGCGATAACAATGGCGACCCCCATGGAGATCCTTGCGGCTAATAACTCGCCTTTTTCACTAATATCTGGTTTGATAGAGCCTTTGATTAAGTCATGGCTGATCGCGGACGAAATCGCTAACAATAAACCGGCTGCAGTTGATAACGCTGCCGCTAAACCACCGGCTGCAATTAAACCGATAACCCAGCCAGGTAAATTGGCAATTTCAGGGTTGGCCAGTACTAAAATGTCATTGTTTACTGTCAACTCGTTACCATTCCAACCACGTTCTGCGGCTTTTTCAGCAAATGCCGGTGTATCGTTATACACTTGAATGCGACCATCACCGTTTTTATCTTGGAACGAAATTAAACCCGTTGTTTCCCACGTTTTCATCCAGTCTGGGCGTTCCGCATACTGAATAGCATCCGCAGTGGGTCCTGCTGGGTAAATGGTGTTCATCAGATTTAAACGTGCCATTGACGCAACTGCTGGTGCAGTTAAATACAATAATGCGATAAATACTAATGCCCAACCTGCTGACCAACGCGCATCGGCTACTTTAGGCACAGTGAAGAAACGGATAATAACATGAGGTAAACCTGCAGTACCGATCATCAGTGACAGCGTGAAAAGCACCATGTTCAGTTTATTATCAACATCCGCGGTGTAATCTTGGAAACCTAACTCACGAACAACCATATCTAACTTAGCCAGTAACGGCATTCCTGATTCGATATGGGTACCAAATAAGCCTAATGGTGGTAAGAAGTTGCCGGTAAGTTGTAATGAAATAAACACTGCCGGGATAGTGTAAGCAATGATTAGCACGACATACTGTGCAACTTGCGTGTAAGTGATACCTTTCATACCGCCCATTACCGCGTATAAAAACACAATAACAGCCGCAATGATCAGACCCATGTCGCTGCTCACTTCAAGGAAACGAGAGAACGCCACACCGGCACCGGTCATTTGACCGATAACATAGGTTACTGAAGCAATAATCAAACAAGCTACCGCAACTAAGCGAGCACCTGTGCTGTAAAAGCGATCACCGATAAAGTCAGGTACGGTAAACTTACCAAATTTACGTAGGTAGGGGGCTAATAGCATGGCTAACAAAACGTAACCACCGGTCCAACCCATTAAAAAGGTTGAATTGGCATAACCACCCGCCGCGATTAAGCCGGCCATAGAAATGAACGATGCCGCTGACATCCAGTCGGCAGCCGTAGCCATACCGTTCATGACTGGGTTTACGCCACCACCGGCGACATAGAACTCTTTGGTGGTGCCAGCACGTGCCCAGATAGCGATTGCGATATAGAGGGCAAACGAGCCGCCAACAAATATCAAGTTAATTGCAAATTGACTCATCCTGCTTACTCCTCGTCCACACCGAATTCTTTATCCAGTTGGTTCATTCTCCAGGCATAGAAGAAGATCAACGCGATAAACGTAAGAATAGAACCCTGTTGTGCGAACCAGAAGCCCAGATCAGTACCGCCAACGCTAATACCGGCCAGAAACGGCCGAAGTAAAATACCAAAGCCATAGGATACGGTTGCCCATATCACCAAGCTTACGATTATGAGGCGCAGGTTAGCGCTCCAATATGCAGCGGCATTCGTGTTATTATTTGCCATAAGTTGTGTCTCCTTTAGTTTTTATTTTCGAGCAATTCTAATGTAGCAGTAGTTAGCTGCTCTGCTAGCCCGACTTTAGTCGAAGACTTGTACTGAAGCATTGACAAGGTGCCGCACTAAAACCAAAGTTAGCTGACAACCCTAAATGGAGAATCCCGTGACTGCGTGGACTGTAGCCCTATTAGCCTTACTGTATGTCGGTGGTTTGTTTTTAATTGCCAATTGGGGTGAACGCCATGCCGACGATCGTCTAATACGAAAGTATGGCGGTTTAATTTATAGCTTGGCGTTAGCGGTCTATTGTACCTCTTGGACCTATTATGGCGCAGTGGGTACGGCAGTGACCCGCGGCTGGGATTACATTGCCATTTATTTAGGGCCTATTCTGCTGTTTATCTTCGCGCAACCGTTTTTATTTAAGCTGTTGTATGTGTCGAAAAAACAAAACGTGACCTCGATTGCTGACTTTATCTCTGCCCGCTATGGTAAGCGCAGCAATATCGCCACTTTGGCGGCCGTTGTTTGCTTGATTGTGGTGATCCCTTATATCTCGTTGCAATTAAAGGCGGTGGCAGGCTCTTATCAGGTATTACTTGGCGGCAGCTTTGATGACAGTAAATTAGCATGGTATCAAGACAGTGCCTTATTAAGCGCCATCGCCATGGCGTTTTTCGCCATTTTATTTGGTACACGCAAACTTCACCTGACCGAGCAAAACCGTGGGGTGATGGTGGCCATCGCCTTCGAATCCGTGGTGAAGTTGTTTGCACTGTTAATGCTGTCCATAGCCGTGTATGTGTTCTTAATTGATACTGATCAGTCTGTGCTTCGCACTTTTGCCTTACATTCGGTGTCACAGCAAGAACAACTGACCACACCCGGTTGGGTTGAATTTATCACGAAAACACTGTTGGCGATGGTCGCGGTGTTTTTGCTACCCCGACAATTTCATGTCGCCTTTGTCGAAAATGTCTCACATCATTATTTACGTCATGCCAGACGCTGGTTTTCCGGTTATTTAGTTTTAGTCACCTTAGTGGTGATCCCGATTGCCGTGGCCGGTATGCAACTGTTTCCCGATATGCTGGAGCTGGCGGATAGCTTTGTGTTGTTAATCCCTTCACGGATGGAATGGAACGTTTTAAGCGTATTAGTGTTTATCGGTGGCTTTTCTGCCGCCACGTCGATGATTATTATTGCGACCTTAGCTTTAGCCACGATGATCAGTAATGATGTGGTGATGCCAGGTTTATTAAAGTCGAGTAAGCAAAAAGGTTTATCACACGATTACAGCCTATTAATTTTGGTGGTACGGCGTACCATGATTGTGGTGGTGATGGCGCTGTCTTATCTGTATTACAGTGTCTTTGCCCGCAACTACGAATTGGCCGAAACCGGTTTGTTAGCCTTTGCGCTGACCATTCAATTAGTCCCTGCGGTCGTTGGCGGGCTCTATTGGCGTCGTGGTAATGCTTATGGCGTGTATGCGGGTTTAAGTATTGGTATGGTGTTGTGGTTTTACACCTTAATGTTACCGCAACTGGTGAATGCCGGGGTATTAAGCAGCGCCATTATGCAGCAGGGGGTCTTTGGGCTGAATTGGCTACTGCCTACGGCCATGTTTGGTATTAAGCTGGATTCGTTAAGTCATGGTGTCTTGGTGTCGCTGGGCTTTAATGTGCTTGCTTATACGTTGGTCTCGTTAAGTACCAAGGTAAACTTGCTAGATCGCTTACAGGCGGTGGCCTTTGTTAAACCGAATTTACCGATTAAACATCAAGATACACCAGCGCGGCGTATTCGCATTCATAACAGTGATTTAAAAATCTTACTGGAACGGTTTGTTGGTAATCAACGTGCCGCAGAGTGTTTAGCCGAATTTGGTCGTAAACAGCAAATGACTCTGCAACTGGATGACTTGCCTAGCGTTGGGTTAGTCGAACACGTTGAACGTGAACTCGCTGGGGTCATCGGCGCGTCGTCTGCCTCTACTATGGTTAATGCGGTACTTGAAGGGCGGCAACTGGCGTTTGAAGATGTCGTCACCTTGTTTGATGACACTACGCAGGCCATTCAATTTTCGCGCAAAATATTATTCTCAACGCTAGAACACTTAAGCCAAGGGGTCAGTGTGGTTGATCGTGATCTGAATTTGGTCGCGTGGAATAAATCCTACCTAGAGATGTTTAATTATCCTGATGGTATGGTACGTGTGGGGCGGCCGGTGGCAGATATTGTGCGGCTTAATGCGGAGCGCGGGCTCTGTGGCGTCGGTGATCCGGATGAGCACGTTGAAAAACGTATTATGCATATGCGAAATGGTACGGCTCATGTTTTTCAGCGGGTGCGACCTGATGGTAAAGTGATTGAAATGCGCGGTAATCCCATCCCTGGCGGCGGTTTTGTCACCAGCTTTACCGACATCTCGGACCATGTTAAAGCCGTGCAGGGCTTAGCCGAGGCGAAGCAACACTTAGAAGATCGGGTGCATGAGCGTACGCAAACTATTTCTGACATGAACCAAGAGTTACTGGCTGAGGTCGGGCGTCGTCGTGAAACAGAGCAGCAATTACTGCAAGCAAAAGCCGAAGCTGAAGCGGCGAATGCGTCGAAAACCCGGTTTCTTGCTTTAGCCAGCCACGATATTTTACAGCCGTTAAATGCCGCGCGCTTGTTTACTGCCGCTTTAGCAGGCATTCACGACAAGCAGCAGCAAAGTGCGATTTTAACGCAGCTTGATAATTCGCTGAAAGCTTCAGAAGAGCTGATTTCAACCTTATTAGAAATCGCCAAACTTGATGATGGCAAGTTACAACCGAATGTACAACCGGTGCCGTTAAAAGAATTATTGATGCAATTAGCCGACGAATATGGCTTGGTGGCCAGTCAAAAAGGCTTAGCCTTAACAGTAAAAACCAGCTCGTTACAAGTGCAAACCGATGCCACTTATTTGCGGCGGATCTTACAAAACATGTTATCTAATGCCATCAAGTACACCAATAAAGGACGCATTTTACTAGGTTGTCGCAAACGTGGTGATCATTTGTTATTGCAAGTGTGGGATTCTGGCCCCGGTATTGGTGAGGCGGATCTGCAGCGTATTTTTGAAGACTTTTATCGCATTGATGCCACGGCTAAAGGGCAACAAGGGCTGGGTTTGGGCCTGGGAGTGGTTAATCGGATGGCGAAATTGCTTGGCCATGAGTTATTAGTGAAGTCTTGGCCGGGTAAGGGCACGGTGTTTAGTATTCGCTTGCCGTTAGTGCTTGGCAAGCGCCGCCAAGATCTGCCTCTGCCAAGCCCACTGCAGCAAAGGCCCTTACCGGGGTTGTCGGTGGTGTGTGTCGATGATGATGCGGCTAACTTAGCGGCGTTAAAAGTCTTATTACAGCAATGGCAGATCACTGATGTGCAGTGTTTTTATGATGAACAAGAGTTACTCAGTTATGCGCCGAACCATCCCGCACCGGATGTGATTATTATTGATTATCAACTAGGTCAACATTTGAATGGCTTAGATCTGTATCGGCAGATCCGTCAGTATTGGGGAGAGGTAAATGGCATTTTGGTGTCGGCCTCACCCCAAGCTGATTTAGCGGCCTTAGCTAAAGCGGAGTCGTTGATGTTTTTAGCTAAACCGATTAAGCCGGGGGCGTTACGGGCAACGCTGAATCATTTTAAAATGCTGAAGAGGGCCGCTAATTAGGCCCTCGCTGGCGATTTAATGGCAAACAAGCGCTTATTGTTGTTGTGCCATAGCGCGATCAACCGGCGGCTCTAACGTCAGCCGCTGCGCTTGGATCACCACTTGGGTGCGGTTAGTGCAGCCCAGTTTACGAAAGATTGCCGTAATATGCGCTTTAACCGTGGCTTCTGAGATATGCAGATCATAAGCAATTTGTTTATTTAACCAACCCTCAGTTAAATAATACAAAACTTTGTATTGCTGCTGGGTTAATTGCGCCACCCGAGAGGCTAAATCCAAATCTTGCTCGGTATCACCTTGTTCTAAAATTTGTTTTTGTAGGTTCTTCGGTACCCATAACTCACCATCTAGCACCGCATTTAAGGCGGTACTGATATCCACAGGATTGGCGGATTTGGGGACATAGGCAGAGGCGCCAAACGACATGACGCGGCGGATCACATCCAAATCTTCACTCGCTGAAATCACCACGATCGGTAAACTGGGATAGTTTTTCCGCAGTTGAATTAACCCCAAGAAACCGCAGTTTCCCGGCATATGCAGATCGAGTAATAACAAATCAGCATCGGGATGTTGTTCTAGGGCGGCACAGGTGCTTTCAAAACTGTCTGTTTCAACGGTGGCTTTGGTAGCAAAAGTACTGCTGATAGCATTAATAAGCGCGTTTCTAAATAGCGGATGATCGTCTGCTACGATTAACTTTGCCATCTTCCCTCCAGTGGTTTTAGCTTGTTTTTGTTATAAGAAAGGCCGCATGTTAGCGGCCTTTTCTGCTGCGACTGGAGACACACCAGCTCAAGGTAAGAGGACGGGTGTCTTACTTACGATTTAAGCGGTTATTTACCAATAATTCAACCACTGATGGATCAGCCAGTGTAGAAATATCTCCTAACTGATCATGTTCATTGGCTGCAATTTTTCGCAGGATACGGCGCATAATCTTACCAGAGCGCGTTTTCGGCAATCCGGCAGGAGCCCACTGTATCAGATCTGGCGTAGCGATAGGTGAAATTTCTTCACGCACCCAGGCTCTAATCGCTTTGGTTAGCTCTTCACTGGGTTCTACACCCACCCGAGGTGAAACATACACATAGATGCCTTGGCCTTTAATATCGTGTGGGTAACCGACTACGGCAGCTTCAGCAATCGCTTCATGCGCAACAAGACAGCTTTCAATCTCAGCGGTGCCTAAACGATGGCCAGAAATATTTAATACATCATCGACACGACCCGTTAACCAATAATAGCCGTCTTCATCACGACGTGCACCATCACCGGTAAAATAAACCCCCGCATAGGTACTAAAGTAGGTTTGCTCGAAGCGTTCGTGATCGCCAAACAAGGTACGCATTTGCCCAGGCCAGCTATCCGTGATAACTAAATTACCTTCGCCCGCGCCCGTGACGGTGTTGCCTTCGTTATCCACTAACGCCGGTTTAACGCCAAAGAATGGCCGCGTTGCCGAGCCAGGTTTTAAGGCAGTGGCACCCGGTAATGGCGTAATTAAAATGCCGCCTGTTTCTGTTTGCCACCAAGTATCAACGATAGGGCAATTACCCTTACCAATTTTTTCGTGATACCAATTCCATGCTTCTGGGTTAATGGGTTCACCCACGCTACCTAAGATCCGTAACGAAGATAAATCGGCCCCGGCAACAGGCGCATCGCCATGTGACATCAAGGCGCGGATGGCTGTTGGCGCGGTATACAGAATATTGACCTGGTATTTATCTACAATTTGCGCAATACGTTTCACGCTGGGGTAGGTAGGGACACCTTCAAACATCACGCTGCTGGCGCCATTGGCCAACGGCCCGTAAATAATATAACTGTGGCCTGTAACCCAGCCAACGTCTGCGGCGCACCAGTAAATATCGCCTTCTTGATAATCGAAAACATATTGATGCGTCATGGCGGCATACAGCAGATAACCGCCAGTGGTGTGAAGGACACCTTTGGGCTTACCGGTTGAACCGGAGGTATAAAGAATAAACAGTGGATCTTCCGCATTCATCGGCTCAGGTGCACATTCTTTAGGTTGTGCAGCAAGCAGGTCATGATACCAAACATCCCGACCATGGTGAAAATCAATGCTTTTGCCAACGTGTTTAATCACAATGACATTTTTAACTGGGTTAGTGTCGCCAAGATGCGCTAAGGCTAAATCCGTATTGTCTTTTAGGTTAGTAGCACGGCTACCCCGTAAAGCTTGATCGGTGGTGATCACCAATTTTGAATCACAATCGACGATACGGCTGCCCAGTGCATCAGGTGAGAAACCGGCAAACACCACCGAGTGCACCGCACCAATTCGAGCACAGGCTAATAGCGCAACAGCGGCTTGTGGGATCATCGGTAAGTAAATGGTAACCCGATCACCTTTATTCACCCCCAGGGCTTTCATGCCGTTGGCGAGTTGGCAAACCTCATCATACAGTTGTTGATAGGTCACTTTTGATTCAACGCCAGGCTCATCACCTTCCCAATAAAAGGCCACTTGATTGGCTCGCGTGGCAAGATGGCGATCTAAACAGTTAACACTGGCATTTAGCACGCCATCAGCAAACCAATTGATTTTCACTTTGCCCAGTTCATAGCTGGTGTCTTTCACCTGAGTAAACGGTTTAATCCAATCCAGTTTCTTGGCTTGTTCGCCCCAGAACTGATCAGGCTGTTCAATAGATTGTTGGTAAAGTGCTTGATATTGCTCATCAGTTACATGGCAATGCTGCTTGATTTTTTCAGGCACCGGATAAAGAGTTGGTTGCGTCATATGATCCCCTACGGATTATCGTAATTATTATTAATCATTACTAACGGAGACAGCTGTTTAAAGAAATTAGACCATAGTCTAGACGATGTTAAAACAGAGTGCGAATTGCGACTAAAGGCTAATTGCGAAGATGCAGACTGTCGCTCAGAGTTTGGTTACAATAATAACGACATCAGTACTACTATAAAAAAACATGGAGAACTCCAGATGAGACAAAGTAAGACACGGAATACCTTAGCTGCGGCTATCGCATTAGCCTTAACTGCAGGCGCAGCACATGCGAACAACGGCTTTAAAGTGGGCGACACCGAAGTAAGTTACGGTGGTTACGTCAAACTTGATATGATGGTGAGTGATGCAGACGGAGACATCGCGTCAATTGGGCGTGATTTTTATGTCCCTTCTGTCACACCGATCAATGGCGACAGCACAACACGTTTTGATATGCATGCTCGTCAAACGCGTTTCTTCTTTAGCACCTCGACCGATTTAGGTAACGGTGAAAAGATGACAGGGCGTATTGAATTTGATTTTCAAACCAGTAATAACGGTAACGATGAGCGTACCACCAACGGTTACAGCCCCGTCATGCGCCATGCTTTTGTTAATTACAAAAATTGGACAGTTGGCCAAACCTGGTCAAACTTTATGGACTTACAGTCTTTACCGGATACCTTAGACTTCGTCGGTAATGCTGATGCGGCTATCTTTATTCGTCAAGCTCAGGTTCGTTACACTTCAGGTAATTTCTCTATTGCGGTAGAAAACCCAGAAAGTACGGTCACGCCATTTGGTGGCGGCACTCGTATCACCACAGATGACAATGCCACTCCAGACTTTACGGTAGGTTACAACTTTAAAACTGAAAATGCCTCTTTCCGGGTGGCCGGTTTGCTTCGACAAATTGCTATCGAAAACGGCGTATTAGATGACAGCGTGGCGTCTTACGGTGTGTCTTTCAGCGGTAAATTTAACCTTGCTAATAAAGATGATATCCGTTTTACCATTAACACCGGTGAAGGTTTAGGCCGTTATGTCGGTTTAAACGCTTCCAATGGCGCGGTATTAACCGGCACGACAAGTGATGCTGAACTTGAAACCATTAAATCAACGTCTTTCTCCGTGGCGTATCGTCACCTGTGGAATGACAAGTGGCGTTCAACCTTCTTATATTCAGCGTTAAATGTTGATAATGACACCAGCTTGACCGGTACCTCAGCGAATAAATCCATGCAGAGCTACAGTGTCAATGCGTTATACCAGTTCAATACCAAGTTTATGATGGGTGTTGAATACAAGTATGCTAATCGTGAAATCGAAAGTGGTTTAGATGGTGATATGCACCGTGTGCAGTTCAGCGCTAAATACGACTTCTAAGTTAAACCGTTAGCTTTCTATAAAACGCCTCTTTATGAGGCGTTTTTTATGGCCGCAATACTTACTGCCAAGGTTCAGCTGCAATAAAAACGTGTTGTAGGCGCTCAACTGCCAACATGACGCCCGCTCCGTTTTAGCCCGCCCAGCAAGCGCAACAACATTCTGAGGTGACTGACTGTTTACGCCATTTTGCCTCGCTCAATAAGCCGTTGCGACATAACATTTTGCTGGCTGGCACTACAAACCTTTGCCAGTAAACCGTTGCAAGTGTCGACTCAAGCGCGGGGTTGCATCAGATAATGCCAGTACAAGCTGCAGCGATGTTAGCTTAGTCGCACCCTAGGTTAGCGAATATAAAACACATTTTACAGCCATGCTTAATAAAACAAGCTGCATAAAATAATGCACTAAAAACAGCCAATAAAAAAGCCGGCAAGGCCGGCTTTTTAACTCAGATGCGACAATTCTACTCAGGTTTACCCGGTTTAGTCATCGGTGCTGATGCCGATTGACGCGCAAACGCCGAGCCTGCTGGGCGACTAGAAGAGCTAACAACCGGACGTTGTTCAGCAGTGACTGCCGTGACGACGTCTGTTTTGGCTTCTTCTGTAACGGTTTGTGGTTTCGTCATTTCTGCTACGACCATGCTACCAAAGCGACTGCCTGTAGCTTTTGCTGCTGCTTTAGGTTGAGCTGCGACAACAGGGGCGGCTGTTACCGCTTCAGCTTTAGCAGGAGCGGCTTTAGCCGGTTCCTCTTTAGCCGGTGCAGCTGCAACTGGAGCCGCAGCCGCAGCTGCTGGGGCAGCAACGTCAGCTTCAGCCGGTGCAGTCGCTTCAGCGACAACCGGTGTTGCTACTTCAGCTGGCGTTAGATCAACTGGCGTTACTTCGGCGGCAGCCTTGTTACTGTTTTCGGCTGCCACGGGCACAGCTTCAGCCGTCACTTCTTCAGCTTTTGCTGCTGTAGCAGGGGCTTTTACCGGCTCAGTAGGTACAACCACCGCGGCAGGCGTCGCTTCCGGCTCAGCTAATTCTAGCTTTTGCTGTTGCGGGCTTTGCTCAGTTACCACAGGGGCTGATGCCGCTTCATCGGTTGCAACAGTGGCCGCTGCAGTCTCATCTGCTTTCACTGTGTCAGCACTGGCTTTGGCTGGGCGACGACGGCTACGGCTGCGTGTTGGCTTCTCAGCGTCAATCGCAGGGGTATCAGCGACATCCGCTACAGGCTCTGACGTGATAGGCTCTACCGCGTCAGTTGTGGCATTCGCCTCAGTACTCTCTGTAGCATTCGCCTCAGTACTTTCTGTGGCAACCGGCTCTTCAGTGGTAGCTGTCGTGTCGGTTTGTTCTTTACGACGCTTTTGACCGGCGGCACGTAAATGCCGTGGCGAACGACGACTGCGACTGCGAGGCTCAGCACTTTCTGTGTCAGAGTGGCTTTCAGTTGTAGTGGCTGTTTCTGCCTCTGTTTTGTTACTGTCCGTGGCAACGCTTTCAGCAGTTGCGATAGCCGTTTCAGCAGCCGGTTTAGTTTCGCTGATTGGCGAAGCCTCGGCGACTACCACGGGCTCTGTCACGCTCGAGTCCTTGACGTCAGCTGCAGGGCTGGCGGTTTCAACAACGGCTGGCGCCGCAGTAAGGGTTGCGGTTTCAACGGCGTTAACCTGATCTTTTGCTGGCGCTTGGCTTGCTGCAGCCGTTTCTGCTTTGGCAGCGTCAACCGCAACGGCAGCCGGTGCTAGCGTGTCGGCAGCTTCCGCTTTAGCTAAACGTACAGAGCGTTGCAGATTGCGACGTTGCCGACGTTCAGCGGCTGCAGCACGGCTGTTTGGTTCATCCGCTGTTTCTGCCGACGCTTTTTCAGCACGTGGCTCAGCTGCGGCTTTACGAGGTTCCGCAGCGCGAGCAGGTTTATCTTGCGATTGTGGACGATTACGCTCTGGACGAGGCGCTTTCTCTTCAACAGCCGCTGCTTTTTCAACGGGTTTTTCAACCGCTTTATCTGCTGTTTTATCTTGATCCGGGCGACGACGACGATTGTTACGACGACGTGAGTTGTCGTTGCGATCAGGACGTTGCTCGTTACGCGGCTCTTTCGTGCTGCTGGTTTTCTGCTCTTTAGTCACTGGCGTGGTTTCGGCAGGGGGAGTTGCTGGTGCAAATACACTGCTTAACCAGGCGACCAACCGACTGACTAAACCTGGTGTTGTTGGCGTAGCAGCAGGACGGGCAGGGCTGGCTGGCGCCGCTGCTGGCGCAACAGGTGCAGCTACCGGAGCAGACGCTTGTGATAAGCTTAACGCAGAAACCGCAGGTTTTTCTTTAACTGTTTCGCTGCTTGGCTGATACAGCTTAGTGCTGTGCTCTGGCACTTTAGGCAGAGTGTAGCTGGCATCTTCGATTTCTTCGTCGATACGAATACGTGTCACTTCGTAGTTCGGCGTTTCTAAATGCTCATTCGGGATAATAAACACCCGAATACCATTTCGCTGTTCAATACGACGCACACCTTCACGCTTTTCGTTCATTAAATACGTGGCAACAGACACCGGTACCTGCGCATGGATCTGGCTGGTGTTGTCTTTAATCGCATCTTCTTCAATTAAACGTAAGATTGATAAGGCAGACGATTCAATACTGCGGATAGTGCCACGGCCATGACAACGAGGGCAGACGTGTCCGGCTGATTCACCTAGTGAAGGGCGTAAACGCTGGCGTGACATCTCTAACAAACCAAAGCGCGAAATCCGGCCAATTTGCACCCGAGCGCGATCTTGTTTTACCGCATCTTTTAAACGGTTTTCTACTTCACGTTGATGGCGCACCGGCGTCATGTCGATAAAGTCGATAACAATTAAGCCACCTAAGTCACGTAAACGTAATTGGCGAGCAATTTCATCGGCCGCTTCTAGGTTGGTATTAAAGGCGGTTTCTTCGATATCGCCGCCTTTGGTTGCTTTTGACGAGTTAATGTCAATGGCGGTTAACGCTTCGGTACTATCGATAACAATAGAGCCACCCGAAGGTAAACGCACTTCGCGGCGGAAGGCGGTTTCAATCTGGTTTTCAATTTGGTAATGCATAAACAACGGCACTTCACCCTGATACATTTTTACCCGGTGGGCAAAATCAGGGCGGAACTGTTGGATATACACTTTAGCTTCTTCAAAGATTTTCTGGCTATCAATTAAGATCTCGCCAACATCACGACGTAAATAATCACGGATCGCACGGAAAACCACGTTGCTTTCTTGGTGAATTAAGAACGGACCCGTCCGCTTTTTAGCTTCTTCGGTGATGGCTGACCAATGCTTTAATAGCGCTTTTAAGTCGTAATCTAGCTCTTCGTAAGATTTACCCACACCGGCAGTACGCACAATTAAGCCCATGCCATCGGGCATTTCTAGTTGGCCTAACGAATCTTTTAACTCTTGACGCTCGTCACCTTCAATGCGACGAGAAATCCCCCCCGCACGCGGGTTGTTGGGCATTAATACCAAGTAAGAACCGGCTAAACTGATAAACGTCGTTAGCGCAGCGCCTTTTTGGCCGCGTTCTTCTTTATCAATTTGGATGATGACTTCCTGACCTTCTTTAACCACTTCCTTAATGTTAGGGCGGCCATCGAAGCTATAACCAGAGGGAAAATATTCACGGGAAATTTCTTTTAGCGGTAAAAAACCATGACGATCAGCACCATAATCGACGAAGGCCGCTTCTAGACTGGGTTCAACACGGGTGATTTTGCCTTTATAAATATTCGCTTTTTTTTGTTCATGGCCTGGGCTTTCGATATCCAGGTCATACAGTTTTTGGCCATCGACCAATGCAACACGAATTTCTTCTTCTTGCGTTGCGTTAATTAACATTCTTTTCATTGTTGGGTGACTCATTTATGCAGCCACAACACAACTTTTCCGGGCACCTGGGTGTTCAGACGTTATCAAACACATAATGCTGCAGTCTCCCGACTGGGTGCTTGAGGGAACCTAATTTTTTACTCGTTACAGTAGCGAGCCTACACGTATTGTTGGGGCAGGCTAAACTGTCTTCGTTTTTAAATCTGACACACATCGCCATAAAGCGCTGCGTTCTGGCTAATCTTTATTTTTTGCTCGGTGACCGGATCTTGTGTTTTGCCGTTGTTGGTAACAAATTACGCAACATTACCTCAGGCAAATGGCAGTGAGTAAACGCCGGGGGTATAAAAAACATTGGTTTTCACCACGATTTCGGTATGATCACATCCCCTGACGGTGCCGCACAACGTCTCTTATGTCACTGTGAGCGCCCTAATTGCCGAAACTCGGCAGAATTAGCGGGGTGATTATCCCACTATTCCGCCTTGGATAGCAACTGAATTGTAATATTAGCAGAGTAATTTAAAGCCATGACTGATGAAATAAAATTGCCGGTGCAAATGATTGAAATCGAAAGTGATTTTATTGGTCAGCGCATAGATAACTTTCTGATTGCCCGGTTGCGTGGCGTACCTAAAAGTGTCATTTATCGGGTTTTACGAAAAGGTGAGGTGCGGGTCAACAAAAAACGCATCAAACCTGAATACAAGCTGCAAGCTGACGATGTGGTGCGTGTACCGCCGTTTACCGTTGCCGCAGAGCCGGATGCCATCTCTGTTAAGCTGAGCATGGTAAAAGATTTAGAGCAGCATATCTTGTTTGAAGACGCTGATTTAATCGTGTTAAACAAACCTTCAGGTATGGCGGTTCATGGCGGCAGTGGCTTGCAGTTTGGCGTTATTGAAGCCTTACGGGCTCTGCGGCCCTTGGCGAAACATCTTGAATTAGTTCACCGCTTAGACCGTGATACCTCGGGCTGTTTAATGATTGCTAAGAAGCGTTCGGTGTTAACGCATTTACATGCTCAGTTACGTGATAAAACCGTTGAGAAAAAATATTGGGCGTTAGTATCGGGTGATTGGGACAACAAAATACGTAAAGTGACCGAGCCGTTAAAGAAAAACACGCTGCAATCGGGTGAGCGAGTGGTACGGGTCGATGCTAAAGAAGGTAAAGAATCGGAAACGCGTTTTCGTATTTTGCAGCGTTATCAGGAAGGCACCTTAGTGGAAGCCTTTCCGGTAACAGGCCGTACCCACCAAATTCGGGTTCATACCGCCTGTAAAGGTCACCCGATAGCTTGCGATGATAAATACGGTGATAACACCTTTAGTAGCCAAATGAATAAAATTGGGCTTAATCGGTTATTTTTACATGCTTATAGTTTAAGTTTTATGCATCCCGGCACCGAGACAACCATGCGGTTTGAAGCCCCGCTGGATGAGCAGTTAAACCAAGCCATGAGCCAATTAACGAGAAAATAAGATGTCAGCAGTCAAGTTAGTGATTTTCGATTGGGATGGCACCGTCATGGATTCCGTTGGGCGAATTGTCTCGTCGATGCAAGCCGCTGCCTTGCATACCGGTATTGCTGTGCCAAGCACGGCCGCGGTGCGGCATATTATTGGTTTAAGCTTAGATCCGGCGTTTGACATGTTGTTTCCAAGCGCCAATTCCGCGCAGCGGCAGCAACTATTTGAGCATTATCGCGATCAATATGTGCAGCACGATACCACGCCGACACCGTTATTTGCCGATGCCGAGCAGGTGTTACAGCAATTAGCTGAGCGTAATGTGCTATTAGCCGTAGCCACGGGAAAGGCGCGCAAAGGCTTAGATCGCATGTTTGCCGAAACCGGCTTGGCACGCTATTTTGCCACCAGTCGCTGTGCCGATGAAGCACAATCAAAACCCCATCCCGATATGTTACAGCAAATTATTCAACAGCTTGGTGTAGCCGCCAATGAAGCGATTATGGTGGGGGATACCAGTCATGATCTGAAAATGGCGCAGGCTATTGCCATGCCAAGGATTGGGGTGAGCCATGGCGCCCATGACGTTGCTGTGTTGCAACAATATGCGCCTTTAGCCATTATCGATCGCCTAGCGGATTTACCCGCTTGGGTGCGCTAAGCGCTGTTAAGGCTCAAGTAACAGATCTCGGCCAGCCTGGCGCAGCAGCTGCAACAGCTTAATTAGTGGTAAGCCGATTAAGCTGTTAGGATCATCGCCTGCTAATTTACTGAATAAACAAATGCCTAAGCCTTCGCTTTTAAAGCTTCCAGCGCAATCCAACGGCTGTTCTCGTGCCACGTAACAGCGGATCTCTGCCTCAGTCAATGTGCGAAAATGCACATTAAAACAATCAAGTGTGGTTTGTGTTTCACCTGTTGCGGCATTAACTACGGCTAAACCCGTAAGAAATTGCACCGCATGGCCGCTAAATTGACGTAATTGCGCGCAGGCTTTTTCTTCCGTATGCGGTTTGCCAATAATCTCTTTACCAAATACCGCCACTTGATCTGAACCAATCACTAAGCCACTCGTTAACGTGCTGGCCACGGCGTGTGCTTTTTCTGTTGCTAAACGCTGTACCAAGGCTGCGGCGCTTTCACCGACACGGGGTGTTTCAATCGTGTTGGGGGCAATACATTGAAAATTTTCAGTTAATTTACTTAACAACGCACGACGGTAGGGCGAGGTTGAAGCTAAATATAATGAAGGGCGTTCGGCAATAGTCACAAAATAGTCCTTTTATAAACAACAGGGTGCACACTATAATAGCCTGCTGACAAAAATGTTGAAAAACCTGCAGAACCCTTTGACAGCAAGGGGCTGCTTCTATATGATGCGCGCCTTATGCAAAAATTGAAAATACCTGTTACGCTCGATCCGGTTAAAGCAGCACAAAAACGTTCCGGTTACTCCGGTATAGTGCCACTAAACACCTTAATCCGTCTTAAAGAAGGGTTAATGGCGTACCAAGACGACGTAACAGTCAGAATTGAATGCGAAATTGACCAGCAAAACCTTACTGTGTTAAACGGTACAGCGCATTGCCAGGTAAGTGTTAAATGTGAACGTTGTGGTGAACCCATACCACTCACACTAGACGTAAGTTTTGCATATACTCCTGTTAAAGGAGATGATAACGCGGCTTTGGAATTGATTCCTGAGCGCTATGACGTGGTCGAGCGTGATGAGCACGGCGAGATTAATTTACGGCAGTTGATTGAGGATGAACTCATTCTGGCATTGCCACTGTTTCCGATGCATGATGCGGTTGATTGTCAGGTTGATCCTGACTCACTTAGCTTCGGTGATATCGGGCCAGAGCCAGAAAAGCCCAACCCATTCGCTATACTGCAAGAATTGAAAAAAAAGTGATTTAGGAGAAATACAATGGCTGTTCAGCAAAACAAAAAATCTCGTGCACGTCGTGACATGCGCCGTTCACATGATGCATTAACTGGCCCTACGCTGTCAGTTGACGCAACTACCGGTGAAACTCACCGTCGTCACCACATTACTGCCGATGGTTACTTCAAAGGCCGTAAAGTAAAATAAGTCTGGACGCACTTATCCTAACCGGTAAGCACGTGCAGCAGCTAAAGCCTTCTTTGGCTTTAGATATGATGGGGGGCGACTTCGGCCCCCAATCTACTATTCCTGCCGCTCTGGCAGCGCTTCAAGAATTCCCTCATCTTCAACTAGTCTTATGTGGTGATCAGCCAGTACTAGAACAAGCGTTAAAGCTTGCTGGTGTGGTCGACGAACCGCGTATTCGTTTTGTGCACAGTACTGAGCAAGTACTTATGGCCGACAAGCCGGCGTTAGCGTTACGCAGCAAACGTGAAAGTGCCATGCGTCATGCCTTAGAACTGGTTGAACAAGAACAAGTCCACGCCTGTGTCTCCGCCGGCAATACCGGTGCCTTAATTGCAATCGCACATTATGTGTTAAAAATGCTTAACGGCGTGGAGCGACCAGCATTAATCAGTGCTTTGCCCAGTTGCCAAGGTAATCCGGTTTATATGTTGGATTTAGGTGCTACGGTAAACTGTGATGCGGATACGTTATTTCAATTTGCCATGATGGGCGCGGTGATGGCCGAGCAAGTTATTGGTATTAAAGCCCCTCGGGTGGCCTTGCTGAACATGGGCGAGGAAGAAATTAAAGGCTCAGATCAAATAAAACGTGCCTCGCAATTATTAACCGAATGCAACGGTTTGAATTATATCGGCTATATTGAAGGCAATGATATTTTTTCTGGCAAGGCTGATGTGATTGTTTGTGACGGCTTTGTGGGTAATGTCGCGCTGAAAACCTGTGAAGGCGTTGCCAAGCTGATTATTAAGCGGGCGCAACAGAGTATTAAACAACGGCCATTAGCGGCTTTATTAAGCTGGTTGTTTAAACCTGTGCTAAAAAGTCTTTATCAGGGAATGAACCCCGACCACTATAATGGTGCAAGTCTGATAGGATTGCGCGGCATCGTAGTGAAAAGTCATGGCAATGCGACAAAAGACGCATTTTTAAGTGCCATCCGACAAGCTGTGCGCGAGGTTGAACGCCAAGTGCCAGCCAAAATAAAAGATCGGTTGGAACAAGTTCTTATTGATAAAGCATAGGGTAGCATGTACTCAAGAATTATTGGTACCGGGAGTTATTTCCCGTCACTGGTTCGCACCAATGCGGACCTAGAGTCTATGGTAGAAACCACAGACGAATGGATTATCGAGCGTACTGGCATTAAAGAGCGCCGCATTATTGGCCCTGATGAATCAGTTGCCAGTATGGGTACTGCTGCTGCTTTCAAAGCAATTGAAGCTGCCGGCATCGATAAAAACACCATTGATCTGATCATTTGCGCCACCACCAGCTCGGCGCGTTCATTACCGAGCTCGGCTTGTGAAATTCAGCGCGATCTAGATATTCCAGGCATTCCTGCCTTTGATATAGCTGCGGCTTGCGCCGGCTTCTGTTATGGCTTAAGTATTGCCGATCAATATATTAAAAGCGGTATGGCAAAGCGGATCTTGGTGATTGGCTCAGATTGTTTATCGCAATTAGTCAGCCCTGAAGATCGCTCCATGGTGATTTTATTTGGTGATGCCGCCGGTGCGGTATTGCTAGAAGCTTCAGAGCAACCCGGTATTTTATCGACCCATATTCATGCCGATGGTAAATATTCAGAGCTGCTGTACGTGAATAATCCGATCCGTGGCGATGAAAAGTCGGTACACGAATCGTGGGGCAGCATGAAAGGCAACGACGTGTTCAAAGTGGCCGTTAACAAGCTGTCGCAAGTGGTTGAGCAGACGTTAGAGGCCAACAATATGCAGAAGTCTGATATTGACTGGCTGGTGCCGCATCAAGCAAATTTACGTATTATTGCTGCGGTAGCGCGTAAGTTAGATATGTCGATGGATCAAGTGGTGATTAACCTTGATCGTTATGGCAATACGTCGGCCGCCACAGTGCCCACTGCTTTGGATGAAGCGATCCGTGATGGTCGTATTCAACGTGGCCAAACCTTATTACTAGAAGCGTTCGGCGGTGGTTTCGCTTGGGCGTCTGCGTTAATTCGTTATTAATTTTTCAGGATCACTATGACTACTAAACTTGCCATCGTGTTTCCCGGTCAGGGTTCACAAAGCGTGGGTATGCTTAACGAGCTATATCAGCAACATACCGTGGTTCAAGACACTTTTGCCGAAGCCTCTGCTGCTTTGGGTTATGATCTTTGGGCGCTGGTTTCAACTGGCCCTGAGTCAGAATTAAATGAAACGCATCGCACACAGCCGGCCTTATTAGCGGCATCTGTTGCGGTATGGCGTTTATGGCAACAACAAAACGGTGCGGCTCCGGCGTATTTTGCAGGGCACTCATTAGGTGAGTATTCGGCGTTAGTCTGTGCGGGGGTGTTGTCACTTGGCGATGCGGTTAAGCTGGTAGAAAAGCGTGGCCACTATATGCAACAGGCGGTACCTGCTGGTGTGGGGGCTATGTCAGCCATTATTGGTTTAGACGATGCGGCTATTGCCAAAGCCTGTGCAGAAGCGGCACAAGGTGAGGTGGTTTCACCGGTTAATTACAACTCTCCTGGTCAAGTGGTGATTGCTGGTCATAAAGCGGCAGTAGAGCGTGCTGGTGAAGCGTGTAAAGCCGCTGGCGCAAAACGTGCCTTACCTTTACCGGTCAGCGTTCCGTCACACTGTGCGTTAATGCGTCCCGCTGCGGAGCAACTTGCTTTAGATTTAGCGGCACTGCACTTTGCTGCGCCTAGTACGCCTGTGGTCAATAACGTTGATGTCATGGCAACGAATGTGCAAGCAGAGATCAAAGATGCCCTGATCCGTCAGCTATACAGCCCAGTGCGTTGGACTGAAACTATTGAGTACTTCGCCGCGCAAGGCGTTACCGAGGTGCTGGAATTAGGCGCAGGCAAAGTTTTAAGTGGCTTAATTAAACGCATTAATAAAGAGCTGAAAACCGCTTCAGTTAATGATGCAACGTCGCTTACCGCCGCGCTAGCAGCAGAATAAGGGTATTTAAATGAATAATTTTATCAGTTTAGAAGGCAAAGTTGCGTTAGTGACTGGCGCAAGTCGTGGTATTGGCCGAGCTATTGCAGAGCAATTAGCCGCGTTAGGCGCTAAAGTTGTGGGCACGGCAACCACTGAAAAAGGCGCGGCTGCCATTGGTGAGTATCTTGGTGAGCAGGGTGCGGGTTTAGTGCTAAACGTCACCGATACCGCTTCGGTTGACGCTTGCCTTGAGCAAATTAAAAATCAATTTGGTGAAATCGACATTTTAGTCAATAATGCCGGTATTACTCGCGATAACCTGCTAATGCGGATGAAAGATGATGAATGGTTTGATATTATGCAAACCAATTTGACATCGGTATTTCGCTTAAGCAAAGCAGTGTTACGCAGCATGATGAAAAAACGTTTCGGTCGCATCATTACTATTGGCTCAGTCGTTGGCTCAATGGGTAATGCCGGTCAAACCAATTATGCTGCAGCCAAAGCCGGTGTTTTAGGCTTTACTAAGTCGTTAGCAAAAGAAGTTGCATCACGCGGAATTACCGTAAACGCAGTTGCGCCAGGTTTTATTGATACAGACATGACGAAAGAGTTGTCTGAAGAGCAAAAAACCGCTATTTTCTCGCAAGTGCCGGCTAATCGTTTAGGGCAGCCAGAAGAAATAGCAGCAACAGTGGCGTTTTTGGCTTCTACGCACGCAGCTTATATCACCGGCGAAACAGTTCACGTTAACGGCGGTATGTATATGGTGTAAGCGAATCAGGTTTGACCAGCAAAAAATGCCTATCGCATTGCTTGCAACAACCTAAGCTTACGAATAAACTAGCGCCACACCAAATTGCACGAATTGTTGCGATTTATATGAGAAAAAGGAAGAAAAGATGAGCAACATCGAAGATCGCGTTAAGAAAATCATTATCGAACAACTGGGCGTTAAAGAAGACGAAGTTAAAAACGAAGCCTCATTCGTTGATGACTTAGGCGCTGATTCACTGGACACTGTTGAATTAGTGATGGCGTTAGAAGAAGAATTCGATACTGAAATTCCAGACGAAGAAGCTGAAAAAATCACTACGGTGCAATCAGCCATCGATTACATCAAAGCCCACGCTGAATAAGCTAAAGGTTTGCAAAACGGGTAGCGCGGCTACCCGTTTTCGTTTTAAGAATCAGAAAAACAGGTACTAACGGAGGACACGGTGGCAAAACGTCGTGTAGTGGTAACAGGTTTAGGTATGCTGACGCCATTAGGCAATGATGTCGCAAGCAGCTGGCAAGCACTGCAGCAAGCGAAAAGCGGTATTAGTCTAATTGAGCACTTTGATACCAGCGCTTATACAACTAAATTTGCCGGCTTAGTCAAAAACTTTGACGTAGAGCCGTATTTCCCAGCAAAAGACACTAAAAAAATGGATTTATTTATCCAATACGGTGTTGCTGCGGCTATTCAGGCATTTCGTGACTCCGGATTGGAAGTTACCGAGCAAAACGCTCACCGTATCGGCGCCGCTATCGGCTCAGGTATTGGTGGTTTAGGCTTGATTGAAGAAAATCATACAAAGTTAATCAACAGCGGTCCGAAGCGTTTATCGCCTTTCTTTGTCCCGTCTACCATTATCAATATGATCGCCGGTCAGCTGTCTATTATGCTTGGTTTGCAGGGCCCGAATATCAGTATTGTTACTGCCTGTACTACGGGTGTACACAATATCGGCCAAGCCGCGCGAATGATTGTATATGGTGATGCCGATGTGATGGTGGCCGGGGGCGCTGAAAAAGCCTCTACGGAATTAGGTATGGGGGGCTTTGGTGCCGCTCGTGCGCTGTCAACGCGCAACGATGCGCCACAACAAGCCAGCCGCCCTTGGGATAAAGACCGTGATGGTTTTGTGTTAGGTGATGGCGCAGGTGTGATGGTGCTGGAAGAGTACGAGCACGCGAAAGCCCGTGGTGCGAAAATTTATGCAGAGCTAGTCGGTTTTGGTATGAGCGGTGATGCTTATCACATGACTTCACCACCAGAAAACGGTGCCGGTGCCGCTCGGGCAATGCAAAACGCCTTAAATGATGCGGCTGTCAATGCGGATCAAGTGCAATACATCAATGCACATGGTACTTCAACGCTGGCCGGTGATTTGGCCGAAACCAGTGCAATTAAATCTGTGTTTGCCAGCAACATTGATAAAGTGATGGTCAGTTCATCGAAATCAATGATCGGTCACTTGTTAGGTGCCGCCGGTTCAGTTGAGTCGATTATTACGGTGTTGTCACTGCAAGATCAGTTGGTGACTCCAACCATTAACTTGGACAACCCAAGTGACGGTTGTGATTTAGATTATGTGCCGCATGAAAGTCGCCAAGCCCAGTTAGAGTATGCGTTATGTAACTCTTTCGGTTTTGGTGGTACTAACGGTTCTATTCTGTTCAAGAAGATCTAACCCGCTGTGCTTGTTGAAAAACCGCGCTTTATAGCGCGGTTTTTTATGATTGGCTTTTAGTTAAATCGTTGAGTTTCATAGCGACCTGCTAAGTATTACATTATCTAAAGGTTCAAATGGTATTTAACGAAGCGAAAAGTGCAGAGGACACTTTGTCTGGGGACGTCTTTGGCATGGATGCCAAAGAGGAGTGCCCAGGGACGGGTTCACAGCGTGCCCCGGCAAAGTTGTGCGGCGCGCTTGTCGCTGGATGCACTGCGCTATATGCAAGGAGGGCAATTTTATTGTGTGCTAGCCACCTTGGGGTAGACATTTTCTCCACCGGCTTCAAGGATCACCTCCCTGTGCCCTTTCAGCCTGCGCAGCATCCCTGCTGCTGTTACGAAAACGCTACCCCAATGCGTCTGCAAAAATCACCGCAAGCTTTCAAGTTTAGATGGCATTCTCATGAACATTTTGAGGCAGATGGCACGCAGTACACTTTGTCCAGAACCGTGTTTTTCAGGGATGAAAAACAGACAAATTTGTCGGGAACAAATTTGAACAACGGTACGCTGGCCCGAAGGGTACACTTCAGGATGAAGTATGCAAGTGACCTAGACGGGTTCACAGCGTGCCCCGGCAAAGTTGTGCGGCGCGTTTTTCGCTGAATGCACTGCGCTATATGAAAGAAGGGCAATTTTTTCTGTGTGCCAGCCACCTTGGGGTAGACATTTTCTCCACCGGCTTCAAGGGTCAGATCCCTGCGCCTATTAAACTGCGGGATCTTCGTTGCCCTATGCACTGAACGAGATATCACTTAATTAAACCGACATTTTAAAATAATAGCCGGTAAACCCACGGCGCTGTTTTGCCCGCTGAGCGCTTTGTTTTAATGACAGATTAAGGCATACTTGCGCATATTTTTCTGTGCAGGCGTGCTATGTCGGCTGACATTATTCTGATTAAAGACACTGAACAATTGCAGATCGCTGCAGGTTGCCGAGCGTTGCAATACGGTGATGGTGTCTTTACTACCATTGCGATTAAGCAAGGTCAGCCACAGTTGTGGCCACTGCACCTAGCGCGCTTACAGTTATCGGTAACACGATTATCGATGCCCGCCATCGATTGGTCTGCCTTAACACAAGCGGTGTTGACAGAAGCGGCCAATCAAAACAGTAATGGCGTAATTAAATTATTGATCTCCCGAGGCATTGGCGGGCGAGGTTATGCACCAAGTCCGCATAGTTCAGCCTTGGTGTATTTGTATCATGCTCCGATGCCCGATTATCAACGCTGGCGAGAACAAGGGATCCGTGTTGGCATCGCGCAATTACGCTTGGCCATTCAACCGGCATTGGCTGGGCTTAAACATACTAATCGGCTTGAGCAAGTGTTGTTAAAACAAGAGCTGGCGAAAACTGACTTTGATGATTTGCTCGTGGCCGATCAACAACAACAGCTTACCGAAGCAACGGCCGCCAATCTGTTTTATCAACTAAAGGGCAAGTGGTATACACCGCCACTGCATTTAGCTGGAGTAGCAGGTGTGATGCGTCAGCATATTTTAAGCGAACAAGCGCAGTTTCAAGAACGCTGCTTGTCTTTAGCCGAACTAGACCAAGTTGAAGCGATGTTTATTTGTAACGCCTTGCTAGGTGTGGCACCGGTACGGCAATTGTCTGGTCGAGCGTTACCGCTTGAACCTGTGCTGCAATTACAGCAAGAGATGCTATGTTAAAACGAGTTTTGGCCTGGCTACCACTGTTGGTAGTGTTAATCATCGTGCTGCTTTATTCAGGTTGGCAGCAATTAACCACCACAACTTTAGCAAAGACGGTGACCTTCAGTGACAGCCTTTATACCCTTAAAGCGGGTACATCAGTGCGTAGTTTATGCCGCGATTGGCAAAACCAACAGCAATTAACCGCCATAGATTGTTACGTTTTAAAATTGTATGTTAAACAGCAGCCGCAGCTCGCTCAGTTACAACAAGGCGTTTATCGAGTGCCTAGCCAAAGTTCTCTTAGCGAAGCGTTGGCGTTGTTTCGAAGTGGCAAGGTGGCGCAATTTAGCGTCACTTTAATTGAAGGTGAAACCCTAGCGCAAAGTTGGCAGCGTTTTGCCGATTTGCCGTATTTAATTCAAGATATTGACAGTAGTGATAAACTCGCTGAACTGATCAGTTGGCCTGAAGCCTGGGGCACATTGGCGCAAACCGGCCGGGTAGAGCAAGAGTTAGAAGGCCTGTTTTATCCCGATACCTATTTTTATACCGCCAATAGTAAAGCTAGCGACATTTGGCGCCGAGCGCATCAAGCTTTAAAAACGGAGCTAGAGCGTTATTGGCAGCAGCGCCAAAGCACTTTACCGCTGCAAAACCCCTACGAATTACTGATTATGGCCTCTATTATTGAAAAGGAAAGCGGCCTCGCCAGTGAGCGCGCCTTGGTCAGCTCTGTGTTTATCAATCGCATACAAAGCAATATGCGCTTACAAACGGACCCGACCGTTATTTACGGTTTAACCGAATACAGTGGCCGTATCACACGCGCTAATTTACGTGATCCACATCGTTACAATACCTATCGCCATCATGGCTTACCACCTGGCCCGATCTCATTAGTCAGTCGCAGCGCGTTAATTGCCGCTGCGCAACCCGAGATAAGCGATTACTTTTATTTTGTCAGTCGTGGTGACGGCTCGCATGTGTTTTCACAATCACTTGAGCAGCATAATGCTGCGGTTAAAAAATATATTCTTGGAAAATAACATGACTAAGCAAGGCAAGTTTATTGTCATCGAAGGGCTTGAAGGCGCCGGCAAGAGTACGGCAATGGCCACAGTAAAACGCTGGTTAGAAAAGCATGGCCATCAGGTGGTGTGCACTCGCGAGCCCGGTGGTACGCCTCTGGCTGAACAATTAAGAACGTTAGTCAAACACGCGGATCCGGCTGAGCAAATTGCCGCCGAGACCGAGCTGTTGTTAATGTATGCGGCGCGAGTACAATTATTACGTAATGTGATTGAACCGACTTTAGCCGCTGGCCAGTGTATTTTAGCCGATCGGCATGATTTATCTTCACGTGCTTATCAAGGCGGTGGTCGGCAGTTAAACGAACAATTGATTAACGACCTACGCAAAGCGCTGCTGGGTAACACGCAGCCCGATTTAACCTTGTATTTAGATATTGATCCGGCTATTGGTTTAAGCAGGGCTGCGCATCGTGGGCAACTCGATCGTATTGAGCAGGAACAATTGGCTTTTTTTGAACGCACTCGCGCAAAATACCTAGCCATTGCGCACAGTGAGCCGGGTATTGTGATTATTGATGCGGCGCAATCGATTGAGCAAGTGGCCACAGCTTTAGAGCACGCCTTGGCTGAGGCCATGTTATGAGTGATATCCCGTTAAGTGCTATGCCTTGGTTGGCTTCGCCCTTAGCGCAACTGGCTCGGTTGGCCAGTGAGCAGCATTTAGCCCATGCTATTTTATTAACCGGTGCCCCTGGCACAGGCAAACAGCTATTAAGCCAAGCATTAGCCGCATTACTGTTATGTAAAAATCGGCAAGCAGACATGGCTTGCGGCCAATGTAAAAGCTGCTTGCTGTTAGCGGCGGGTAACCATCCTGATTTATTAACCTTAAACCAAGAGAATAACAGTATTGGTGTGGATGAAATTCGCCGTCTAATCGACTTTACGCAAGGCGCTGCCCAACAACACGGCAATAAAGTGATTGTGCTATCCGAAGTGCAGCGGCTAACGGAAGCGGCGGCGAATGCCTTACTTAAAACCTTAGAAGAGCCACCACAAGGCTGTTATCTGGTGCTGCAAACCAGCCAGCCCCAGCGTTTAAAAGCTACCTTGCTCAGCCGTTGTCAGCGCTGGAGTTTACCCACCTTAAATGAAGCCAACTTGTTTGATTGGTTAAGTCAGCAGTATCAAGGCAGTTTGCCGCGTTTTTTGTTTGCTTTTAGTGGTGGTGCGCCGTTACAGGCGTTGGCGTTGTTGCAAGGCAATACGGCGGCAGAAATTGAAGAGTTACTGGCCGCACTGTCGCTGCTATTGCAGGATGAGTCGGGCTTAAGTACGCTAGTGAAAAACTTAGAAGGCCGTACCGACTGTGCGCAAATATTGGGTTATTTCTTAACGCAGTGGTGTAACCAGCATTCAGATGTGGCGCCTGAAGCACTGCAACGCTTGCAACTAGTGTATTATCGTTGGCGTCGTGACGAGCAACAGATTTTAGGGCAGAATAAAACACTGGCGTTAACCGCCTTATTGCTTGAATTTAAAAGTATCATGCGCCGCCGCTAAGCCAATTGTTGTTATACGTGTGTGGTGTTTATTTTGGCTTCGATGCCGCCTAGCAGCCAACAACGCATACCTTGTGGTATCGTAAGTTGAATTAACGCACAAGGTGTTTAGCCGCGCGCCTTTTGGCAAGCGGTAGCGGAGTAGTAAAATGCCCTACTAGCAGCCAAACGCTACATTAATACTGGCGACGATGCGATAAAACCCTTATAAAAGTTCAACAAGCCCTAATAGTCTGCTGAATAAGCAGAGGAGCGAAAATGGAAGAAGTTGCATTAAATTTCAATGATGGCAAAGAGTTATATAAGTGCTACATGCCGTTTTTAAAAAACGGTGGGCTTTTTATCCGCTCGGCTAGAGTATTTAAAATGGGCCAATCGTTAGCCCTTAGCGTAACCTTGCCCGATACACTTGAACCTATTGTAGCGACGGGTAAAGTAGCCTGGGTATCACCTTTAGGTGCGCAAAGCTCTAATCCGGCGGGTGTCGGTGTGGCCTTTATTGATGATAAACATGGCTTAAGTGATCGCATTGAAAAATTATTAGGTGGCATGTTAGGAAGTGCAGAAGCCACTTACACCATGTAACGTTATTCACTTGAATAACAGCAGTATTTTCGAGGTTGTTTTGTTTATAGATTCGCATTGTCATTTAGATCGGTTAGAACTCGACAAATTGGGTATGAGCCTTGAGCAGGTGATTGCCGCCGCTGAAAAACGGCAAATTGAACATTTACTGTGTGTCAGTGTGTCCTTAGCTGAATTCGATGCGATGGCTGATTTGGTGCAACCTTTTGCAGGTGTATCGATTTCATGTGGCGAGCATCCGCTGCATCAAGAAGGCACCGTTGATGAGCTGCAGTTACTGAAGCTCGCCAGTGCTGAGCGTGTTGTGGCGGTGGGGGAAACCGGTCTGGATTATTTTTATAGCCCAGAGAGTAAAGCGACGCAGCAAGATGCCTTTGTTAAACACATTAGTGTGGCTCGCCAGTTAACTAAACCCTTGATTATTCATACGCGTGATGCGCGCACTGATACTATTGCATTATTAAAGTCGCATCAGGCTGAAAGCGCCGGTGGCGTTTTGCATTGCTTTACCGAAAGCTATGAGATGGCAAAAGCGGCCTTAGATTTAGGCTTTTATATTTCGATATCTGGCATTATGACCTTTCGTAATGCAGCAGAATTACGTGATGTCGTGAAAAAACTGCCGTTAGATCGCTTACTGATCGAAACTGATGCCCCTTATCTAGCGCCGGTACCGCACCGTGGTAAAACCAATCAACCGGCTTATGTTACTGATGTTGCTGCTGCCATTGCAGAAGTTAAAGCGGTCAGCATTACTGAATTGGCCAGCGCAACCACTGAAAACTTCTATCGATTATTTCCTTTGGCGCAGCGCCGTCGTTTAGTGGCGTAACGGTAGTTAATTAGGCGTTGCTGCATAAAAGAAGCCCAGAACTAATTATCTTGTTCTGGGCTTAGGGGAATGGCTCATAGGGAATGAGCCGTGCGCTATCGAAAAGTCATGATGTAAATTGAGTGTAGTTAATACACCGTATTTTACCTGCCATACCGCTAATATTTTTTCTGCCACTTCGCGTGCTGTGTAATAAAAGCAGTTTCCAATTCTGCAACAAAAATCCTGACTTTATAAACAAACCGCACTGTGTAGCCTGATCGTTACATTTACTCTTAAGACATTGATTGTCTATAAAGTGCTTTTTTTAGTCTAAAAAAGTCTAAAAAATAACCAGCCATTGTAGTGCAGTGGCTTAAAGAGGCACTGCACACGGCAATAATGTTTAAGCTATCCCTCAATATGCCCCTATCTTAGATGAATTGTCGACAATCTTGTTTTTGTTAGCTTGACAATAGCGCCAAAACGGCTTAAAACTACACAACTGTTTTATTATGTCGACAATATGATGAATGCAAGCCGCCAAAATATCCCTGTAACCGCTGCCGACCGCGTACTGCAAGAAATGCAGCGCGCTATTGTCGAGGGTGATATTGCGCCGGGTTCCAAAATCAGTGAGCCTGAATTAGCAAAACGCTTTGATTTAAGCCGGGCACCGCTGCGTGAAGCGTTAGCTAGGTTAGAGCGCTGTCATTTGATTGAGCGTATTCCTAACGCCGGCGCGCGCGTAGTGAAATTGTCGACAGCGGGGCTGTTATCACTGTATCAGCTGCGCGAAGAGCTTGAAGGCTTGGCCTGTCGGCTGGCCGCGACACAAATGACCGATGCAGAAATTGCCGAAATGCAGGCATTACTGGATCAGCATTTGTCTACTCAGCGCGTACGAGAGGGGGAGAGCTACTACCAAGAAGCCGGTGATCTCGATTTTCATTACCGGATTATTTTGGGTAGTAAAAACCCGTACCTGATTAATATTTTAACCGATGAGCTCTATCATTTAATGCGCATGTATCGGGTACAACTGGGTATGAACGGCCCACGGGTATCACGCGCTTTTGATGAACACAAAGCCATTATTAATGCCATTGCTAATCGTGATGGCGAACTCGCCGATTTATTGATGCGCCGCCATGTTGCCGCGTCGCGCCGCAATATTGAACCTACACTTTTACAACGTGAACAAACGGGGAACTAATATGACCACCTTAACTGCCGGACAAAAATTTCGCGCTGCCATCAGCGCTAATCAACCGCTACAAATCGTGGGCACCATTAACGCCTACACGGCGATGATGGCGGAGCGTACCGGGCATCAAGCCTTGTATTTGTCGGGCGCGGGTGTAGCGAATGCCTCGTTTGGCTTACCAGACTTAGGTATGACGTCGTTAAATGATGTGTGTGAAGATATTCGGCGCATTACGGCTGCAACCAATTTGCCGTTATTAGTGGATGCCGATACCGGTTGGGGCGGCGCTTTTAACATTGCGCGCACGGTAAAAGAAATGACCCGTGCGGGTGCGGCCGGTTTTCATATTGAAGATCAGGTAGCGCAAAAACGCTGTGGCCATCGCCCTAATAAAGAAATTGTGTCGTTAGAAGAGATGGTTGATCGGGTAAAAGCCAGTGTGGATGCGCGCAGCGATGAAAGCTTTTTTATTATGGCGCGCACCGATGCGCTCGCGCAACAAGGCTTAGAGGCGGCCATTGAACGCGCCTTAGCCTGTGAAGCGGCCGGTGCCGATGCCATTTTTGCTGAAGCGGTGCACACTTTAGAGCAATACACCGCCTTTACTAAAGCGTTAAAAGTACCGGTTTTGGCGAATATTACCGAGTTTGGCCAAACGCCGTTGTTTAACAAAGCCGAGTTAGCCGCCGTTGGTGTAGCGATGGTGCTGTACCCATTAAGTGCCTTTAGAGCGATGAACAAAGCGGCGTTAAATGTGTATGAATCTATTTTAGCCAATGGCGATCAAAAAGCGGTAGTAGACAGCATGCAAACCCGTGCTGAGCTGTATGACTTCTTGAACTATCACAGCTTTGAGCAAAAGCTAGACAGTTTATTCAGTACCAAAAAATAATATTTTTAAATTAAATAATCATAAATACAGGAGCAAGATAATGGCAACAGGCAAACAACTGACCGGTGCCGGTCTGCGCGGCCAAGTAGCAGGAAAAACCGCTTTATCTACCGTGGGCAAAAC
Source organism: Rheinheimera sp. UJ51 (assembly GCF_020819615.1). Taxonomy (NCBI): domain Bacteria; kingdom Pseudomonadati; phylum Pseudomonadota; class Gammaproteobacteria; order Chromatiales; family Chromatiaceae; genus Rheinheimera; species Rheinheimera sp. UJ51. The sequence goes on from NZ_JAJHOG010000015.1 coordinate 58,648, forward strand.
CGGTTCGGGTTTAACCTATCGCGGTTATGATGTAAAAGATTTAGCCGCAAACTGTACCTTTGACGAAGTCGCGTACCTTATTTTAAAAGGCGAATTACCTACTCAAGCCGAGCTAAACGCTTATAAAACCAAACTAAAAGGCTTACGCGCTATGCCACAAGCACTGGTTGATGTACTTGAGCGGATCCCGGCTTCAGCCCACCCAATGGATGTGATGCGCACAGGTTGCTCGATGCTGGGCAACTTAGAAATGGAGCATAATTTTGGGCAACAGCAGGATGTAACCGATCGGATGCTGGCGTTATTTCCAGGCATGGTGAACTATTGGTATAACTACAGCCACCATGGCAAGCGGGTAGAAGTTGAAACCGACGCCGATTCAATCGCCGAGCAATTCTTGTGGACGTTACACGGTGAAAAACCGTCGGCATTGCATGTAAAAGTAATGGAAGCGTCGTTGATCCTGTATGCCGAGCATGAGTTTAATGCCTCCACCTTTACCGCACGGGTCTGTGCTTCAACCTTAAGTGATATGCACTCTTGTATTACCGGCGCAATTGGCTCTTTACGTGGCCCATTACACGGTGGTGCTAATGAAGCGGCAATGGAACTGATTGAAGGCATGATTGATGCCGATGATGCTGAAAGCAAACTATTAGGCATGCTGGAACGCAAAGAAAAGATCATGGGCTTTGGCCATGCGGTTTACTCAGAGTCGGATCCACGCAATGCCGTGATCAAAGCATGGTCAGAAAAACTGGCCAATGCGAATGGCGATACCCGCTTATATGATGTATCTGAGCGTTGCGAAGCCGTCATGTGGCGTGAGAAGAAACTGTTTTGTAACGCCGACTTTTTCCATGCCTCAGCTTACAACTACATGGGTATTCCAACCAAGTTGTTTACCCCCATTTTTGTATGCAGCCGCTTAACCGGTTGGGCCGCGCATGTGATGGAGCAGCGTGCGGATAACCGTATTATCCGGCCAAGTGCAGATTATGTGGGTGTTGAGCCGCGCACGGTAACGCCGATTGCTGAAAGATAATTCGCGTTAACGACAGGGCATTAAGCCATGACATCGAACCGGATGATGCACACCAAGGCGCCGTGAATACCTCCCTGTAGGCTTCACTCAGGCATCCATGCCTTCGAGACTTGGTTTAGCATCATCCGGTTCTCGTTTTGATGTAACTCGTTATCAATTTCCACTGTTAAGCAGATAGAGGCCGACCATGAATAGCCAATACCGCAAAAAATTACCGGGTACCCAGCTTGATTACTTCGACACCGAAGCGGCTGTGAATGCCATTGAGCCGGGCGCCTATGCCAAACTGCCTTACACCTCTCGGGTACATGCCGAGAACTTAGTACGTCGCTGCGATCCAGCGCTGCTAACCGAAGCCTTAAAGCAATTTATTTACCGTAAACGCGATCTCGACTTTCCTTGGTTTCCGGCACGCGTCGTGTGCCATGACATCTTAGGTCAAACCGCTTTAGTCGACTTAGCCGGCTTGCGGGATGCCATCGCTGAAAAGGGCGGTGATCCGGCCAAAGTTAACCCAGTGGTACCCACGCAATTGATTGTTGACCACTCGTTAGCGGTAGAATATGCCGGTTTTGAAGCGGATGCGTTTGAAAAAAACCGCGCCATTGAAGATCGCCGTAACGACGATCGCTTTCACTTTATTAATTGGACCAAAAAAGCCTTTAAAAACGTGGATGTGATCCCGCCAGGTAACGGCATTATGCACCAGATAAACTTAGAGCGGATGTCGCCTGTTATCCATGCTAAAGATGGTGTGGCTTTTCCGGATACGTTGGTAGGTACCGACAGCCACACACCTCATGTGGATGCGTTAGGGGTGATTGCTATTGGTGTGGGTGGCCTAGAAGCGGAAAGCGTAATGTTAGGCCGTGCTAGCTGGATGCGTTTACCCGATATTATTGGGGTAGAGCTAACCGGTAAAGCGCAGCCAGGCATTATGGCAACCGACATTGTACTGGCACTGACCGAGTTTTTACGTAAAGAAAAAGTGGTATCAAGCTACTTAGAGTTTTACGGCGAAGGCGCTGACAGCTTAAGCTTAGGTGATCGGGCAACTATTTCTAATATGACGCCAGAATATGGCGCAACGGCGGCCATGTTTGCCATTGATCAGCAAACCCTAGACTATTTAACGCTTACCGGCCGTGAGCCAGAGCAAGTTAAATTGGTTGAAACCTATGCCAAAACCGCCGGGTTATGGGCGGAAATCCTAAAAACCGCGGAATATGAGCGGGTATTAAAATTTGATTTATCTAGCGTAGGCCGCACCATGGCCGGGCCATCTAACCCGCATGCGCGCTTAGCCACCAGCGATTTAGCGGCGCGCGGCATTGCCGCAAGCTATGTGCAAGAAGAAGGCAAAATGCCCGATGGCGCAGTGATTATTGCGGCTATTACCAGCTGTACCAACACCTCAAACCCACGCAACGTTATTGCTGCTGGTTTGTTAGCGCGTAATGCCAATAAATTGGGTTTAACACGCAAGCCTTGGGTTAAAACCTCACTGGCGCCTGGCTCTAAAGCGGTAAAACTGTATTTAGAAGAGGGGGGCTTACTGCCCGAGCTTGAGCAACTGGGTTTTGGCATTGTGGCATTTGCCTGTACCACGTGTAATGGTATGAGCGGTGCTCTTGATCCGGTTATTCAGCAAGAAGTGATTGAGCGAGATCTGTACGCTACGGCCGTATTGTCGGGTAACCGTAACTTTGATGGCCGTATTCATCCGTATGCCAAACAAGCCTTTTTAGCCTCGCCAGCCTTAGTCGTGGCCTATGCGATTGCTGGGTCTATCCGTTTTGATATCGAAAAAGATGTGTTGGGCTACCATGATGGCAAAGCCATTACCTTAAAAGATATTTGGCCAAGCGATGAAGAAATTGATGCGGTAGTAAAAGCCAGCGTAAAACCTGAGCAATTTCGCAAAGTGTACGAGCCCATGTTTGAAGTAAGCGTGGATTACGGTGAGCAAATTAGCCCACTGTATGACTGGCGGCCACAAAGTACTTATATTCGCCGCCCACCTTATTGGGAAGGCGCCTTAGCCGGTGAGCGTAGCCTAACCGGCATGCGGCCGTTAGCCGTGCTGGGTGATAATATTACGACTGATCACCTATCGCCGTCTAATGCCATTATGCTGGACAGCGCCGCAGGTGAATACCTGCATAAAATGGGCTTACCGGAAGAAGACTTTAACTCTTATGCCACGCACCGCGGCGATCACTTAACCGCACAACGTGCCACCTTTGCTAATCCGAAGCTGATTAATGAAATGGCGGTAGTCGATGGCAAAGTAAAACAAGGCTCGTTAACCCGCTTAGAGCCAGAAGGTAAAGTAACCCGCATGTGGGAAGCGATTGAAACCTATATGCAGCGTAAACAACCGCTGATTATTGTGGCGGGCGCCGATTACGGCCAAGGTTCGTCACGCGATTGGGCGGCCAAAGGTGTGCGTTTAGCCGGGGTAGAAGCGATTGCGGCTGAAGGCTTTGAGCGTATTCACCGTACTAACTTAATTGGTATGGGGGTGTTACCGCTAGAGTTTGCTGCGGGCACCACCCGTAAAACGCTGCAGTTAGATGGCACCGAAACCTATGATGTGGTGGGGGCGCGTACGCCACGTGCAACCTTAACTTTAGTGATCCACCGCGCCAATGGTGAAACGGTTAACGTGCCGGTAACCTGCCGTTTAGATACGGCTGAAGAAGTGTCTATTTATGAAGCAGGCGGTGTATTACAGCGCTTTGCGCAGGATTTCCTGCAAGGAGCGGTGTAATGGCTGCACCACAGATTAAGATCCCGGCGACTTACATGAGAGGAGGCACGTCGAAAGGCGTGTTCTTTAAACTGGACGACTTACCCGCTGCTGCGCAAGTGCCGGGTAAAGCGCGGGATAACTTGCTGCTTAGAGTGATTGGCAGCCCGGATCCGTACGGTAAGCATACCGATGGTATGGGTGGCGCGACGTCAAGCACCAGTAAAACGGTGATTTTAAGTAAAAGCAGTAAAACTGATCACGATGTGGATTACTTGTTTGGCCAAGTTGCCATTGATAAGCCCTTTATTGATTGGAGTGGTAACTGCGGTAACCTCACTGCGGCGGTCGGCTCTTTTGCGATTAGCAATGGCTTAGTGGATGCACAGCGCATTCCGGCCAATGGCATTTGTACCGTGCGTATTTGGCAAGCCAATATCAAAAAAACCATTATTGCCCATGTGCCGATAACAGGCGGTGAAGTGCAAGAAACCGGCGATTTTGAGTTAGACGGCGTAACTTTTCCAGCGGCTGAAGTGCAAATTGAGTTTCTGGACCCCGCTGCTGATGCAGGCGAAGGCGGCGGTGCCATGTTTCCAACCGGTAATCTGGTAGACGAGTTAGCGGTGCCGGGTGTTGGCCAATTTAAAGCCACGTTAATTAACGCTGGTATTCCAACCATCTTTGTTAATGCTGCCGATATTGGTTACAAAGGTACTGAGCTGCAAGACGCGATTAACGGTGATCCTGCTGCGCTGGCGCGCTTTGAAACCATTCGTGCCTATGGCGCGATAAAAATGGGCTTAATTAGCGATGTGAGTGAAGCCGCCGCCAGAGCACATACGCCCAAAGTGGCGTTTGTGGCACCACCGCAGAGCTATGTTTCTTCCAGTGGTAAGCAGGTAGACAGCAGTGATATTGATTTACTGGTGCGGGCGCTGTCGATGGGCAAGTTACACCATGCCATGATGGGCACCGCTGCCGTTGCCATTGGCACAGCAGCGGCTATACCAGGGACCTTAGTAAACTTAGCTGCCGGTGGCGGTGATCGAGATGCAGTGCGTTTTGGCCACCCGTCAGGTACGCTGCGCGTAGGGGCTGCCGCAGAGCAAGTAGAAGGCGAGTGGACAGTAACCAAAGCCATTATGAGCCGCAGTGCGCGCGTTTTAATGGAAGGTTGGGTAAGAGTGCCAGGCGATTGCTTTTAGTAGAGGCAATGAATACAAACCAAACAGGGCGCTTTAGGCGCTCTGTTTTTTTCGTCAGGCTGGCGTGAAGCACACTGACAAAAACGAGTTCGACATTGTAGCGGTTAAAAAAACTGTGCTCGCATCATTCGCCTGCTAGCGCTAATACTAACTGCAGATTATGACCGCCGCTGTAAATAACATGATTCCTCTAATTTATTTTTACAGGTAAAACCGCTAGATCAAGAATAAGCGCTAAGCAGAACCTCAAACCATACAGCATAGAGGGCTTACACAACCGACATAAAATAGATTGATATAACAGAGTTTATTCAGATAATTGCAATCACACGGTTTATTTAAAGCAGCTGAGATAACGGGCTCTGCACAGCATTTCCCCCTTGTTTTAAGACATGGGTATAAATTTGCGTTGTTTTTACATCGGTATGGCCCAGTTGCTCCTGCACAGTACGTATATCCATACCGGCTTGCAAAAGATGGGTTGCAAAGGAATGTCGCAATGTATGACAGCTAACATGCTTGTTGATAGCCGCTTTACGAGCTGCAATTTTCACCGCTTTTTGCAAACCCGACTCATCTATATGATGACGACGCAGTAATTTAGAATCAGGATCAATGCTGAGTTTGCCGGATGGAAATAAATACTGCCAGCCAAGCTCTTTTGGTGCATTTGGGTACTTTCGTGCCAATGCAAATGGTAACCAAACACCCGCATAATCTGCAGTTGCCAGATCGTGATGATAGTAAGCTTCAACTATAGCAATTTGGCGTTTTAATGCCGGCACCAGTTCTGGAGCTAGCGTAACGCGCCGATGTTTACCGCCTTTACCGTGCCACACCATAATCGACAGATAGTCAAAATCAATCGCGGCAACCCGTAAACGTACCGCCTCCATTAAACGTAAGCCGCTGCCATATAACAATTGAGCTAGTAAGAGATAGCTCGGATCAATTTCTTTTAATAAGCGTTTAATTTCGTCTTTTGTTAACACAACAGGAAGCTTTCTAGGCTTACTTGATTGATTAAAGTTGAGATTAAGTGCAAGCGGTCGCTGAAAAATCTCTTTATACAAAAAGCTGAGGGCGTTCAACGCAAGTGCTTGTGTTTGAACTGCAACATGCCGTTCCAAGGCAAGGTAAGTTAAAAATTGTTCAACCTGCGCCTCACTTAAGTCTTTAGGGTGCTGTTTTTTATGAAATAAAATATAAAAGCGGATCCAGTATACATAGGTCTCCACTGTGCGCTTGGCATAGCGGCGTTTGTACATTTCCTCTGCCACAAAGTCTAAAAAAGGCGATTGCATAGTCATCTTACACCTCCGGCTTAATACTGTTTAAGTATACAGCTATTTTTGAAATGTCAAGTCGCTCTTGTTAGACGGATAGTTCCGTATTTGTTACATGCTGCTATAAATTTAATGTTGCAAACTATTGTATGAAGTGGGTTTTGTAGTTAATGTGTAAATCATTAAATTTACAATTACGGAGAAGTCCGTGTTTAAATACGGAAATTTCTGTCGAATAAGCGTTATACGCCATAGATGCTGAGCTTACTTGATTTTGCAATAGTATTTTTTCCAAATTTTATTTTGGTGATACTTTACCTTTTTGTGGACAAATTTACGAAGCAACCAAAACTGTTTTTGTTCTCTTGGTTTTCCATGCTGGTTTTAATGTTTGGCATTGGTTGGTTTTCATGGGAATCTCAACATGAAATTTCACGGGTAGGGAATGGACTTATTTTAAGTTCAAGTACCTGGATTAGTGGACTGTTAATGACTTTTTTCATAAGTGATAGAAAATTTGGAGTCTGGATGATTCTTGTTTCCTTTTCACTTGGATTCTTGTCAGTAGCGCTGTGTTTTTTCCTCTTGATAGCAACAGGACAAATATGGGGTTTGTAAAAAATGGCGTATAACAAACGATTACAGATGGACACCGAGCACTCCATGTTTTTGTGTTGCTCGCTGCGCTCAGACATTAACACAAAACCGCTCCGCACTCAGTGCCACTGAATCGAGTGTTATGCCACATTAATCCTGAGGTATCTCTGAATGGTCGCGGAAATTTTGTTCATTAATATACCAACGCTCTTGGTATCCGCTTATGTAATATATATTTTGATTCTTCAGAAGAGTCCTTACCTTAAGATCGTTACTATTGGTTTGTTAATAATGACGATTTCAGGTTTAGCTGGTGTGCCGTTTGTTGAATGGTTGCTCGAAAATCATTGGGAGTGGTTAAAGAACAGTTCCTCTAATATGGCACTATCAACAGTTCCTCTGGGAATTGTAAGTGCGGTTGGATTTTACATATGCCTAAGTCCGCTGTTAAAGAGGGCAAAGGATGCATAACAAGGCGCTGTTGTCGCCACTGTCGTGGCTGGGACGGCTTACGCTGCGCTCCTGCCGCCCCAAAGCTTTGCGTTAGCCACACAAGGATAGTTATGAAAACAATATTAAGTTTATTAATTCTTATTTTTTCTACACAAGTCGTCAGCGACGACAATTTTCATTGGCTTACAGAATCAGGTGAAATAGCTCCTGA
>NZ_JAJHOG010000016.1:0-66081 GCF_020819615.1 Rheinheimera sp. UJ51
AACGGTTTCCAGCGCTTGGCTAATATGCATAAAAAAGGCCTACAGAGTTCATTCTGTAGGCCTTTATATACCAACCACTGGATCGGTCAACCGATCTGAAAAGTTCTTAACTGATCGGCATTAAGCTAACAAGCTGGCCTTTTTTATTGACGTGAGTTTGCGCGATTAGACTTTGAATTGATCGACCGAGCGACGTAATTCTTCGGCTAGGCTGGCCACCTCATGGCTGGAAGCGGATGTTTGATCAGCGCCGGTTGAGGTTTCTTCTGCCAGCGCCACGATGGCTTCTAATATTCCGCTGATTTCAATGGCTACCTGATGCTGCTCTTTGGCCGCACTGGATATTTGTTCACTCATATCGTGTGCCAAATGCACCGCATGCGTAATGCTATCGAGAGCTGATGTGGCGACTTCGGTTTTTGCGACACAGCTTTCTGCTTGTTTCTTCCCTTTATGCATCGCTTCTACTGCGGCTTGTGCACCGCTTTGTAGCGCTTGGATCATGTTTTGAATTTCTTGGGTAGAAGCCTGTGTTTTACTGGCTAACGAGCGAACTTCATCGGCAACTACCGCAAAGCCGCGGCCTTGTTCACCAGCTCGAGCGGCTTCAATCGCGGCATTCAGGGCTAATAAATTAGTTTGCTCGGCAATGCCTCGGATCACATCTAAAATGCTACCGATAGCTGCACTGTCTTTATGCACCTTGTTAATCACCTCAGAAGCGTGATCGACTTCTTTCGATAACTGCACAATGATAGCTTTATTTTCTAATGAAATGCCTTTTACGCGTGCGGCTTCGTTATCCGCATTTTTAATCTCGGCTAGAGCATCGTTCGAGCTTTGCAGCACGCCTTGCGCCGTACTGCTCATTTCCGTGGTGGCCGAAGCGGCTTGTGTGACTTGTGACTTTTGCTCGCGTATGGCTTCGGTGGTTTGCAAGGTAATGGTTGAGGTTTGTTCTGAGGCTGCCGCTAGCTGCGTTGAGCGGGAAATAATCCCTTGGATCAAGCTTTGTAAGCTGAGGTTAACCTGATTAATACTTTTTGACAGTTCGCCAAATTCGTCCTGAGCGTGCTGCGGCAATTGTTGGGTTAGATCGCCTGCTGCCATTACGCTGAGCATGGCATTAATTTTTTGCAGCGGTTTCACAATGGCGCTAACCGTACTAAACGCAATAAAAATGGCGATAACAATAGAACCCAACATCACCATAAAGATGGTAGTGAGAGCATTTTGTACACTGCTGCTACTTTGTTGCTGAATTTGCTCCGCGGCGGCAGTGGTCGCTGTTAATAAGGTAGTTAAACGGCTAATGGCATCTTTGGTATCGGAATCGGCTTTCTCGAGCAGTTGGCTGGCATTGGCTTTACCGGTTAACAAGCGAGCTTTATTGGCAGGGATACCATGTTGTTCATTTAAACCGGCCGATAGTTCAAGCATCTTAGTGGCTAATTCAGCGGGCATTGATACGCTGGCGGCTTGTTGCTGCATCACATTAAGTTGCTTTTGTAAGTCAGCTAAGCGAAAGCCAATTTCATTACTAATGGTGGCGGCAGTGCTGCTGTCATTGGTACGGTTTAAATCAACCACGGTATTTAATAAGCTATTAATGCCGGTTTCCATTTGTGTCGCTGCGGTGAAAGCCTGCGGGAAGCTACTGCGGACATTACTGATATCGGTAAAATCTAACAATAACGACGCCATATCATCTGCGGTCATTTCCAGATCACTCATTTGCTGCTCAATCTGACTTTGTAGGCTGATATTATTCGCTAATTGTTGAAATAGCTGCTTTGAGATAGGTAAAAAACTGTCAAAAGCGGCAGTAGCTTGCTGTGCCGCAGCCAGTAATGTCGGTTGCTGCTGTACGGTTTTATTTAATGCTGCAGCGGCGCTGTTATAGGTTTGCAGTTGGCTATCAAATTGTTGTTGTAACAAAGACAGTTGCGCATTGTCGTTGACATGAAAAGCCTGCACGCCAATTTTGCTCATTAAAACAAACTGACTTTTCATCATGGCACTGTTTTCGAGGGCAGGGATCGAGATGGTGTTAACTTCGGCGGTCGCGTTACTCACGCTGTTTAAGCGTATATAAGCAGTAATACCAATAATCACTAATAGCACCGTGATGATGCTAAAGCCCCCAATTACGCGAGACTTAACGGTTAACTTCATGACAACTCCAATTTAAGCATATTAACTGCTATGTCACGGCTAGCAGCGGATCTATCGTGTAGCCGTTACTTGTTATTATTTGTTATCGACACTATACCTTTGTCGTGTTTCAACGCAATAGGCAGTTAATTGATTGCCCCAAACACAGCCGGTATCGAGTGCATGAATGTGTTTAATAGGGCTATAACCCTCTAACGCAGCCCAGTGCCCAAAGCAAATATCCATTTGTGCATGGTCTTGCCATAGCTCAAACCAAGGTTTCAGTTTTGATTGTTTATTTAAACCCGATTTGGTGAGCAGTTCTAATGCGCCATCGGCTTGGCAAAACCGCATACGGGTGCAAGCATTAATAGTAAAACGCCAACGATCTTCCTGGGTGACGACATCGCGCCAACGGCTCGGTGTATTACCATACATGGTAGATAACAACAGTGTGGGTTGATGCTGTAACAGGGCACTGATCTCGGCGCTAGCACTCAAGGCGGTGTTGATATCCCACTCGGGTGCTAAGCCGGCATGCACCATCAATAACTGGCGCTCAGTACACACTTGGATCAGCGGTTGTTGGCAAAGCCAGTGTATCAATTCCGGTAAATGTGCCGCTTGCTGTAAGGCGGTCAGTTTATCAGCGGCTTTAACCTTACTAAAACCATAATAGCTGGCGATAAAATTGAGGTCATGGTTGCCTAAAACGACGCGTGCTTTTGCACCTAAACTGCGCACAAAATCTAGGCAAGCTAAAGAGTCTGGGCCTCGGGCAATCAGATCGCCACAGAACCACAACTCGTCATGTTCGGCTTGATAATGAATATGCGCCAGCAAGCGCTGAAGCGGTTCAAAGCAACCCTGCAAATCGCCTATAACGTAGGTGGCCATCAGTTCAAAATATGTGGCTGAGCCAATCTAAATAAGGGGATGGGGGTTCGAAATGATTGCTGTTTTTGGTCAATCATTTCATAGTAACCCTGCATGGTGCCGACGGGGGTTTCTAATACCGCGCCACTGGTGTAACTGTAGGTTTCACCCGGCGCTAATTGTGGCTGCACTCCGATGACACCTTCGCCAGAGACTTCGGTTTGTTTGCCATTGCCATCAGTAATTTGCCAATAGCGGCTTAACAGTTGTACCTGTTGTTCGCTTTGGTTGGTGATATTGACACAATAGGCAAAGACATAACGATGCTCAGCCGGATCAGACTGAGCGCCTAAATAAAAACTATCCACGGATACGGTAACTTCTTGCTCAAGGCTCATTAGCACTTTCCTGCTCTGCAAGCCACTGGGCAACTTTAACAAATTCTGCAACGGAGAGTTGCTCCGGTCGTAATGATGGATCAATTCCCAGCGCGGTTAATTGCTCAGCAGTGGCAAAATTACTAAAACAATTTCGTAAGGTTTTGCGGCGTTGATTAAACGCTTCTAGGCATACACGGTTCAATATTGCGGGATCCACTTTAGCGCGATCGGCAATGTTAAACGGGATTAAGCGCACAACGGCTGAATCCACCTTCGGTGCAGGTTTAAAGGCACCTGGGCCCACTTGCACCACAGGAATGGCCTGACAGTAATACTGGGTCATTACACTGAGTCGACCAAAGGCTTTACTGCCATGCCCCGCAGTCATTCGATCAACGACTTCTTTTTGTAGCATAAAGTGCATGGTATCGATCTGGTCGGCAAATTCAAATAAATGAAATAATAGTGGGGTAGAAATATTGTACGGTAAATTACCAAATACTTTGAGTTTCTGACCCGGCTGCACCAGTTGGCTAAAATCAAACTTCATGGCGTCTGCTTGATAAATGGTTAATTTATCAGCCATGTCAGGATGTTGGCGTAAACGTTCTGCAAGATCGCGATCAAGCTCAACCACGGTAAGCTTACCGGCTTCAGCAACGACCGGCTCAGTTAAGGCACCAAGTCCCGGGCCTATTTCAACTAACACATCCGTCGTTTTCGGTGCTATGGCTTTAACAATTCGGCCAATTACATGGGGATCGTGTAAGAAGTTTTGGCCAAAGCGTTTTCGGGCACGGTGGCCCTGATGTACATTATCTGTCATGGATTCGTGGTTCGTTGAGCCAATTGAATGGCTTGGGTCACGGCATGAAACAGGCTGCCAGGATCGGCTTTGCCCGTTGCTGCCAAATCTAGAGCGGTACCATGATCAACGGATGTTCGGATCAAGGGTAAGCCTAGGCTAATATTAACTGAACGGCCAAAACCTTTGTATTTCAATACCGGGAGGCCCTGATCATGATACATCGCGAGTACAGCATCTGCTTCGTTCAGGTATTTGGGTTGAAATAAGGTGTCAGCAGGTAAGGGCCCAATTAAGTGCATACCTTGTGCGCGGAGCTCTTCTAAAGCTGGCGTGATCACTTCGATTTCTTCGCGTCCTAAATGGCCATCTTCGCCGGCATGCGGGTTTAAACCGCAAACATAGATACGCGGTTCGGCAATACCGAACTTTTGCTGCAAATCTTCATGCAAGATGGTGATCACTTTGTGTAAGCGTTCGCGAGTAATCGCTTTAGCAACGTAAGCCAGCGGAATATGCGTCGTGGCGAGTGCTACGCGTAAACCTTCAGTGGCGAGCATCATCACGACATAAGGCGTGTTTGATTGCTGTGCAAAAAACTCCGTATGGCCACTAAAAGGAATGCCTGCGCGGTTGATTATGCCTTTGTGGACAGGGCCAGTGACGATGGCCGCCGCTTCTGCGGATAACACCATATCACCGGCAGCACGCAATGTATCAATGACATAACTGCCATTAGCGGCATTTAACTGGCCAGGGATCACGGGTTCAGCTAGCGCAAACTCAGCAATGGTTAAAGTACCTGCGCGTTGCGGTTGAGGTGCGGCACTGGCTTGATAAGGTATAAGTTGCAGCGGCAACCCTAAGCTCGCCGCACGTTCTTGCATTAGTTCGGCATTGGCACAAACAACCAGTTCAACTGGCCAGTCTTGACGCGTTAACGCCAAGACCAAATCAGGACCAATGCCGGCCGGTTCGCCCGGGGTAATTGCGATACGCAGGGTCATTAATCTTCTGCCAATACTTCGATATACGCATCATCACGCAGTTCACGCAGGAAACTGGCTGACTCTTCGTTAAAGCGGCGATTAAAAATCATCCGATACACTTGATTACGTTTTTTATCGGCAGTCGCATCTACGGTGCGACGATCTAGTAATTGCACAATGTGCCAGCCATGTTCGGTGCGGAAAGGCTCGCTCAGTTCATCAGGTTGTAAACGATTTAAGGTGTCACGAAACGCCGGGACATAAACATCTGTTTCACTCCAACCGAGGTTACCACCGTTCAGTTTTGAACCTGGATCTTCTGAAAATTGTTTCGCTAATTCCGCAAAATCCGCATCACCCGCCCGTAGTTTTGTGGCCATGTCTAAAAGCATGGTTCTAGCACGTTCTTCGCTAACGATAATGGAGGGTTTAATCAAAATATGCCGTGAATTGACTTCAGTCAGTTCTGCCACGTTTTCACCACGAATATCAAAAATCGTTAGAATGTGAAAACCTGCGCCAGAGCGAAGTGGGCCAATTAGATCGCCTTTTTTACGACCACGAATACCTTCAGAAAACAAAGTGGGCATTTCGTTGATGTTCATCCAGTCTAATTGACCGCCCTCAAGGGCATTGGCACCACTGGATGAAGCGATCGCGATGCGACGGAAGTCACTGCCATCACGTAATAATTTTAGTACTTGATCCGCACGCTCGCGTGATTCGGTAATTTGTTCGGTAGTCGCTTGGCTAGGAATGGCGATCAGGATATGACCCAATTGGTATTGTTCGCTAATCGCACCTTGCTCTTCCATTAGTTTCACTAGGTTATCGACCTCTTGCTGGCTAATGTAGATGCGACGTTGCACATTGCCGCGTAATACTTCGTTGGTCATGATTTCTTCGCGCACTTTTTCGCGGAAGCGCTCGTAGTTGCCTTCTTCATTCGTCACTTGCTGACGGAATTGCTCCATCGTTAAATTTTCGCCTTGAGCGATATTACGAATCGTATCATCCAATTGGGCATCGCTGATTTGTAAACCCATACGCTGTGCCATTTGCAATTGTAAATTGGTCATGATCAAGCGCTCAGTAGCCTGAGTGCGTAAGGCTAAATCTGATGGGAGTGTTTGACCTTGTGCTTCAGCGTTGCGTTTAACTCGTTGTACTATTTCATCAACATCACTTTTTAAGATCACGCCGCTGTCCACAATCGCTGCAACTCGGTCGATTTCGCGTTCTGCTGCTGTCAGGGAAACGCTGGCAAAACCAAGCAAAACCACACAGATAATTTGCTGTAACTTCATAAATTCCTACATTCTAATTTGTTAGTAAATATGGACGTCGATAACTGAAGATGCCATTTGACAACATGTCAGCTACGCCAAAACCGGCTTTATCACCAAATCCTTTAAAGACAAACTGCACACTGAAACCACTATCCAGTTCGGCAAATTGGTTAACATTATCCACGGCGGTGTCAAAATCTGCCTGTACCTGTCTGCGAGCGACAAAACGCACTGCCCAACAACAGGATTCATATTGCAGTCCTATATTGGCGTCTATCATACGATGATTCGTCACATCACGGTAGTAACTGGCGATCAGTTGCCAGTTTTTATCTATTGGAAAGGCACCAATAACACCTAATTGTTGAATTTCCACTCCTGAGACTGCGCGGCTGTAGCGATGGTTCAATTGGAATAACGTATTCTCACTGCCTCGGTAATCTAAGCTGGCTGAACTCTTGATCAGTTTGTTTTGTTCAATGTCATATTGCAGCGCGCTGCTGACATACCAACGACGATACCAATTCCAGATCATTTCAGAGGCGAGCATCGATTCAGTGGATGGCAAATCTTGAGTCATGGTATTTGCTGTGATTTCCGGATCTTTTAAGAAAAAAATCTGGCCAAGGCTAAAACGGAATAATTCATTTTCGGTATTGTCGTAAAAGCGCGTCGTACCACCAAGGGTAATTTGATTCGCTTCATTGATACGATCTAAGCCTGAGAAACGGTTTTGCCTAAATAAGCCGTAATAATCGTCTTGCAAGCGCGTGGTATCGTACAGGCCAATATTGCTTTGATCGCGATAAGGAATATACAAATACTGTATTTGCGGTTCAAAGGTTTGTAATGCCGGCTCGCCAAACCAATCGTATTCTCGTTCCATATTGACTTTGGCATGCAAGCGAACCTTGGGTAAGGTCCGAGTGATCTCGGCTTGTTCTTCCGTGAGTGAGCTTAAGCTATCTTGTTGATAATAAGTATAAAGCAAGCTTGTTTCAGCCGTGAATTCCATTGCCGAGGTGATGATAGGAATTCGAAGCGTTGGCTCAATGTGCAGTCGATCCGCGGCGTTATAAAAGGCTTGGTCATTTCTGAAATGCGCATATTGGCTAAACCAACTGGCTTCTAGCCAGTTACCTAAAGCGATAGGCGCCGCTGAAGCTACACTCAATTGCGGGATCGCTTTATAGGCTTGGTTATAATTACCCAGAATCTCAAAGCCTTGCATTTTTAAATGCGAATGAACTTGTTCGCCGAAATAACTCAGGCTGGCTTCTCGATATAACTGAGTATCACTCTGGTTTGTGTAATCAGAGCCTAATTCTGTTAGATAAGCGCTATCGCTAACATCGGTAAAGTCGATATAGCCACGCCATTTATCACTAAAATCGGAGCGATTCGTCAAATGCGTTAAGTAACGCGCGCCAAAATCATTGGCTTTTTCATCATCGCTACCCATGTATTCTAATTGCAGTAAGCCACTGTGCTCGGCTGTTAAATACCGCAGTTGCGACTTTAACTGAGCACCACGATTACTCATAAAACGCGGTGTAAGCGTCAGATCGTAGTTTTCGGCCAAGTTGAGGTAATAGGGTAATTCTATGTCTATCCCGGTGCTTTGTGAGCTGCCGACTTTCGGCACCAATAATCCTGATTTACGTTGGTCATCAACCGGGAAAGTTAAATAAGGGATATAAAAAATAGGGATGTCTTTAATTTTAAACACCGCATTACGCGCTTCACCCCAGCCTGAGTCTGCCGCGATGCTGATTTCTTCTGCGTGTAAGCCCCAGCTGTCATCTTGTTCGGGGCAAGTTGTAAACACGGCTTGGCGTAACACTAACGCCTCGTTCGAGGCCACCATGGCTGAAGCTTCACCGCGACCGGCATTTTCAACAAATTGATAACGCGCATCACCCAGCGTAACGCGGTTTTGGCTAATGTCTGCTTCAAAAAATTGGCTACTCACCGACAGTGCTGGATTAAAATACTCAATACCGCCATCGGCACGAAGTGTTTGGGCGCGGGTATCATAACGTGCTTTAGGTGCTTGTAATAAGGTATCGCGGTGCAGGATTTGTACTTTACCTGAAAATTCAGCGCTTTGGTTTTCTTGTAAGTCGACGTTGTCTGAGAAAATGCGGATTCGACTGTCTTGTTCATTTAAATCTTTTAAGATATCAGGCAGTTGAACGGGTTGCTGGCAAGTTTGGCTAGCAAGCGGTGCAGCATTAACCTGCAGAGGTGTCATCGCTACCCAGAGTAATCCTGCTAAACTTAAACCTTGTTTCATGCCTTTCTACTCATTGCTTACTGCGTCGCACCAGCCGACCTTGGGTGGGTTATGATAAATCAATTTTAGAATTCCTGCTAATCCGATATAGTGCCTATGTTAATCGTGTTATGCCAGACCATTGGCTGGCTCAGGGCTCATTGCAGTTTTCGGGGTATGTTACGTGTGGGGAAAAATTCTTGGTGCCTTATTTGGTATCGCTTTATTTAAGCTGCCTGGCCTGTTGTTGGGTGTGGTAGTAGGGCATCTTATTGATCAGATGTTTCAGCGCAAATTAGCGAATTGGGAAGGGCTGCAAAGCGTTTTCGGGCAAGACGATGAACAAGCCTTATTTATGTACAGTAGTTTTGCTGCAATGGGGCATCTTGCGAAAGCGACGGGTGTGGTAACCAAAGCACATATCTCAGAAGCCACCCACTTTATGCAACAGTTGGGTTTAAATGCTCAGCAGCAAAAAGAAGCACAAGCGGCATTTAGAGATGGCAAGGCGGTTAATTTTCCGTTTCGCGCGCAAATCACGGAGTTTTACCAACGCTATAAACGGCGGCCGGATGTTTTACAATTATTCCTAGAAATTCAGTTAAGTATTGCCTGTGTTGATGGCCGCATCAGCGCTGAGCAGCATCAGCTTTTAATTCAAGTTGCCGAGTCTTTGCATATTTCGCGCAGCACTTTAGCGCAATTGCTTTTGGCTTATCAGGCGCAGTCACGGTTTAAACAGGGGCAAGCCCCCGGCAAAGAACAAGGGCCTTCTTTACTTGCGGCTTATCAAATGCTGGGCTGTACACCAGAGATTGCTGACAAAGAGCTGAAGCGTGCTTACCGTAAATTGATGTCGCAACACCATCCAGACAAATTAATTGCACAGGGAGTGCCAGCGGCGATGTTAGAGGTAGCAAAAAGACGTACGCAAGATATTCAAGCGGCGTATGAGCAAATCAAGCAGGCCCGAGCTAAAAACCCGTAGAGTGTAACCAGCCGATAATTTCATTGACTTGCCAGTGTTGCAGGCTTTGTTGATGGTAACCGTCGTTTAAATGACGTTGTCGATATAAAGCATTGCCACGCTGTTGTCCTAATTCTGCCCTTGCTGTGGCCAAGGCGAGTGCTTGTGGATGGTCATGCGCCGTTAATAAATCGAGTACCGGCACATTATTCAATACGTTTTGCGCAACGCTATTCTGTTGCTCGGCTGCTGATAAATAAGCCCCTAAATTCACTAGCGCGGCCGGTGGCATATTTAAACTGTCTGCCAGCAGTAAATTCATTACCGCTGCGATTTCCCCTTGTGCAATAACAATCACCGGTGGCTTTAATCGGGCTTGCTGCGCTAATAATTGCCAGCGTTGGCTCAGTTGGGTTTTTTGTAATGTTAATTGCTGCGCAGGGTTGGTCGCCGTTACTGGCTCTGGTTGCGGCAACACCCAGAGATCCCAGCCACGATCAGGTAAGGATAAGCGAAGTTGATTCAGTAACGAAGGACTAAAAGCGTGCTGATGGGCATCCGGAAGCAACACGATGCTGCCTCGTGTTAAACGAGCCGCACTGGGGGTATGCAATGCCATGAAGGAGGCACTCGCAGCATCAAATTGTTGTAAGTTAACTTGTGGGAATTGGCGTTGAATATCTTGCCAGTGAGGTTCTGCTTGGCTGCTGGTCGCGGCTAAAAGCATAACAGCAAACGCGAACCCTTTATTTTGCATCTATACTACCGCCATTGAGAAACTCAAGTTGATTACTCTATAGCGGCTTGTGTTCCCATATCTTGAGCGGGAAGGCGTTGTGCCAGTAAATCTTCGGCAAAAGCAAACAGCACTTTGTTGTTATGTCTGAATTTTATGTAATTGCCTTTATGCTCGAGTAAAGCAACCACAGTTGAAGGTTGGATGATAAAACAAAATTTGGTGGCTTTAAATTCGACTAACGCTTTGGCCATTTCTCTAAGATGATCGTTTGCTGCGAGACGTTGTGTTTCTTGCTCGTCATTACAAACATGTGCTGAATGCTGCAATTGAATCATTTCAGCATCATCCGCCATGGCGTTAATGCTAAACATGCATAGACCGCATGTAATGAGAAGAAAAACAAACTTAGCCATGATAGGAGGAGTCCAGTAATTGACATTATGTACTAAAAATTAGCAGTGATTGTAAATTACGGCAATAGAAAATAATAGTAGAGTAGCGAAAGCCAATAAAAATAAAGCCGCTAGGGTAGCGGCTTTATTTAATATTAGTACTTAAATACTATTAGCGAAGTACTGGCTCTTTAATCTTAGCCGTTACTTTTGCTTCAATACGTTGGTTGGCAGCGTGTGCTGCGCGGGTATTACCCTCAACGCGAAGCTGAGTTACGCCGAAACCTTTAGAGGTAATACGGCTGCTGTTGATGCCTTGCGCTGTTAATAAATCAGCGATGGCTTTAGCACGACGCTCAGATAAACGCATGTTGTAAGCGGCATTACCGATGTTAGACGCGTGACCTTCGATGAATACAACCGCTTCAGGGAAGCGTTTCATAAAGGCGGCTAACTGGTTAACTTCAGTTTGGCCGTCAGCAGATACTGCTGCAGAGTCAAACGCGAAACGAACTTCGATATCGACATCGCCTACACGGTCCATTTTCTCAGTGTAGATAGTACAGCCTTGAGCATCTACTTTGTGAGCCGCTGGTGTGTTAGGGCACTTGTCTTGGCTATCAACTACGCCATCACGGTCAGAATCAACAGGCATTGGTGCTGGCGCTGGGGCCGGAGCTGGGGCCGGAGCTGGTGTAGGAGCAGCAGCTGCTTCAGCACCAAAAACCCACGTTGCACCTGCTTTTAAAGACGCATCATTCCAATCGCCGTTGTTAATGCCACGGAAACGGTTACCTTCAACAAATAAGGCTACCGCTGGGCTAACAAAATAACGATAACCAACACCGATATTTACTGCATCAAAGGCGATGTCATTTTCAAAATGCTTCCAGCCACCCACTAAATACAGATTAGTGTTTGCCAGATGATACATTGCATCTAAACCAAAACGGTCACCCGTTACGCGAGAATCTTGAACTAATGAATTGAAGCTCTGACGAGCATATTCAAAGCGCACACCCCAAGTTTCGTTGACACGGTAACCAATGTCTGCACCTACACCCCAAGCATCATCAGTGTTGCTCCAGGTAGCTGATTGTGATTTACGCACATCATTCCAGTAGCCTTCACCAAATAGTGAGCCAAAAACCTTTTTTTCAAGATCTTGAGCTGTTGGTGCATCGGCAATAGCCTGAGCGCCAAACAGCGGAATAGCCGCAAGAACTGCTACAGCGATTGCTTTAAGTTTCATCCGTTTCTCCTTCGATTCATCCAATTAAGCAAACTTTGTATAGTTTACCATATTGTTTTGTCAGTATTATTGGTTTTTGCAAAAAATAAAGTTTATTTTTAAGACAATACAATAATAGTGCAGTTAAATGAATGTTGCGTTAATAACCAATTCTTTTTACTTAAAAAGGGCAAATTGCTGAAAAAATCATCTTTTTTGCTGTTGTTGGATGGCTAAGGCTTAAATGACAGGCATGCAGTTGCAAGCGGTCTGCAGCATGCACTGCCTCTCCGGCGTAAAATTTATCGCCTAAGATGGGATGACCAATAAATTGTAAGTGCACGCGTAGTTGATGAGAGCGTCCGGTGACAGGGGTTAATGCCACGCGGCTTTGGTTATTGGCACGGCTAAGCACGCGATAGTGCGTTAAAGAAGGCTTACCATGTTGATAACACACCTTTTGCATCGGTCTATTTGGCCAATCACAAATCAATGGCAAATCAATACTGCCACTGCTCGCTTTAACTAAACCGGAGACTCGCGCTTCATAACTTTTTTCAGTTTCGCGCTGTTGAAATTGCCGGTTTAGCTCACGTTGCGCCTCTTTGTGCATTGCCATAATAAACACCCCTGAGGTGGCCATATCTAAGCGATGCACAATGCTGGCATTGGGCCAAACGCGTTGCACTCGGTATTGCATGCTATCAAAGTGTGCAGGATCTTTACCCGGCACCGACAATAAGCCACTGGGCTTGTTTAGCACCACGATATCGTTGTCTTGATACAAAATATCGAGATAAGGCCATGTCGGTGGGGTATAAGTTAACAGCATGGCGTTAATCGTGACTAACCACGATCACCCGGATCGCATCTAATTTTAACCGAGCTTTGGCCAAGTACTCATTCAGTTGCTGGCATTGCTGCTGTTGATGAGCGATCTCTTCATCCCGCACTAAGGGGTTTACTTGGCGTAGTGCCTGTAAACGCTCGATATCTGCGGTTAAGCTTTGCTGCATTTGAGTTTGTGCTTGGCTGCGTAATTGCTCAAGTTGCAGCGTGGCTAACTGTTCCGCTTGTTGCAGCATAGGGTGGATCAGATTTTGTAAGGCATTCACCAGTTTTGTCGCCGTTTGTCGACCCACCGGTTTTAATTGACGATTAAAGTTATCAAACGACACTTTGGCTGCCAGATCCTTACCGGTTTTATCTAACAACATACGAATCGGCGTCGGCGGTAAATAACGCCCCAGTTGTAACGCCGTTGGCGCGCTGGCTTCTGCGATATAAATTAACTCCACAAAGAAGCTACCAACCGGTACGGCTTTGTTAGGTAATAATGCCACGGAGCTGTTACCTAACACATCATTACTCAGGATATCCAAAGTGCCTGTGACCATCGGGTGATCCCAGCTTAAAAATTGAATATCTTCTTCGGCTAATGCAGTAGCACGGTCGAAAGTGACTGTGGTGCCGTCATCTGCTAATCCAGGATAGTTTTGCTGTAAGTGTTCAGATGGCCGTAAAATGATGCTGGTATCAGAGCGATCTTCTTGATTAACGCCGAGTAAATCCCACGCCTTGAACATTAGCATTGGCAGTTTAACGTCTTGATCGAGTGCACTGACTTCCGCAGCAAGTTGTAACGCTTGTTGACCACCGCTGGAGTTGATCTCTAGTAACTGATCGCGGCCTTGCTCTAATTTAGCTTGTAACTCGGCGGCCAATTCAGCACAGGCTGCGATTAATTGCTCGGCCTCGTCGCTCGGGCCTCGGTAGTCAGCGAGTAGCTGTTCTAACTGCGCTTTTTGTTGTTCAAAAATTAGCCGGCCCGTTTGGCAGGTTTTGGCAAACGCATTTAAGCCGTGATGATACCATTGCAGTAATAATTGCTGCGCAGTATCCGCGAAGTAGGGGATATGGATCTGAATATCATGCTGCTGCCCAATCCGATCTAACCGGCCAATCCGCTGTTCGAGTAAATCAGGGTTTAGCGGTAAATCAAACAATACCAAATGCTCGGCGAACTGGAAGTTACGACCTTCGCTACCAATTTCAGAACACAGCAACACTTGGGCACTGTACTCTTCTTGGGCAAAGTAGGCGGCCGCTTTATCGCGCTCGATAATGGTCATGCCTTCATGGAATACGGCGGCACGAATACCTTCAGATAAACGTAAGGCCTCTTCCAAGGCGAGAGCCGTGGCTGCCGACGCACAAATCACTAAAAATTTGCCGTGTTTCGCCGCTTTTAACGCGGACAACAAATACGCTACACGCGGGTCAAATTGCCACCACTGACTGTTTTCACCTTCAAATGCCTGAAAAACTTGCTCTGGAAAGAGATTAGCGGTGATTTTAGCGTGCACCGAGGCGTCTTGTTGCAAGGCGCGATGTACTTTTAAGGCATTTTGATATTGCTCTGGCATTGCCAGAGGTTGTAATAGCGGGCAACGTTTTGGAAAGCCTTGAATGGTGTTACGGCTATTGCGGAATAAAATGCGGCCGGTCCCATGACGATCTAATAACTTTTCGACCAGCTCATGCCGCAACGTCTCGCTGAGGGGTTGCTGATCGGCGAGTGACTGTAATAGCGCTTGGCTAGCGCTATCGTTTAACAAGTTGTTTAACGAGGCTAACAAATTGGCATTCAGTGACGTGGCGTTTAACAGTTGCTGAGCCAACTTGGCGATCTGCTGATAATCTTGTTCTTCAGCTTGAAATTGTTCGTAATCATAAAAACGATCAGGATCTAATAACCTTAGCCGGGCAAAGTGGCTCTGATGGCCAAGTTGATCGGGGGTGGCTGTCAGTAAGATTAAACCGGCTGTATCTTGGGCTAGGGCCTCGATGCGCTGATATTCCGTACTGGGCTTTAATGGATCCCAATGTAAATGGTGGGCTTCGTCGACCACCAATAAATCCCAGTGGCTACTCACCGCATGCTCGTGCCAGCTGCGCTTTTTCGCTAAAAACTCCATGCTACACAGCACGAGTTGTTCGGTATCAAAGGGGTTATCCGCATCGAGTTGCGCTTGCTGGCAACGTTCTTCATCAAAAATCGCAAAACGCAGATTAAAGCGCCGCAACATTTCTACCAACCATTGATGTTGTAATGACTCGGGCACGATAATTAAAATACGACTGGCCAAGCCCGTTAGTAATTGCTGGTGAATAATTAAACCGGCTTCAATGGTTTTACCTAAACCCACTTCATCTGCCAATAACACCCGTGGTGCGTGGCGCTGTGAAACTTCGCGTGCAATATGAAGCTGATGTGGGATCAAGCTAACACGACCACCAACCAAACCACGCAGCGGGCTTTGTTGCAGGCTTTGTTGATGCTGCCAGCTTTGATAGCGTAATGGGAAGAACTCAAAACGGTCTACTTGACCGGCAAATAAGCGATCTTGAGGTTTGTTAAAACTCAGGAAGTGGTCTAAAAAGGTTTCGCGTAAAATGCAGGGCTCTTGCGTATCTAAGCGAATACCGTGATAACTTAATAGCGCGTTTTCAATCGTTACTTGCTGTACCAGTAAAGTAAAGCCCTCTGCACTTTTCACTTCATCGCCGATGTTAAAACTCACGCGAGTCAGTGGCGCTTCCCGCTGAGCATAAAAGCGTGTTTCACCGCTGGCGGGGAACAGAATTGATAGCATTCTGCCCTCCAGTGCAATTACAGTACCTAAGCCTAAATCAGACTCTGTATCGCTGATCCAACGTTGTCCCAGTGCAAAATTCATTCTAAACCCTAACTGTCAAAAACGGGGCGCTATGGTACAGCGAAACGACCTTGGTTGCATCTGTCTCGCACAGCTTTTTCTTCAGCAACGATTATAAGTTGTCATGCTGTTGTCATCTGGTAACGGCAACGTAGCAATTAGCGTCTAAGGTGCGGTTCGGAACTTTTAGTCGCAGTCTGGCAAAGTTGCACTATGCTAAAAAGAGCCGTAATGCTTTACGGTGAGATAAGCAAATAAAGGAGTGCTTATGGCGCGGAAAAAACAGCAAGCGAAAAAAATTTATGTCCTAGATACCAATATTTTGTTGCATGAACCTTTTGCCTTCCTTAATTTTGAAGAAAACGATGTTGTGATACCGATGACGGTATTAGAAGAACTTGATCATATAAAAGATAAAAATAAAGATGTCAGCCGAGATGCACGAGTGGCGATTCGTGCGTTGGAAGATATTTTAAAAGACGCCTCCCCAGAGCAAATGCTGCACGGTGTGGCGTTACCCAGCCGCCAAGATGCTAAGCCCGCCGGTCATATTTTTATTGTTAACGATCACCATCTAAAAGATGAAATCCCTGGTTTACCCGGCGGCGAGAACGATCATCTGATCATTAATACCGCCTTGTATTTGCAGCGCGAAAAAAGCCCTGTAAAAGTCATATTGGTTACAAAAGACATCAATATGCGTTTAAAAGCCAAGGGTGCGGGTTTAAAACAAGTGGAGGATTACCGCACTGACCAACTGATAGATGATGTACGCTTTCTCTATAAGGGCTATTACAAATTTGCCGGAGAGTTTTGGCCACAAGTCGGTGAATGTCACAGTGTGAATGAAGGGCGCGATACGGTCCATTACATCAACCGAAAGGTCTTACCTAATGCCTATGTTAACGAGTATTTAGTCGATGAGGCTGAAACTTTTGCTGGGAAGGTCTTGGCAGTCAGCGAGCACGAATTAAAAATCCAAGACTTCGGTTATGAGCGATTAATGCATCGACATGCTTGGGGGATTCATCCAAAAAATATTTATCAAGCCATGGCCTTAAATGCTTTGCTCGATCCGCAAATGGATTTGGTGATTTTAACTGGCCCCGCCGGTTGCGGTAAAACCCTGATTGCCTTAGCTGCCGCGCTGGAGATGGTTATTGAAAAAGGCATTTACGATAAAGTCATTGTGACGAGGAATACACCTGAAATTGCCGAGTCTATTGGCTTTTTACCAGGCTCTGAAGAAGAAAAAATGGCACCTTGGTTAGCGGCAATTACCGATTCGCTAGAAGTGCTACACAAAACCGACGAACATCCGCATGCCAGCGTGAATTACATTATGGAAAAGGCGAATATTCAGTTTAAGTCGGTTAACTTTATGCGTGGCCGCAGTATTCAAAATGCCATTGTTATTTTAGATGAATGCCAAAATTTAAGCGCCGCACAGTTAAAAACCATTATTACCCGTTGTGGCGAGGGAACAAAATTAATCTGCTCAGGTAATTTATCGCAAATCGACAGTAATTATCTTACTGCGGTGACCTCGGGGCTCACTTACATTGTGGAGCGTTTTAAAAACTTTGAAGGCAGTACTACCGTTAATTTAAATGGGGTTGTTCGTAGTCGATTAGCCTCTTTTGCTGAGGCGAACTTGTAGTTTTCTGCGATGGATAGATTGACTAATTAATGAAACGCGCTAATTTAGTTTCAACGCAATTGTTAACAAGGAAAGGTTGATGCAAAATCCAGCGCTTTACGAATATCGCCGTACGATTAAATTGGCGGCGCTATTCGTCCTTATGTTGAGTTTTGCTGCGGCACTCTGTCACTTTTTATTGACCATCGATAACCGGCTACAACACACCGAACAACGTTTGCAATTTAAAGCCGCACAAATTGACACGCAATTACAACCGCTGCTGAATTTGCTTAATTGGTTAACCAAGCTACCGTTTAGTGAGCAAGCTGCTTTGCAAAGCACACTTGCGTTAAAGCTGCATAATCGTCAGGGGGAGCCATTAAATACCACCGAGTTAGTAGAGAAAACCGACAGTGTGGCCAGCGAATTGTTATTACTGCAACATCTCGATTTAGCCTTTACGGCTATCGAATTGATGCAACCCGCGCTAGAGCGCATTGTGTATGTGTCAGAACAACATTTTATTTATGCTAATCCGCAGACACAGTTAACCGCGACTTTAGCGAATTTAGTGCCGTGGTTTGAGCAATATGAGCAAGCTGAAGGCTCAGCTAAACCAGGTTTAGCGACTTTGGCGCTAAGTAAAAACAAAGTATTGCTAAGCCAACGTATCCAGCAGCCTAATGGTGGGGCAGGGTATATCTTATTTGTGTTAGATGTCCCTTTATTGTTGATGCCATTACAACAGCAAACACCGGGGGCTGATTTCCTATTATTAGATGAGCATGGCCATATGCTTGGTGGCACGACAAAAGACGACAGCAAGGTCGATGAAATGCTGCTGCAATTACAGCGGATAGGTCGGCAGCCGTTTTCTTTAGCGATGCTTGAAGCACGGAATGGCTTATTTAGTGCCGGCTTTAAAAGCTTTATCGCTTATTGGATTGGCTATCTTGTCGTGTTGTCGCTGGCAACCTTAGGTTATGCGTATCGTTACAAGCAAAAAGTAGTGGGGCCGGTGCGGCGTTTAACGGTTCATGTTGAGCGAGCGATCCGCGATCAGGGTAGCGTAAGACATATTCCTAGTGGTTGGGAAGAGATCTTTGATAAGATCAGTCGATTGAAATCCTGATATACCTTTGCCAATGGCAAGGGCTGAGAATTTATTATGAAGTTGTCTCGTCAACTGCCGGTGACTACGGCCATCTCTGCTATCGATTTACTGGTCTCTGCTGCTCCTGAATTAAGTAAAGGCCGTTTAAAAGATGCGATGAACAAAGGTGCAGTGCAGTTAGTCGGCAAGCCGGTTAAACGGTTGCGCCGCGCTCAATTCATGTTAAAGCCCGGTGCAACACTACTGTTAAATTACGATGAGGATATTTTGCAGCGGCAATGTGCGCCGGCAACCTTATTATTTGATGAAACCGCGTACAGTATTTGGTTTAAACCGGCAGGTATGTTGTCGCAAGGCAATGAGTGGGGCGATCATCTGAGTTTACTGCGGTTTGCTGAGCAGTATTTCACCCCCGCGCGGCAGGTTTTTTTATTACACCGCTTAGACCGAGAGGCCAGTGGCTTAGTTATTCTTGCCCACAGCAAAAAAGCGGCTGCCGCTTTTAGTCAATTAATTGCGCAGCGACACATTGCCAAAGGTTACGCCATTACGGTAAAAGGCCAATTATCTGCCGATTTAATCGCAGATGGGGTGATCAATTTACCGTTAGACAATAAAGCTTCAGAAACCCGTTTTACTGTTGAGGCTTATGATGCCGTTACCGATTGCAGCCGACTTAATGTGCAGTTAATCAGTGGTCGAAAACATCAAATACGTCGTCACTTTGCCAGTGTGGGGCATCCGGTGTTAGGCGATCCACACTATGGTAGTGGCAATAAATCGGCAGCAGGGTTGGCATTACAAGCGGTCAGTTTAAGCTTTAACTGTCCATTACGCCGACGCCAGCAGCTTTTTGAGCTGCCAGCGGCACTGCGTATAGCGTGATAGGGTAAACAGGTTGGGGGGTTAATCGGCTTGATCTGGCGTTAGAGCTTGTTGATTGACCAACATGGTCAGTTCGCCCAAGCGATAAGCATTGACAATATCTGTGCGTAAATCCTCTACCTGCCATTCGCAGGGCCTAGCATGTTCAGTTGTGAAACTTAACCGCCAAGCCAGATCCGCTGGCGGAGATTGCTCAAGTAATGACCAACCAAACCATAAGATATCGGTTAAACCATTCAAATCACGTTTGTGCCAATTGGGTCCTAGCAATGAGGCTAATTCCAGTTCTGCCGTTAAGATAGCGGGTGCAACACCTAGTGCGAGCAATTTATGGCTAAATGATTGGATGGCTTGTTCTAACAAAGCACTTTGTGCGGCTTTATCTTGGCTGTTAACGGCGAGCCAAAGCATTTCACTGCCACTAAAGGATGCGTTAACCGCCTCCGTATCTAGCTCTTGTGCTAATTGTTTTAGCATATCGGTGACAATGCGTCGGCCAAATTGCCGCTGTAAGGCAGCGCGCTGGCGCGGCATAATAACGAGTAAGCTTTGTGTTTGCTGTTGATCCAGCACTTTCACCTTCTCACGGAACTGGATCCATTGCGGCGGCGCTAACTCTGGCACTACCGAAGGCGTGACGGCGTTTTGTTGCCGGCGCACCAATTGCCAAAAAACAAAGCAGATAAAAATCAGTAAAACCAGTAACGCTTGCAGTAAAAATTGGCGAGATTCTGTTTCTGCTAAGGTTTGCTTTAATGTGGTTAATTGCTGGCGATATTGCTCTGCTTCATTAATTTCTGATAAGCCTTCGCTAAGCTCAGCCATGTTGTACTGCATTTGTTCTGCTAATTCTTGTTGATTTAATTGTGTGACTTTTTCTTGTAAGGTATAAGCTAGTTGCCAATCGCCTGCCGCACTCGCTAAAGCTGCTGCGCTATCGTGATAGCGCAATTGTAAAAAAGTGGCGGCTTGCTCGATATCCGGGCTTAATTCATTTAGCAGCACTTTCGCTTCAGCATAACGTTGTTGCGTAATCAATAATTTAACAATGGCCAACGCAGTTTCTTGCATCATGCTGCGCACGTTTAACTGTTTAAAGTTCTGCAAGGCCAACTGATAATACTGTTCTGATTGTGGGTAGTTTTTACTTAAAAGTGCGGCGCGACCCAAGCTGTAATAAACCAAAGCGGTGCGCTGTTTGTGCTGCAATTGCTCTGCGATTTCTAAAGCTTGTTGCAGTAAAGTTTCAGCTTGTGCTATCTGCTGTTCACCTTCCATATAACTTTCAGCCATGTAAATCAGTACATGACTGTAATTCGACAACCTATTTAATTGTTGATAGCGTTCAGCGGCTTGTTGAAAGTGAGTAAGGGCAAGATTATGTTGATCAAGCTTGCGATAAGCCATGCCCATCCGGAAATAAATCGATGCAATTTGTTCGTCATCCGATAACTCACGGGCAATGACCAGCGCTCGTTCAAAATGACTAAAGGCGACTTTATACTGGTTATTTTGCAATGCTAATCGGCCAATCAGCACTAAGGCATTCAACTGGCGTGGGGTATTGCTGAGCTCTTCAGCCAACAGCAAACTCTGCTTGGCATATTCTAAGCCTTGGCTAAGATTACCCAATACATTATGAGCAGAGGCAAAGCTGTTAAATACATCGCTCAATAGTACTTTTGCAGCCACATCTTTTAACGAGGTGAGGCGCTTTTCAGCTTCAACTAATTGTACTAGTGCCATCTCGGCATCTTGAAAATAAATGCCATAGATTTGCGCTTTATGAAATAAACTCATGGCGCGAAGATAATCGCTTGGCGCCATGTTTTCGGCTTTATTAACCGCATCTAAAGCGGCTTCACGTTTGCCGAGTGTTTGATAGCTTTCTGCTAAGACTAAATAGTCTTCGGTGCTTAGGCTGTTCTCTGTTTGCGTTTGTAACGACGTGATCACTTGTTCAGCATGTTCACTGCTGCTTGCTGCGTCGCGCATTCTCGAGCTCAGCGTTTCTGCGACTAAGTTCGTACTGATAAACAGTATAAAGGTAACAAACGTCAGGCATTTCATAGCACTTTTGCTCTTATTAGGTTGTTGGCCACCGCATTCAACTTGTTGGCGCATGGTGTAAAATATTCTACTGTGTTGCTATAAAGTTATTAATATTGTCAGCAATTTTGCTCACCATCCGTGCTCTGGCTTCGCGGCTGGCCCACCCAATATGTGGGGTAATTAATAAATTCGGTAAGGCACAGTGCAACAGCGCCGTGTCGGGCGCGGGGGGTTCTTCGGCTAACACATCTAAACCGGCTGCCAGTTTTCCTAGCTGCAGGGCATTAATCAGTGCGTCGGTATCGATTAATGCACCTCGTGCGGTATTAATTAAAATCGCGCCAGGTTTCAGCCATGCCAGCCGCTGTGCGTTAATAAAGGCTCGGGTGTCTGTCGTTAACGGACAGTGTAATGACACCACATCGGCTTGAGCAAAGGCCTCTGCCATCAGCATTCGGCCGGGCCGCGCTACTGTTGCGCTGGGGCGCTCTGAGATAATCACTTGCATACCAAAGGCTGCAGCTAATTTTGCTGTGGCTTGACCTAAAGCACCATAACCCACAATCACCATGGTTTTGTTAGCTAATTCCATTATCGGAAAATCCAGCAAACAAAAAGAACGGCTTTGTGCCCATTTGCCCGCGGCAACCCGCTGCTGATAGCCAATAAGTTGATTGGTGAGTGCCAGTAATAACGCAAAAACATGCTGCGGCACCGCCGTTTCGGCATAGTTACGCACATTTTTTACCACAATGCCGGCGGCTGCTGCCGCGTCTAAATCGATATTGTCGGTGCCGGTTGCACTGATCATAATCGCTTTTAAACGCGGTAGCTGCTTCAGTACCTCGGCATCTAAGATGCATTTATTCACGATAGCAATATCAGCATTGCGCAAGCGCGGCACAATCTGCGCCGTTGTACTGTAATCGTGTAAGGTTAATTCACCATCAATGTGCTTTAACGCTGAAAAATCCGCATCACCCAAGGTGGCAGCATCTAAAAAAACCAGTTGAAGAGCCATAATTTATTCTTAAATACCAAAGCTATAAATTAGCGATAGAGCAATTACACTGTTTTACCATAGCCGTAGCTAAAATGCAGCAAGTGTTGTTGTTAGACCATTGGCTAAGTGGTTCTGATATTTATGTTATACATTTGCTAACAAATTGCTTGTGAATTAGCGTAATGGCTTTGCTATTATCGTATTTTCATCGAGGAGTAAGCAGCATGCGAATAGCGGTATCGGCTATTGAAAAAGCTTATGCAACGGTGCAAGCCGTGCGTGGCGTCAGTTTTACCATTGAACCGGGTGAGATTTTCGCCTTACTGGGCCCAAATGGTGCGGGTAAGTCATCTATTATTCGTATGTTAGTAGGCATGACGTTGCCCGATACGGGCACTATTCAGGTCGAATACCAACAGCAGCGCTATAACCATATACCACGGCGTCAGTTGGGTTACTTACCCGAAGACCGTGGTTTATATCCGGATAAAAGCGTTGAGAAAAATTTATTGTATTTGGCGCAATTACACGGTTTAAGCAAAGCAACCGCACAGCAGCAAATGTCGCACTGGTTAGAGATATTTGAGTTAACTGAACGGCGACATGAAGACTTAAAGCAATTATCAAAAGGTAACCAACAAAAAGTGCAGCTGATCGCGGCCGTGATCCATCGGCCGGCCGTGGTGATTTTGGATGAGCCATTTTCTGGCTTAGACCCACTCAATCAGGAAAAAGTCGTTGCCTTTTTAAAAGAGCTGCGCCAGCAAGGTATGACGGTGATCCTCAGTGCCCATCAAATGGCGATGGTAGAAAAACTGGCTGACCGCATGTTGCTGATGGCAAAGGGCAAAGTAGTCTTAGCGGGCACCTTAGCCGAGATCCGCCTGCAAGCACAGCCAAAGCAAGTGGTGTTAATTGAAACTGAACAAACAGTCAGTGAAGACAGCTTAGCGTCAGTATTGGCTGATGAGCATTGGCAATGGCAGTCGAGTCACAGTTTTAGTGTCACCTTAGCCAACAGCACGGATCTCACACACTGTTTGCAACGTGTTTTGGGTTCATTCACTGTGCGCGCCGTGACCATGCAAGCAGCCGATTTACATCAATTATATGTGTCGGCCATGGCCGAACATCAGCAAGGGAGTGCAGCATGATCTCTAAGCAAAGTTTAATTGTCGCTAAATGGGAGTTTTTACGCTTCTTTAAATGGAAACAACAGCTGATCTCCTACCTGTTAATGGTGTTGGTGATGGCCGCGGTGGTGGCTTGGAGCTTTTTTGTGGACGAAAGTCGGCATCAATATCGGATTGCCGTTCCTGCGCATTTTACCTTGGAAAATACTGAGCAATTTCAGTTTCAGCGGCCCACGATAACCTTAGAAGAGCAATTGGCACAGTTAAAAAGTACTGAGACCTGGCATGCGGTGGTCAGCGAAGAGGCTGAGGCTATTGTGGTGCATACGCTATCGGGTAAAAAATGGCAGCAAACACTGAATAGCGAGTTACAAAAGTACTTTCGGCAAGTTTATGGTCAGTCACAAGGCTTGTCTGCGGCACAGTTAGCGACATTAGAAGAGCCCGTTACCCTTGAAATGCGTTATTTGGATGACAATTATAAGGGCAGCGATCGGCCTGAAAAGATGATCGCGATAGGTTTATTGTTTTTATTGCTGATTGGTTTATCGACGGCCTTTGGCCAATTACTGATGAGCATTACCGGTGAAAAACAACAACGCGTAACCGAACAGTTATTCGCTATTGTAACGCCACAGCAGTGGATTGATGGCAAGGTGCTGGGCCACAGCTTAAGCGCTATGAAAGCCATGTTTACCACCAGTTTAGTCATAGTGTTAAGTACGGTGATCACGCTGTTGTTTATCGCCGATAAGCCGGTGGATTTTACTTGGCTAAATTGGGCGGTCATTGCTTGGTTAGTGCCTTTCGCTTTAGCGGGGCTGTTGTTATGCGCCTGTTTTATGGCGGCTATTGCAGCTTCGATTGACGATCCTAACACCAGTGGTAAAGGGGTAGTGATGATGGTGACATGGTTACCGCTGTTATTTACTTACTTGGTCATAGATAGCCCCACTGGCTTTGGTATGACCTTACTCAGTTGGTTACCATTGACGTCGTTTGCGGCTATGCCGGTAAGATTAGCCATGGTAGAACTTGCTTGGTGGCAACCCTTGCTATCGTTATTATTGCTACTGGGTACGCTGTATTGGTTGCGGCGTTTAGCCGGGCGCATTTTTTTACGCGGTATGCAGATGTATGGCAAAGAACCGAGTTGGGGCGACATTATGCGCTGGGCACTGAGCAATAAAACCGAGTAATCGCATTTATTGAACTATTCAGGTCAGGCTCAGCCAGATAAGAGATAATAAGCTGCCGTGGTAACACGGTGGCGCTTTTTGCAGAGCAAGGTTCCACTTACTGCAGCAAATTAAATGAGGTTATTATGTTTGATTCATCCTTTCGCCAGCAAGCAGCCGCTTGGCAACGCCAGTTTCAGCTGCAGCATCGAGGCAGCTTTTTACAGCGTGTGCTCGCCTGGTTGGTACTGGGTGTTATGCTGATGGTCGGGGCCTTTTTACTGTTGTTTGCCTTAGTACTCAGCTGGGTATTGATCCCCATTTTGATTTTTCGGCATCGGCAACGCATGCGTAAATTTAGAGAGCAGGCCGGTCAATATCAGCAGCAACAGCAAAGCCACACCCGCTCTGGCGGTCAAGTGATTGAAGGCGAAGTCATCCACAAAGATGATACCGATCCACGTTAGTTAAGTGGGTTTATTGGCCAGCTTACTTTGAATAAAATCACTGTGGCGGATGAACAGTAAATCTGCCACTTTACGTAACATCGCATCTTCATGTGGGTCGATATTGCCATCGGCATAAGCCACTTTCCATAACTGGTCTAAAACGGCAATGCGCTGCGGCTCGGTTAAACTTTTTAGTTTCGAGGTGTAAGCGTGTAAGCAGGTTGAGTCAGCCGCCATTTGCTGCGCCTGAGCAAAAACCTTGTTGGTATGCTCTGGGGTTAATTGATATTCCTCTGATAAGTAGCGCTGAACCAGTTGCTGCTCTGCTTCAGCGCTGTCAAAGTCTGCGTGTGATAACTGTAGCATCAGTACCACGGCTATAAACTCTGCTTCGTTAAGCCCAGCTTGTTGCCAATGCTGTTCAGCCGCGCCGGCACCTTGCCAATCGTTACTGGCTTTCTCGAGTAAGTTTTTTAAAAGATTAAACATGACAACTCCTAAATCACTGCAGCCATAGCGCCTCACTGCTTGGCGCTAAATGCTTGAATTTTGTCAGACCTCACCCCACTAAAAGAGTTCGACTGCCTCTTGCTGGAGCACCTGAGTGCCCTTACTTATTTTATTAATACTGACCATCTTAATCAGTGGTTTTATCTTTGGCCAGCCTTACTACCAACGTTGGCAACGGCAGAAAATCCGCGCTCGGCCTTTTCCCGAGCCTTGGCGGCAGATCTTAAAAAAGCGTTTACCCTATTATCGCGCCTTGCCCACTGATCTGCAGCTGCAATTAAAAAAACATATTCAGGTGTTTATTGCAGAGAAAGATTTTATAGGTTGTGCAGGCTTAACCGTTACCGATGAAATGCGCGTGACCATAGCGGCGCAAGCCTGCTTGCTGTTATTAAACCGACCCAATCATTACTTTCCGCAGCTAAAAGCGATCTTGATTTATCCTGCCGCCTTTATTGTGGCCAATGCGCAACAAGATGCGGCGGGCTTAGTCAGTGAGCAACGGCGTATTCTCAGTGGGGAATCTTGGCAACAAGGGCGGGTGATTTTAAGTTGGCAAGATACTTTGGCCGGCGCCGCCAATCCAAAGGATGGCCACAATGTGGTGATCCATGAGTTTGCGCATCAATTAGATCAAGAACATGGCAGTGCACAAGGTGCCCCATTATTGCAGCGCAGTAGTGATTATCAGCAATGGTCTCAGGTGATGCAGCAAGCCTTTGATCAATTACGATGGCAGCTACAACAGGGCCAACCCGTGCTGATTGACCCTTACGCGGCAACCAACCCGGCAGAGTTTTTTGCGGTATTATCAGAGGTGTTTTTTGAACAATCCGCCGAATTAGCGAAACAGCATCCGGCATTGTATCAACAATTGAGCTACTTTTATCGATTAGACCCGTTAAGTTGGCACTAATCGCGCAGAGGCCGTCTTTCGCCGTGTGCTGATTGATCGTTATGCTCACTTTACGCATAACAGATCAGGCTAACCTGCTGATGATAAGGAGAGACAATGCGGCATTTATGGGCAATAACATTACTGTGGAGCGGTATCTTGCTGGCACAAGAAGCGGTGCCTGTGCAAGCGATTCAGCCTGTTGCCAACAGTTTGGCAGAGCAACTGACGGTATCCGGCACCTTAACGGCGCGTCAAGATGCGAACTTATCAAGTAAAACGGCGGGTTTGGTGGCACAAGTTCATGTTGATGCGGGGAACCGTGTGGCAGCGGGAGACGTGTTGCTGACTTTAGATACCGCCTTGGCACAACATGATTTAGCACAGTTTCAAGCGGGGTTAGCGTTAGCTGAAGTCAACTTACAAGAACAGCAACGCTTGGTTGCCGAAGCCGAAACGCTGACGTCGCAACAGCTTTTTCCACAAACAGAATTAGCGTTAAGAAAAGCGGCATTGCGTCAAGCCGAGGCCCTAAAACGCCAAGCAGCTGCGGCGCTGGCGCAGCTGCAAGAGCAAGTAGCACGACACCAGTTAACCGCACCTTTTGCCGGCGTGGTGGTTGAGCGATACACTGATGTGGGTGAGTATGTCAATTTAGGAGCCCCAGTATTTCGCTTAGTGGCCTTAACGCCGTTGTATCTTGACGTGCAATTACCACAAGAATATTACCCCGCGTTAGCGGATCTTTCGCATATTGATGTTATCTCTGATCTTTATCCTAATAACGCCTTGTCCGCCACCTTAACGGCCGATGTTCCCGTGACCAGCGGTAATGCCCGGAGTTTTCTGGCAAGGCTCACCGTGGCTAGCCAGCTTAGTGGCTTATTGCCAGGTACGTCAGCCCGCGCGGTATTCCATTTTCAACAACGTGAGCGTCAAGTTTTGGTGGTGCCTGCCGACGCGTTGCTACGCCATGCAGATGGAAAATTCAGTGTGTTTTCTATTGCTGAAGGTAAAGCCTATCGCCGACTTGTGACCCTTGGGCGCAATACCGCTGGCGGTGTAGAAATTGTGTCGGGTTTACCCGAAGGTGAAGCGGTGGTGGTGCGAGGTAATGAAAATTTACGTGATGGCCAAGCGGTTCGCTTAGTTAGTGTGGCAGGAGGCAACTGATGTTAGCTGCCGCAATCCGCCATGGCACCATTTTAACGGTTGCTGTTTTAATTATTTGTGTGTTGGGTATTGTTGCCGCTTTTCGAATACCCGTGCAAATGATCCCTGATCTGGAAGTCAGAACCATCAGTGTGGTCACGGGCTGGCCCGGTGCCACGCCGCAAGATATTGAAAAAGAAATTTTAATTGAGCAAGAGCGCTATTTACGCAATTTGCCTAATTTGCAGCGGATGATTTCCAGAGCAAGTACCGGCTCAGCTAACATTGAGTTAGAGTTTCCATTCGGGGTGGATGTTAATGAAGCCTTGATCCGAGTCAGTAATGCCTTAAGCCAAGTGTCTAGTTATCCTGAAAATGTCGACCAACCGCGCTTATTAAGCAGTTCTTTTTCCGCAAATGCCTTTATGTATTACCGCTTAATGCCTCTTGCCGGCAACCCGCTGCAATTAGACATGGACATGCTGCGAGATTTCGCTGAAGACGTGGTTAGGCCCCGTATGGAACGCGTGCTTGGCGTATCCGAAATTGGTGTCAGTGGCGGTGCTGAGCGGCAAATTCAGGTGCTGGTCGATCCAGCTAAATTGGCACAACGCGGTTTAAGTATGAGTGATGTGCGCCAAGCCATTCGCGAGCGTAACCGCGATAGCTCTGCAGGTGATATCGATAACGGTAAACGACGCTATTTATTGCGGGTGATCGGCCGTTTCGATAATTTAAGCGAATTAGACGACGTTATCCTTGCACAACGCGGCGCTGAACAAGTGCGACTGCGTGATGTTGCCAGCTTGGTATTAGATCATTTTGAAGTGCGGCAACTTTCCTATGCAGACGGTGAGCAAGCTATAGGTTTGTCCGTCAGCCGCGAAAGTGGTGCCAATGTGATCGCCATTAAACAAGGTATGTTGGAGGTTGTAGCGCAGCTTAATCAAGATTTATTAGCGCAACAAGGTTTGCAACTGATGCTGATTGGCGATGACGTGCGTTATGTTGAAGATTCTATCGTTAATGTCTGGACCAACTTAGCATTAGGGGCCGCTCTAGCAACCCTGGTTATGTATCTGTTTTTACGTTCTGGCCGTGCCACCCTTGTCGGCATTATTGGCCTGCCAATCTGCACCATTGCGTCATTCCTTGGCTTGTTATTATTTGATCGCACCATCAATGTCATTTCTTTAGCGGGAGTTGCCTTTGCCATTGGTATGACGGTGGATAACACCATTGTGGTGCTCGAAAGTATCGAGCAAGCCAGACGACGGGGCTTAACTAAGTTTGATGCAGCTTTAGCCGGTGTGCGTGATGTTTGGCCAGCGGTATTAGCCTCAACCATGACCACGGTGTTGGTGTTTTTGCCTATTTTGTTTATTGAAGAAGAAGCCGGGCAGTTGTATTCCGATATTGCGATATCGATTGCCGCGGCGATAATTGCCTCGATGTTAGTGGCGGTGTTTGTGGTACCTTCCGCCTTAGCCAGAATGGGATTTGGCGGTCAAGCTGCGGCTCAAGCTGGCAGATCAGCTGCGCCAAGCCGAATATTGGCTGTGATAAATCGGCTAACCGCCACCGGTAAGCGGCGGGCAGCCGTTATGCTGAGCACACTCGTCTTTACCTTGGGCTTAGCCGCTTGGTTAATGCCCCCTGCCGAGTACCTGCCCGAAGGCGAAGAGCCGAAAGCATTTTCATTGATGATTGCGCCACCCGGTTACAACCTCACTGAAATGGCGATGATTGCCGAAGAGGTCAGGGCGTTTCTAGAGCCGCACGTGCTGGCAGACGCGCAAGCGTTTGACGAGGGTACAACCGGCATGCCCCCTTTGAAATATTATTCAATGAATGTGTCAGTAGGGCGAATTTGGTTGATGAGTGAGCCGGTGCGAGCCACGGATATACAGGCGATGATGGATCGCTTAACGGCGTTATTTCGGCAGTATCCTGGGATGCGGGCTTTTTCTTCACGAGGTTCCATAATTAGCAGTAATGATGGCGGTACCCGTGCGGTGGCGTTGGATATTTCGGGGCCTGATCTGGCGAGTTTATATGCGACCGCCGATGCCGCCTATTTGGCAGCACAACAGCTATTTGACAACCCACAGTTAAATTCTGATCCGTCGTCGTTGTCTTTAGATCAGCCGCTGATTGAAATTCGCCCCAACTGGCAACGCTTGGCAGAGCAAGGCTACAGTGCGGCTGACTTTGGCTTTGATGTCGCCGCGTTAAGCGATGGTGCCTTTGTTGACGAGTTTTTCTTAAACGACGATAAAGTGGATATTTTCTTATTCAGTGCTGCGGGTAATCAACAACAATTGGCCGCGTTGGGGCAAGCGCCCTTGTTTACACCGGCTGGCGCAGTATTACCGCTGAGTGCCTTAGCTGAACTGCGTGAAGTGGCCGACAGTGATAACTTACGGCGGGTAAATGGTTTACGTACTGTCACGTTGTATATTATCCCGCCTCGCGACGTCGCGTTAGAAACTGCTGTTGAGCAAGTACAGCAAAAGCTTGTGCCGCAGTTGCAACAACAAGGCGCCATTGCCCAGGGCGTTAGCCTCGATATCACCGGTGCCTCGGATCAGCTTGATGCCACTAAGGCGGCGCTAAGTGGTAACTTTATGATTGCGATTGTCTTAATCTATTTATTACTGGTTGCCATTTTCCGGCATTGGGGCTATCCGCTGTTAATTCTAACGACTGTGCCCTTAGGGCTGGCGGCGGCACTGGTCGGTTTGGTCACCATTAACGCAACGGGGAGTGTGTTTACTGCGATGGGACTAAGCGGGTTTTATCAATCCTTTGATATGATCACCATGTTGGGATTTTTAATTTTGCTCGGCACCGTGGTGAACAACCCCATTTTGATTGTTGATCAAAGCCGGCGTAATTTTGCAGCGCAGCCAGGTAAGGTACAAGCCGCAGTGTTGGCCGCGGTGGCTACACGGTTAAGGCCTATTTTAATGTCCACCGCAACAACAGTGTTTGGTTTGGCGCCTTTAGTGTTCCTCCCTGGTGAAGGCACAGAGTTGTATCGTGGCGTGGGTGTCATTGTGTTAGGTGGTTTGCTGTTGTCTACGGTCGTCAGTTTACTCTTCTTACCGGCATTATTAATCTCGGTATTTAATGCAATACCTCGTTTTACGCGAATAACATCTTAAGTAATTGCGCAATTAACACTAAGGCGACCAACGGCAGGATCCAGCGACTGTATTTACGATAGTCCTGCTCTGCTGTTTCGCCTTTTTTAGCAAACTTTTCCATAACGGGCACTAAAATCATTAAGGCTAAAAATAATACGGCCAGGATCCCAATTAATACCATGTGGCAATGTGTCCTTCTCGGTTAACGCCATGTTGATGGCAGATATTTATTTTTGCATAGGTACAGAGTACCCCTCTATTGACCTTACCATACACATGATAAACTGCCCATAATCTATTAAGGAGATGACTGATTATGTTGCTGGCGGTATTAGCGTTGTTAGCAGGCTTAGCCTTGCTGGTGTGGAGTGCAGACAAATTTGTCGATGGCGCGGCGGCAACAGCTAAATATGCAGGTATGCCACCGTTGCTGATTGGTATGTTAGTGGTGGGGTTTGGT
This sequence comes from Rheinheimera sp. UJ51, assembly GCF_020819615.1. Lineage (NCBI taxonomy): Bacteria > Pseudomonadati > Pseudomonadota > Gammaproteobacteria > Chromatiales > Chromatiaceae > Rheinheimera > Rheinheimera sp. UJ51. The sequence goes on from NZ_JAJHOG010000016.1 coordinate 31,439, forward strand.
ACTTCAGCACCCGAAATGGTGGTGTCGGCGATGGCAGCCAGTGATGGTAATCCTGCTTTGGCTTTAGGGAATGCTTACGGCTCGAATATCACCAATATTGCGTTAATTTTAGGCTTAGTCGCGTTAATTAGCCCTATTGCGGTTAATTCGCAAGTGCTGCGAAAAGAGCTGCCCATTTTATTAGGCGTAACCTTGTTTGCCGGTTGGCAATTATTCGATCATCAGTTAACACGGTTTGATGCTTGGTGTTTGTTAGGCGTGTTTTTACTGTTAATGATTTGGTCGGTATGGCAAGGCATGCGTAACCCTGGCGATCCGATGGCAGTCGAAATGAATACCGAACTGGCCAACGCCGAGAGTATGAGCTTAAAACAATCGATAATCTGGTTGCTGGTAGGCTTACTGTTATTGATTTTGGCTTCGCGGATGTTGGTGTACGGTGCGGTGTTTATTGCACAATCATTGGGTGTCAGCGATTTAGTCATTGGCTTAACGGTGGTGGCGGTGGGAACCTCGTTACCAGAGTTGGCGTCTTCATTGATTGCCATCAAAAAAGGTGAGCACGATATTGCCTTGGGTAATGTGATCGGTTCAAACCTGTTTAATACCTTAGCGGTAGTGGGTATCGCAGCGATGATCCAACCGATGAGTGTTGATGCGGTAGTGTTAACACGCGATTGGACCTTGATGGCGGTGCTGACTGCGGCGTTATTAGTGCTCGGTTTTGGTTACAAAAAACAGGGGCGTATTAACCGGTTTGAAGGCGCGTTGCTGCTGGCTGTGTTCTGTGGTTATACCGGTTATCTATTAAGTACCGTGTTGGGCTGATGGCATATAGCAAACCTGAGTTAGATAGCGGTTATTATTTACAGCATTTTAATGAGCTGCTGCAGTTTGTGGCAGCGCATTATCAAGCAGTGCTAACGGCAGACAGTCAGGCTTTTATTAGTGACTTTGCTGCCTTAGCGCCCTCTGCGCAGCTGTTGTTGGTGCGCATGCTGAATCGCAAAGGCGCAGTGTTTTGTGATAGCGAACTAAGCTACGATGAAATTGGTGAGCCAACACCTTGGTTAATGCTGTTGCAGCAACAGGGTTTTGTCGCAGAACTCCAGACTACGGATTTGGCCGATTTTTGGTTACGTCTGACTAAACACACCTTATGGCAATTACTTGAGCGGGCGCAGCAGCAACTGGCCGCGCCGTTGGAGCTTAAAAAAAGTGCCACCAAACCGCAATTGCTGCGTATCGCGTTGAGTTTGCCAGTGGATTGGTTGGCACTGATCCGCCAGTTACCACAGCGCTATGTGGTGTTACAGCGACAAGCCGCACTGAGTTATATCTATTTCCTGTATTTTGGCCGCATAGAAAGCAACTTATCGCTGTTTACGCTGCGCGATCTGGGTATTCGGCAAACCGGGCAATTTAAACAAGTCTTCCAACCTCGCTTTACCGAGTTAGCTCAAGCGCAACTGGCTTTTAGCATTGCTAGCGCTAAAGCACCGATCCAAGCATTAGCCAAAAAACTGAAACCGCTTACAGATGTGGCAACCATCCGCGCCGAATTACAGCCGATGCTCACTATGGTTGAACACTGGCCGCAAACCGATGATCCGCAGCTCAGCACTAAGCGCAGTGAGCGGTGTTATCAGCTAGGCCGGATTGCCGAGCAGCAGCGGCAAATGGATTTTGCTATCGCGTTTTATCAGCAAAGTGCTGATTTTCCCGCATCAGAGCGACTGGCGCGTTTATATTGGCAGCAAGGCCAGCGCGAGCAATGCCAAAGCTATTTGCAGCAACTGTTAAATGATCCAGCCTGTGATGAAGAATGGCTGTTTGCCGATGATTTTTTCACTCGGCACTTTCCTGCGCCAGGCACGGTCAGTGCTAAGCGCTCCCGACTGACAGAATTACTGCAACAAGCTCCCAGTATTGGTGTGGATGAGTTGTACTTAGGCAAAGCCGAGCAAGGTGTGATCGCGCATTATCAACGCCAAGGTTATCAGGCGTTTCATGCCGAAAATAACCTATGGCTGGCGCTATTTGCCCTATGGTTTTGGCATGAGCTATTTGAGCATCCGGCAAGTGCCTTGCATAACCCGTTTGAACGGCGGCCACGCAATCTCAGTGCTGGGCTGTTTTACTCGCAATTTGCCGACAGTATTGAACAGAAACTGCAGTTGTTAGCCGAGCCTACGGCAACGCAGTATTTACTCAGTGCTTTGGCCGCGCATTTTGGCAAACGCAATAGTATCTGTTTTTGGCCGCAAGACTTGGCAGAGCAACTGTTACCCTTAGTTAAGCAAGCTCCTGCCAAGGCGTTAACCACTTTGTTACGTCATATGGCGCAAGATTTTCAGCGCTGCAGTAGTGGCTATCCTGACTTGCTACTGATTAAAGGGAATGAGCTGGCTTTTGTTGAAGTCAAAGCCCCGGGTGACAAGATCCAGCGCCATCAACTCGCGCGTTTGTTAGCTTTGCAGCAAGTAGGGTTTAACGCCCGTTTAGAAAAGCTGCATTGGATCATCGATCCTGATCGTCTGTATGTGGTACTTGATGTCGAAACCACTGGCGGTAAAGCGGGGAGTGATCGGGTTATTGAAATTGGTGCGGTTAAAGTACAATCTGGCGAGATCATTGACAGCTTTAGCACCTTACTTGATCCTCAGCGGCGCATTCCGTCTTTTATCAGCCGACTAACCGGCATTACAAATAATATGGTTGTGGGCGCCCCCACCTTTGCCGAAATAGCCGATAGCCTGGCGGCCTTTCTCAACGGCGCGGTGTTTGTGGCGCATAACGTGAAATTTGATTACGGCTTTATTAAGGCCGAGTTTGCTCGGTTAGCCATACCCTTGGATATGCCGCAGCTGTGTACCGTGGTAAATATGCGCCGGTTTTACCCCGGGCATGCTTCTTACAGCTTAGGCAAATTATGCCAAGCGTTAGACATTCCCTTGCTGAATCATCACCGCGCCTTAGATGATGCTAAAGCCGCTGCGCAGTTACTCTTACTGATAAATCACAAACGCGGTAAGCCAGAGCACGCCACGACCTAACCCCTTTTTAATGCGGCATATATTGCCTTGATAGAGGGCATAGGTCATTGAGCTATGCCGTCATTGCCGTTGGCAATAAAGGGGGGCTGGCTGAATAGGGTGTGCTGCTGTCATCGTCTATAGTGTTAAGGGCAACATCTAAGAGTCATGGCTTTAATGAAGAGGGTTAGAATGTCACAACATCAACGCAGTTGGCTTGGCTGGACAGGGTTAGTCATTTGGCGTTTTTTGCTCTGCTTTTGCCTGATTTTAATGATTTTGCTGTCTGTGCTGCGGTTTATCCCGCCACCTACCTCCGCTTTTATGCTGCAAAGCCCTTATCCCGTGACGCAATATTGGATAGACATTGCTGAGCTACCGGCGCATGTGCCGTTAGCGATGGTTGCCTCTGAGGATCAGCGGTTTCCTCAGCATTGGGGGGTAGATTTTGCGGCGATCAGTCAAGCGCTACAGCAATTTGATAATGGTGGTGGTCTGCGCGGTGCGAGCACCCTAAGCCAGCAAACAGCAAAAAATCTATTGTTATGGCCAGGACAAAGTTTTTTACGTAAAGGCATAGAAGCGGGTCTAGCGTTGAGTCTTGAGGTCATTTGGGGTAAAAAACGGATTTTAGAGGTATACCTCAATCTTGCTGAATTTGGGCAAGGCATATACGGTGTTGAAGCGGCTAGCCAACATTATTTTGCTAAATCGGCGCGTTATCTCACCGTTAATGAGGCCGCAAGGCTCGCCGTGCTGCTACCCAGTCCACGCTCGCGCGATCCACGTCAATTAACGCCTTATTTGCGTCAACGCGTCGCTTGGGTCGAGCGACAAATGCGGCAATTAGGGAGCAGTTACTTAAACCCGATATTGCATTAATCACTGGTGGTAGCGATAACCGCGACCCAACTGCAAAAAAACCAGCAAACGTTAACAAACGGCTATACTTTATTTTTTAAATAAAGGATGCCAAATAATGATTAGATTGTTAATTTTTTTATGGGTATGCGCATTGCCTTTAGGGGTAGCCGCTAAGCCTGAGTTGCTGCTAGCTCAGATTTACCATGAAGATGTCGACATTCAAGATTATTGGGTAAGCGAGAAATTAGATGGTGTGCGTGCTTATTGGGATGGTCAACAACTACTTAGCCGAGGAGGCAATATTATTGCTGCGCCGTCTTGGTTTCTTGCTGATTTTCCAAGCCAAAAATTAGATGGCGAGCTGTGGCTGGGTCGCCAGCAGTTTGCCGCCACGTTAAGCATAGTGAGCAAGCAACAACCGGTACAGAGCGAATGGCAGCAAATTCGTTATTATGTATTTGAGTTACCCGAAGCGGCAGGGACCTTTAGTGATCGGGTCTTGGCAATGCACGCGCTTAAACAGCAGCTAAATTCGCCTTATATCGTCATTGTGCCGCAGTTTCGTGTTGCGGATAAGCAACAACTGTTTACTAAACTTACTGAGCTGGAGCAGGCTGGCGCAGAGGGCTTAATGTTGCATCATCAAGCCGCGTTGTATCATACCGGCAGAAGTCAGGCGTTATTAAAGCTGAAAACCTATCAGGATTCAGAAGCCGAAGTGGTGGGTTATTGCCCGGGTAAGGGCAAGTATCAAGGTATGGTCGGAGCGCTTATCGTCAAAACACCTGAAGGCAAAACCTTTGCTATTGGCAGTGGTTTAACCGATGCGCTGCGCGAAACACCACCAGAAATTGGCACGGTGATAACCTATCGGTATAACGGTCTGACCGTGCATGGCTTACCTCGTTTTGCGCGATTTTTAAAAGTGCACTCCGATTTTTAAGCCATTGGCTCGGGTATCACGGTGGCGGGACGCAATAAGGCTCGGATCCGTTCAAAGGGAGTCAACACGATAGCATTGCCCAGTAACACCAGCGCAAAACCGCTAAAGGTATAGCTGGTCCAGCTAAAACCTTCAAATAAGGTACTTAATACCACGGCCACTAATGGAAAGAGCACTATGGTATAGCTGGCTTTTTCCGGGCCAATTTTTTTCAGTAGCGCAAAATAACTGGCAAAAGCGATGACCGAGCCAAAGATCGCCAGATAGAGCAATGAAGCAAGATAAGCCGGTTCAGTACTGAAGTTAAACTGTTGTCCTTGCCATAATGCCGCTAACAATAATACGCCGCTACCGTACAGCATGCCCCATGCATTCACTTGCATAATGGGCATGCCTTCACGTGAGTTGCGCACGCTGACCATGTTGCCAAACGAGGCCGAGAGCGCACCCGATAAGATCAGCAATAAGCCGATTAAGCTGGCATTGGTTAAATCTAAACCATCCAAATCAGGCCAAAACAGCACCACAATACCGGCGATGCCCATTAAGGCACCAAAATAAATACGTTTTGCTACCGGTTTGCCGAAAAACAACCGGGTATTAACGATATTCATCAATAACATAGTAGTAAAGGCGATGGCGGTCATCGCGGAGGTCAGGTATTGCTGTGCTTGATAAATAAACAGAAAGTTAACGGCAAAATTGAGTGTGGCTAACAACAAAATAAAGCCATGCTGGCGCAGCGTGAAACGCATATCGAGCTTTTTATACCAACAAAATAGCCACATCAGTACAGCGGCAATAGCAAAGCGATACAAGAGTGATACTTCAATCGCAACTTCACCGAGTTGAAACTCAATGGCAAACCAGGTGGAACCCCAGATCAGTACGGTAACTAAGTACAATAAGATGTTTTGCATAAAGCGATGCCAGTGGCGATAAAGGCGCTGATCATAAAGCCTTGTTCAAGATTAAAACAGTGGTCAAAGTAGAATTTTTTATGTAGTTTGCTTTAATGCGACGGCGGTGCAGTCGCGTGTTAAACCATGCAGCTTCGCCAGGTTGTAACTTGGGATAGTTGACAACCTTTTCGCCGTTGGCGAGTGATTTGCTTTCTTTTGCCTTGCGAAAATAATAATGCATAGTCTGCGACTTTAAACGCTTTCTAATCATGTGGTAAAAAACTTTTTCGCCGTTGGCGAGAACGTTAAGGATCTTGGTATCTGAACCCGAGGCTAATCGTGTAAAAAGCGTCGCAAGTGCAAGCAAAAGCATCCTGAAAAATGTAGACTCGGCCTTAGGAAATCTGGCTAAAAGTGCAAGCACTGCTGGAGCTGAGAGTACGGCCTTGGTAACTGATATAAATGAAGCAGTTGATAAAAAATGAGAAAGAAGAGATCGATAAATGATGCGTAACGGACTAAAAAATTATCTAAATATGTCTTTTTCATTTGGAATAATGATTGTTATGGGTGTATTGATAATAAAAGGCCAAATAGCTCATCATCAGTATACTTCAGGCTATATTGAATACTTTGAATGCTTTAACGACAAAAAGACTGAGTCGACTTATCAATATAATTTGAAACTTAAAAGTGACGAGAGTTTTAGGAATCGAATCAAAGTACCTTGTGACGTAATCCCCAAAATCTCAAAAGGGGATTATGTCGAGGTTGAAAGTATTGGTCACATTTTCATCCAAATAACCCTCAATGAAGTTGAATTATTTGACAAAGCTTACTTAGAGAGAAGAAGAAGCAATGTTAACTTTATTTTTATACTGCTTTTTTTGTTAGGGTTATGTGATTTCAGCTATAGAATGTTTAACAACGTAAAGAGTAGGAAACTCACTTCAACGTGATATCAGTCCAATTCTAAGAAGTTAGATAAGGAAAATTAGTGTTGACGCACATGGTGTTTTTATTCTTGTCTTAGATAATGCTTAGTCTCTGACTCCAAACAGACCAAAAAATAAATACCTTATCAATTCCTTGCTCACAAAGGTCAACAGGACTAATATTTGTACGTTAAGTTGTACTAATTGGAGTTCAATATGAGCCGTATTCATCTTGATAAAGATATTCAGCCTTTATCTGAATTTCGTGCTGGTGTTACATCATTTATTAAGCAAGTCAATGAGACACGTCGGCCGTTGGTTATTACGCAGCATGGTAAAGGTGTGGCCGTTGTTCTCGATGTCGCAGAATATGAAGCAATGCAAGAGAAGATCGAGTTACTTGAAGAAATACATACTGCTGAAGCGCAATTGGCTGCAGGTTTAGGTGTTTCAAATAAAGATGCTCGTTCCCAAATCTTAGAACGCATTAATAGATGAGAGTAGTCTGGTCACCTTTAGCATTACAAAAGCTGGGTGATGCTGCAGAGTTTATTGCTTTGGATAATCCCTCCGCCGCAGAAAAATGGGTAAATGACGTTTTTGACAAAACGGATCTCCTTGGATCAGTGCCAGAAATGGGGCGAATGGTTCCAGAAATGCCTCAAACACACTACCGAGAAATTATCTTTGGTCATTACCGCATCATTTATAGCTTGAGTCATGAGGTACGCGTGTTAACGGTAAGACATTGTCGTCAGTTGCTCACCGAGCATGATGTGTGAAACGATGTTAGTAAATGCTTAGCCTCTCCCCTAAAATGATGTTTAACGAAGCTTCCTGCTAACACCTAAAAGCGAACTTAAAAGCCTTAAAATTGAAATTTCAGCAATTGACGCAGTGCCAAATACAATCAATAATCATGTATCAGATGATAAAATAGTAAAGTTTAAATGAAATTTTTGAGTAAACTCAAAGGCTACTGTCAAAACAAGATAATAATTAAAGACACTAAAATTTATTCATTTTTAATAATTGGTAGCATGTACTTTTTAGGCTTTTTTAAAGTATTTATGAGTGGAAGCTTTGAAGAATTTTCTTTATATCGGTTTACTTGGGTCTCATTAACAGTTATCCCTGCAGGTATCATAGTTTCCTTTTGGTATGCAGTTCATGAGCATAACCAAAAAAGTGATTGAAAATAACTGATGTACTAAGTACCAAGTGAGTAATTCAGTAGACTTGGGTAATCTTGGTGGTAGCACAGGCACCCGAAACTTCAATCAAAAATGCTTAGTTTCTGACCCCAAGCATGCTACTACTGCGAAAGCCCGTTCAATTTTGCCCGCCCAAGGCCACGAGGTAACTCGCTCGGCGCTACCGCCCCTCACTCAAACACCCCTCGTCTTAAAACCTTGGTTGGACAAACTTGCTCGGCTTGCAACGTAATGGGATTGAAAAGCACATCAGCCTTAAATGCTTAGTCTTTGACCCCAAACATGTTACAAGTCCCTGAATCAATAAATGTTATCTTTAATGCTTAGCAATTGTTGAATGGTGAATCACCCAATAGGCTAAAGCAACAAAAACACCACCAACTAAAACGGCTAAAGACCAAATCCACGAGTTTACGAAGGCCAAAGAATCATGCTTACTTTGCAGCCTTTTGGCGTCATTGAATACTGCCGCACTAAACGCAATATGTACTAAAATGGTCGCTATAATTGGCAATAAGCTCCAAGTCAGACTAAAAGTCATTAAGTGCTCTGAACCTATATTGCTTGAATGAAAGTCCATTTAAATTCTCTCCTTGATGATTAGAAAAACTCAACTTTTACATAACGCTTAAGTGTTTTATCCGACACGCTGTACAGTGACGGATAAACGCCAGTTGAACGTGCCGATTCACTTAGTTTTTGGTATAGCTGATGCTAATGGAGTTTTCTTTTTGATGAAACAATTAATTTACAGTGGTTAATTTTGAAATGCTTTATCTCTGAACCCTAAACATGAGTTGCATAAATGACGACCAAAACGATTTGGGGTAAAAAACGGATTATTCAGCTTAGCGAATACCGCTCTGGCTTTTAGTCCCCTTAGAGCGAGCCGACTGATTATCGTTGGCCAAGGTTTTAAGAAAACGGGTGTTTGAGTGCGGCGACGAAGCATAGCGCGAGTTACGTTTTCGCCTTGGACAGCGCATGAGCAGTTGGGCTTTCGAGCGGAAGTGGGGTCGCATTTTCTTTGGATACTTTCTTTTGGCGACGCAAAAGAAAGTATCTCGCCAACGGCAAAAACGTTAAGGGTTTTAGGGGCTTGGTATCTGTCCCCGAAGCTTGCCGACGCAAAAGAAAGTATCTCGCCGCAGGTGAAATCTTGCCTCGCCAAGTAGGCTAAGCCACCGAATATTCAGCCGCAAAAAATGCAGGTAAAACTTAGCGTGGAAAGGCCTGCAGCGTCATTTCCGCAATTTGCTGCAGTTGCTCTGCTGTGGCGCCATTATTGGCTTGAATCGCCATGCCTTGTAACACGGTTCCCATAAAGCGTGACAACACTTCTGCATCAACATGTGCCGGAAGATCGCCCGCTATTTTGGCCTGAGCAAAGCGTTCATGCAGTTTTTGTTCACCGGCCAACCGGCGATTAATTAATGCCGCTTTTACGGCCGATGCCGCTTCGCTGCAAGACAAGGCGCCTTGCACCACAAAACAACCTTGGGGTTGTGTTTTGTCGGCCATATTATTCGCCGCACCATAAAGCATATGTTCGGCTACTTGATAGGCAGTGGGTTTTTCTAGTGCCGGTAAAAAAAACGAGCAAGGGCGGCTTTCATAAAGCTCAATGGCTTTTAAAAAAAGCTGTTCTTTATTACCAAAAGCGGCATATAAGCTGGGTTTGTTAATTCCCATGGCTTCGGTGAGATCGGCTAATGAAGTGCCATCGTATCCTCTGCGCCAGAAAACCTCTAGAGCCTTCTCAAGCGCGGTATCTGTATCAAAGGCGCGGGGGCGGCCGACACTTTGTGGGCAACTTGTTACGGTCATGGCTCTGCTCCTGAAAATAGTGTTTATATAGTAAACAGCAAATCGCCCCATGTCCAGCAAGGGTTATATACCGCTAGGTATAAAACCTAACCCCCAGCTAACGCTTATAACGAATCGTTCTAAAGGCAAACTTATTATATTTACCACTTGGTACAAAATAGATTGACAGTAAGAGATAAATCTATATATTTACCGACCGGTACAAAACAAGCAGATTAAATGCAAATTACGCAACAAAGTGGAGACGTGCGTCATGAGTAGTTTCAAACAGGTGAGAATTTTAATGTTAGCCAGCGTTGCGGCATTCGCGCTGTCCGCTTGTGGCAACCCGGAAGCCGCTGAGCAAGCAACGGCGCCTGCTGCTCCTGAAGTAAGTGTGGCACAGGTTGTCGCTGAGCGTATCACCGAATGGGACGAATTTACGGGCCGTTTGCAAGCTCCGCAAACCGTGAAGCTGGTGCCTCGTGTATCCGGTTATATTGAGCAGGTGCATTTCAGCGAAGGCGCTTTGGTGCGTCAAGGAGATTTACTGCTGCAAATCGATCCTCGCCCGTTTACTGCAGATGTGGCGCGTTTAAAAGCCGAATTACAAAACGCCGAAAGCGCGGCCAGCTTAGCTGAAAGTGAATTTCGGCGCGGCGAAAGGTTAAGCAAGCAGCAAGCTATTTCTACTGAAGCACTCGACAGCCGTTTAGCACGGCAACAACAAACAGCGGCCACTGTCGCTGCGGTGAAAGCCGCCTTGCAGCGCGCAGAATTAGATTTAAGTTATACCCGCGTAACGGCCCCTATTAGTGGCCGAGTGTCTTATGCGATGGTAACGGCCGGTAACTTTGTGACCGCTGGGCAAACTGAACTGACCAATGTTGTCTCGACTGACAAAATGTATGCCTATTTCGATGTAGACGAGCAAAGCTATTTAAAATACGCCCGCCTAAGCAACGAAGGAAAACGCGCCGATACCCGTGATGCAACGGGCAACCCAGTTTATATGGCGCTGGCTAACGATACAGATTATCAACATATCGGTCAGATCGATTTTGTGGATAACAGTGTCAATCAACACACTGGCACGATTCGTCTTCGCGCCAGTTTTGCTAATCAAGATAACCTTTTATTACCCGGTTTATTTGCCCGTTTAAAGCTCGTTGGCAGCAACAGCTATGACGGCGTGTTAATTGATGAAAAAGCCATTGGTACGGATTTGAATAATAAGTTTGTATTGGTGGTGAATGCCAATAATCAACTGGAATATCGCGCCGTGACTTTAGGGGAAAAAATCAATGATTTGCGCATTGTTAAAGCGGGCTTAGCCCCTAGCGATAAGATTGTGGTCAATGGTTTGCAGCGGGTACGGCCGAATATGCAAATTTCACCGAAAATGGTGGAGATGGCAAATGAAACGCAGCTAACGCAAATTCGTCAGGCACAGCAACTGCTTGAGCAAAGCCATGCCGCATTAACAGCACAAGCCGCACACAGCGCGACTCAAGGTTAAGGGCTCTTCGATGTTTTCTCAATTTTTTATCAAACGGCCGATCTTTGCTGCCGTTATTTCATTACTGTTTTTTATCAGTGGTGCCATTGCGGTTTGGCAACTGCCAGTAACGGAATATCCAGAAGTGGTACCACCCACTGTGGTGGTCACCGCAAATTATCCGGGTGCCAACCCTAAAGTGATTGCTGAAACCGTTGCCTCGCCGTTAGAGCAGGAAATCAACGGTGTTGAAGATATGTTGTATATGTCATCGCAAGCCACCTCTGATGGCCGCATGACCTTAACCATTACCTTTGCCATTGGTACCAACGTCGATTTAGCGCAAAGTCAGGTGCAAGCGCGGGTCGATCGCGCTATGCCAAGACTGCCGCAAGAAGTGCAGCGGCTGGGCATTGTCACAGAGAAATCGTCACCCGATCTGACCATGGTGGTGCATTTAACGTCACCAGACGATCGTTACGACATGCTGTATTTATCTAATTATGCTGCGCTAAATGTTAAAGATGAATTAGCGCGTATTGAAGGTGTTGGCGCGGTACGGGTATTTGGTGCGGGTGATTACAGCATGCGTATCTGGTTAGATCCGAGTAAGGTTGCGGCCTTAGGGTTATCGCCAAGTCAAATTGCCAGTGCCATTCGTGAGCAAAACCAACAAGCCGCAGCCGGTAGTTTGGGCGCACAACCGAGTGGCGATGCCGATTTTCAATTATTGATCAATGTGAAAGGCCGTTTAACCACGGAGGCAGAGTTTGAAGACATTATTATCAAAGTGGGCGAGCGCGGTGAAATCAGCCGCTTAAAAGATGTCGCCCGAGTCGAATTGGGTGCATCTACCTATGCACTGCGTTCCTTGTTAGATAATAAAGATGCGGTTGCCTTACCGATTTTCCAAGCGTCAGGTTCCAACGCCATTCAAATCTCTAATGATGTGCGTAGCACCATGCAAAGTTTAAGCAAAAGCTTTCCGGATGGGCTTAGTTACGACATCGTTTACGATCCGACGGTTTTCGTGCGGGGCTCAATTGAAGCCGTTGTAAAAACCTTACTTGAAGCCGTATTGCTGGTGGTGTTAGTGGTGGTGCTGTTTTTACAAACATGGCGCGCGTCTATTATTCCGCTGGTGGCTGTGCCGGTGTCTTTAGTGGGTACTTTTGCCTTTATGCACTTAATGGGTTTCTCATTAAATGCCTTATCGTTATTTGGCTTAGTTTTAGCAATTGGTATCGTGGTTGATGATGCCATTGTGGTGGTCGAAAACGTTGAGCGTAATATCAGCGAAGGTTTATCACCGGTAGCGGCTACACAAAAAGCCATGAAAGAGGTCACGGGGCCTATCGTGGCCACCACCTTGGTATTAGCGGCTGTGTTTATTCCAACGGCGTTTATGTCGGGTTTAACCGGGCAATTTTATAAGCAATTCGCGCTAACGATTACGATCTCTACCTTTATTTCGGCGATTAACTCGTTAACGCTGAGCCCGGCATTGTCGGCCCTTTTGTTAAAAGGGCACGGCGAGAAAAAAGATGCGCTAACCCGTGGTATGGACAAACTGTTAGGCGGTTGGTTGTTTGCACCGTTTAACCGTTTCTTTGCGCGGTTGTCGAATGGCTATGGTTATTTGGTACAAAAAATCATCCGTTTTGGTGCCATCGTGATGTTGCTGTATGTTGCCTTGGTCGGTTTAACCGGCCTGCAGTTTGCCACCACGCCAACCGGTTATGTGCCTGGGCAAGATAAGCAATATTTAGTCGCTTTTGCGCAGCTACCGGATGCCGCTTCACTTGAGCGTACCGAAGCGGTGGTGAAAGAGATGTCACGGATCGCCTTAGCACAGCCAGGTGTGGCTAATTCGGTAGCCTTTCCCGGGTTGAGCATCAATGGTTTTACCAATAGCCCGAACAGTGGTGTGGTCTTTACCCCGTTAGACAGCTTTGACGAGCGTCAAGATCCAGCGTTATCCGCTAATGCCATCGCTGCGGCCTTAAACCAAAAATTTGCCGGTATTGAAGATGCTTACATCGCTATTTTCCCACCACCGCCAGTGCAAGGTTTAGGCACCATTGGCGGCTTTAGATTGCAAATTCAAGACCGTGCCAATTATGGTTATGAAGAGCTGTACAACGTGACCATGCAGGTAATGATGAAAGCGTGGCAGACACCTGAACTTGCTGGGGTGTTTTCAAGTTATCAGGTTAATGTACCGCAGCTAGATTTAGATATTGATCGCACCAAAGCGAAACAACAGCAAGTTTCGTTGGATACGGTGTTTCAAACGCTGCAGGCGTATATGGGCTCGGTTTATGTCAATGACTTTAACCAGTTTGGTCGCACCTATCAGGTGAATATGCAAGCTGATCAAAAGTTTAGACAAACGCCAGAACAAATCAGCCAGTTAAAAGTACCGAATGCCCAGGGTGAGATGATCCCACTTGGTTCTTTTATCACGGTAACCGATACCGCCGGCCCTGATCGCGTGATGCACTACAATGGTTTTACCACGGCAGAATTAAATGGCGGTGCGGCCCCCGGCTTTAGCAGTGGTGAAGCGCAAGCGGCTATTGAGAAAATCTTGGCAGAAACGCTACCCAATGGCATGACTTACGAGTGGACTGAACTGACCTACCAGCAAATTTTAGCCGGTAATGCGGGTATGTTTATCTACCCGTTAGTGATTTTGCTGGTGTTTATGGTGTTAGCGGCACAGTACGAAAGCTTAAGCTTGCCACTGGCGATTATCCTGATCATTCCAATGACCTTATTATCGGCGTTAAGTGGTGTGCTGTTATACGGCGGTGATAACAACATCTTTACGCAAATCGGTTTAATTGTGTTGGTGGGCTTGGCAACGAAGAATGCCATTCTTATCGTCGAGTTTGCGAAAGAGTTGCAAGACCAAGGCATGACAGCTTTAGAGGCCATTTTAGAGGCCGGTCGTTTACGTTTAAGACCGATTTTAATGACGTCTATTGCCTTTATTATGGGCGTAGTACCGATGGTGTTCTCCAGTGGTGCCGGTGCAGAAATGCGCCAAGCGATGGGCGTAGCGGTATTTGCTGGCATGATTGGTGTCACTATTTTCGGCTTAATTTTAACCCCGTTGTTTTATTATTTACTGGCCAGTCGGCAACAGCAAAAACGTGCCGCGACGCCAGTGCAACAAAACTCGACTGTGGAGGCTTCTGATGCCTAACATGTTTAAGCTATCAACGATGGCAGTACTGGTCGCTACGTTAAGTGCCTGCGCGGTGGGACCCGATTATCAGCAACCGACTCAGGTAGCCAACATTAACTTTGATAGCCCTTATCAGCAAGCAGAGCAAGCTCAAAGCTGGTGGCTAGCGTTCGATGATGCCACGTTAAACCGCTTAATTAGCCGTGCTTTAGTGGAGAACCGCACCTTAGTGCAAGCCCGCGCTAACGTTGACCGCGCCTATGCGGTATTTCGTGACACGCAAAATAATAGCTTGCCCAAGGGGAGTTTAGCGAGCGGTTATCAAGCAACTGAAAATGGCACAGTGTCGAGCAGCGATGACGGTGTCATTACCCGTGGTTTTAGCAATGGCGCTAGCCTAAGTTGGGATATCGACTTATTTGGTAAGCTACGGCGGGCCACCGAAGCGGCAACCGCGGCGGCAGAGCAAGCTGATATCTTGTGGCATGATGCGCAAGTGCAGCTGATTAGCCAAGTTGCCACCAGCTATGGTGAATATCGCGGTGCTCAACTGCGGTTATTAGTGGCAGAGCAAAATTTGCAGAATTTGCAGCAAAGCCGTGACATCGTGCTGGCTCGGCTTGAGGCCGGTTTAGCGTCTGAATTAGAGTTAGCGCAAATTGAGGTACAATATCATCAGGTGCAAGCCGCGGTGCCCGCCTTTCGGGTAGCCTTGTTAACTGCCGATGCCACTTTATCAGCGTTATTAGCGCAACAACCCGGCAAACTTAACTTAGGCTCTGTACCGAAACTGCCTGAGTTGGCCGAGCCTGTCGCCGTGGTCGCCGGTGAAAATTATCTGCGTTATCGCGCCGATGTTGCCAGCGCTGAGCGCGAGTTAGCGGCAAGAACTGCCGATATTGGCGTGGCTACCGCCGATTTGTATCCGAATGTGTCGATATCGGGCTTTTTAGGCTTTTTATCTGGCCCGGGTTTTTCGTTGGGCAGCGATAATCAAAGCTGGGCGATAGCGCCCACACTAAGCTGGCAGGCTGCCGATTTAGGCTCGGTGAAAGCGCGGATCCGTGTGGCTGAAGCCAACGCCACTATTGCCTTAGCCCAGTTTGAGCAGCAGGTGTTCAATGCCATTGCCGATATGCAACTGAGCTTGCAAAGCTACAATTTGAGCCGTGAGCAGCAACTGAGCACTGAGCGGCAATGGCAAGCTAGCAATAAAGCGCTGCGTATCGCGCGTGAGCGTTACAATGCCGGTAGCGGTGAGTTTTTAGCGTTATTAGATGCCGAGCGCGAGCAGCTGTCCGCGCGCGATCAGTTAGCGCAACTGCAGCAACAAAGTTTTGGTCGTTTAGTGGCTATTTACCGCAGTTTTGGTGGTGCGATCCAGCTGCAATAAATACAGCTTGCCGTGCTTTGAGTTAAAAAGCTGGAGTAATCCAGCTTTTTGCTTTGATAAAACCGTCAAAATACCTGAAGGGCGCTAATTCCTGTTTAAAGTCACTTGCTGAGTGCACAACTAATCGCCAAAATAGCCGCCTACTGCGATGAGGTCACTATGGTTAATTTAGCTTTGCTGGGTGCGTTTATTCCGACGTTTTTGTTTGTGTCGGTAACACCGGGTATGTGTATGACGCTGGCAATGACGCTGGGTATGAGTCAGGGCGTGCGCCGCACCTTTTGGATGATGTGGGGTGAAATGTTAGGCGTGGGGCTGGTGGCGGTATTGGCCGTGCTAGGCGTCGCCGCGCTAATGTTGCAATTTCCGGCGTTATTTCAATGGTTCAAACTGCTGGGCGCGGCTTATTTGTGCTATGTGGGTATCCAAATGTGGCGGGCTAAAGGCAAGTTAGCTTTACCCAGTGCTGGCGCCGTACCGCAAATGTTATCGCGCCGCGCCTTGTTTAGTCAGGGGTTTATCACCGCAGTGTCCAATCCGAAAGGCTGGGCTTTTCATATGGCGTTATTACCGCCGTTTATCGACAGTTCGCTGTCGTTTTGGCCGCAACTGGCTATTTTGATCAGTATTATTTTGTTGCTAGAGTTTTTATCTATGCTGCTGTATGCCAGTGGCGGTAAAGCCTTGGCATTGTTTTTAACACGGTCTAATCGGGTGCAGTATCTCAATCGCATTGGCGCCAGCCTGATGTTCGGCGTGGCGCTGTGGATGCTAGTCGATTAACGTTTAATCGAGCTTAGGCGGTGCTTTGGCACTGCCAATACCCCCGCTTAACACCAGTTGTAGCGCTTCAGCGGGTTTCATATCAATTTTTCGGGTGCAGCTACGCGGTACAATAATGGTATAACCGCCCACGTTGTAAGCCATCGGTAAAAAGACGGCTAATTGCTCTTCTTGCATTAAGCTCGACATGCGGTCATCGGCTTGGCCGCCTTGTTTGGTGACAATACCAATCATCTCAATCTCGGATGAGGGCAGCTTAACCAGTACCACTGATCCATCTTTAAAGTTTTTACCCGACATCACATCAATAATATCTTGCAGCATGCCGTAAATTTGTTTGGTACCGGGCAATTTCATCAGCGTTTTGCCGGGTAATTGCCACAGCCAATTTAGGCTACGCCAGCGAGAGCTAAACCCCACTGCAACACAAACTAAGAGAAAACCGACAATCGCTAAACCTGGAAAGTACCATTCACCCGGCAGAACCATTTTAAACAGCGGGGCTAAACTGCTTTCGATGGTATGCAGCAGCCAGCGTAAGATCTCAATGGTGATCACTAAGGGTAAAATGATCACCAAGCCTTTCAATAGGCTTTTCACAAAGATGTTCATGTCATTCCTTTTATGGCTTAGCACTATTTAACGCATGAATGGCAAAACTACCTAACCAATGACCACCTTCGTAACTGTCGCCAATCAGGTTGGGATAGGAGTGCGCAACATGCTGATCGGCAATGGCTTGTAAATGGGCATAGCGTGGGTATTGTTTGGCCAGTACCGATAAATTCCAAGCGCGACTGAAGTTTAAACCATCTAAATGCACCAGTTTACCATCGCTGCGATCGCTAACTTGGCCAACGGCCAGTTTATAGTTCTTATCGGCTAATTGCGGCATAAAGCGGTTTACCCAGCGTAAAAACTGACCGGCAGGTAAAATGCGCTGCATAAGGCCAATTTCTTCTAAGCAAGGCGATAAAAAGTCATAACCACTCGGCTCCCAAGTGATGGGGCAGTTGGCATCGTCTAAATAATAGCTTTTGGCACGCTCACTGATCAGCTGTTGTAACGCGGTATGCTGCAGGGTAAGCGCATAATCGTAAGCAAAGCTTAAACCAAAGGCGGTGTTAGTATGTTCACCCACTCGCACTGGATAAACCAAGCGCGGTAAGAAGTTTTCGTAGCGGCTAACAATCACATCGGCCAGTGGTTGTAAATTTTTAGCCAATTGTTGGCCAAGCGGATCGGGCCAACTGTGCAGCTCTGCGGATAGCTTTAACAACCAGGCCCAGCCATAAGTGCGTTCAAACGACGCATTGATATCTTTGCTAAAAAACGCGACTTCTTGTGCCACTTTTTCAGCGGTGAGATGACGTTTTAAAATGGTTTTAACGTCTTCAGCTTGCGCCAGCTCAGGAAACTGTTTCAGTAAAGTGACCATTGACCAATAGCCATGCACCGCACTGTGCCAATCAAAGCAGCCATAAAATATCGGGTGCACTACCGACGGTTCTTGTAAATCCGCGGCACTGCCCAATACGGTGCCCGTTTTGTATGGATAAGGTGTTTCGACACAATGCAGCGGTAATGTCACCAGCTTGTTAGCTTCGGCTAGGGTCAAGCTATGGCGAGTTGCGGCGGTATTATTCGCCTGGCTGGTAAAACTGAGTGTGGCGACAAAAACCGTGCTGAGCAGGGCGCTTAACTTCATAATGAAACCTTGTTGTCTGCAGATAAGATCAGGTAATGCGTCTAAGACTAAAGCATATTGGTGAGGTTGTTAATGTAAATTCGCCGCCTTTCGTCATTTCGCGGTTTTACATCGGCAAAGTGCTGGGTTGATGCTGCATGGTTGCCTTCGCTATGCTGGTAAATCAGCTGGATGTAATAGCGCTTGCTGCAGTAATTGCTGCAATAAATCAGTGCAGCGAGTACGCAACATGTCACGTAATAAACGCACCGTCGGGGTAATAAGTTGTCGGCTAGGGCAAACTAACCATAATTCAGTTGGCGTGGGTTGGTACTCGGGCAGCAGTCGCTGCACAGTGCCATCTAATAAATGCGCTGACATGTCTAACGCCGATTTGATGGCGACACCTTGCCCAGCAACGCACCAACGCCGCACGAGATCGGCATCGTTAGCCACCCGATTACCGGAGATTTTCACTTTAAAGGTGTCGTTTTGATGCTGAAACTCCCATACGTCTTTTACTAAATCATACAGTTGATAACATAAACCATTATGTGAGGCGAGTTGATGCGGATGCGTGGGAGTGCCATGTGTGGCTAAGTAACTTGGCGCGGCACATAGTACTCTGGGTACATGGCATATTTTAAAGCCATAGAGGCTGGCATCTCTTGGTGCGCCATAGCGTAAGGCTAAATCAACCGGATCACGGTAAAAGTCGACATTGGTATCACTGATATGCGCTTTGATACTCAGCTTTGGGTGCTGCAGCATAAACTCATCTAACCACGGTAAAATAATATTGCGGCCCAGATCTGACGATAAAGCCAGCCGTAGTTCGCCATCAATAATGTGCTGTTCATCTTTTAGATTTTGGCCGGCTTGTTGTAATAGTTGCAGAGCGTGTTCACATTGCGGGATAAATTTTTCACCTTGTGGCGATAAGCGTAATTGTCGGGTTGTGCGTACAAACAGTTCTGCACCTAACGCTTGCTCTACCCGTTTTAGAGCCGCACTGGCGGTGGCAGCTTGCATGTTTAAACTGGTTGCGGCTGCCGTGATACTGCGAAACTCAGCCACTTTCAATACCACCCATAAATCTTGTATTTGCATTCGATACTCAAATATTTTTTGATAATAAAACAAATATTGCATTGTTTATCATTGTAAAAGCAAGCGCTATGCTACATCCCTCATTCAATAACGTTTCGGAGCAACAACATGAAAGCCATCGGGTACCATGCAAATAAAGCCATTACTGAACCGCACGCCTTAGTCGATATCGAATTGCCGCAACCGATCGCCTCGGGTCGCGATGTGTTAGTCAAGGTACAGGCAATTGCCGTTAATCCGGTCGACTTTAAGATCCGGCAAAATGCGCAACCGGCAGCAGGTGAGTATCGGGTACTGGGTTGGGATGCCGTGGGTGAAGTGGTCGCGGTGGGTGATGAAGTGGCGTTGCTCAGTGTTGGGCAACAAGTGTATTACGCAGGGGATCTAACACGGCAGGGCAGTAATGCAGAATATCAATTAGTTGATGAGCGTATTGTCGGTAATAAACCCAGCAATTTAACCGCGGCCGAAGCGGCGGCCTTACCCTTAACCACCATTACTGCTTATGAATTATTGTTTAAGCAGTTGGGCATGCAGCAGCAAGTTGTAGGACAAACACAAAAAACGGCGGAAGTGCTGTTAGTGGTGGGCGCCGCTGGCGGTGTGGGCTCTATGTTACTGCAATTGGCTAAAGCTTTAACGGGTGCAACCATTATTGCTACGGCGTCGCGTGACAGCTCGAAAGCTTGGGTCAAGGCATTAGGCGCGGATTATGTGGTTGATCACAGCAAACCTTTAGCGGCTCAAATTAACGCTTTAGGGATAGCGGCGGTCACCCATGTTGCAAGTTTGAACCATACAGAACGTTATGTAGATGATTATGTCGAGGTGTTACAGCCCTTCGGTAAGTTAGGTTTGATTGATGATCCGGCCACACTGGAAATTAAAAAGTTAAAGCCAAAGAGCATTTCGCTGCACTGGGAGTTTATGTTTACTCGCTCAATGTTTAAAACGGCCGATATGCTAGAGCAGCGTCATTTGCTCAATCAGGTAGCGGCATTGATTGAACAAGGTGTTATGCGCACTACGCTTGGGCAGCATTTTGGGCAAATTAATGCTGCAAACTTAATTCGCGCCCATGCCGAACTGGAGTCTGGCCAAGCTATCGGAAAAATTGTATTAGAAGGGTTTTAAGCCATTTCAGCAATCGCATGGCGATAACGCGGATCCCTGACTACCTTTAGCAAAGGGCAACCATAACGGTGTGCCCTTGCACGGTAGCGCCAATATCGGCGCAGCGGGGGATCAGATGCAGCAGACAGGGATAGCAACACCCATAGTGGCGGTAAGCACCGCCACAGTGCTTTTTATCGGTCGCACCGAATATGGCATTGTTGCTAAACCGATATTAATTGACAGCTTGGCGCAATATCGGCAGTTATTTCAAACACCGCAAAAAGACCTGCCGGGACACGGCAAACTGCACGATAGCAAGCTTGCTTCAGCAATGAATCAAGCGGTGATGACGTTTTATGCCAATAACGGTAACAAAGCCTATATTTGCCCTGTGGCTGATGACGATTTACAGCCGCTTTATCAAAAAGTGTTAACTGCTTATGTTGATTTCAGCCTGATTGTTTTGCCTGGGCTATATTGGAGCGGGACAAAACACAGTGCCGCGAATGAGGCGATTAAAACTTCGCTGGCGTTTTGTCAGCAGTCTCGTCGCTGCATATTGCTGTTAGATATCGCGCCGACAGTGCAACTGCACAGTGCCGCCGATGTTGCTGCCTTACAGTTACCTTCATCAAGCTATGCCGTGTTGTATTATCCATGGTTAACGATGCCTGATCCCAGCTATCAGCCCCGAACGAAAAGCGGGGTGTTGCCAGCGCTCATTGTTCCACCTTCAGCCGCAGCGGCGGCGATTTACGGCACTATGGATAGCAAAAACGGTGTTTGGAAAGCGCCAGCAGGTACTACGGCAAAACTTTATGACGCCTGCAATTTGCGGCTGCCGATAAGCAATACCTTGCTGCAGCAGCTCAATCCATTAGGGATTAATTGCCTAAGAGCGTTACCCAAGGCAGACACTGTGCTTTGGGGTGGGCGTACCTTGGCATCGGCGGCCGAGCCAGAATGGCGGTATCTTTCAGTGCGGCGCACCGCTATCTTTATTGAGCAAAGTATTTTACACAACCTTGAGTGGGCTCACGCTGTGGAAAACAGTGAGCCACTGTGGCAAGCGGTACGCAGTAATGTGGAACAGTTTCTGCTCTCGCTATTTCAAGCCGGGGCTATGAAAGGCACGGTGCCGAAAGAGGCTTTTTTTGTACGTTGTGGCTTGGGGCAGACAATGACCGTGCAAGATATCCTCCAGCAGCAGCTGATTCTCTTATGCGGCGTGGCTTTGCTTAAGCCGGCAGAGTTTGTCATTCTTAGGTTAGTGTATCCTCTTAGCGTGCCATAGTTAAAGCGGCATAGTTAACGCGACATAGTTAACTGGCAGCCTACCTTTACAGCTCCGCGATCTCTTTAGCCTGTGTCGGTGTGTGCGCTGCGGCAGAAACTCAACTCTGATGTTGGCTTATGTTAAACTGGCGTCAATTTGGTTTTGCCTGCATGTTCGCGCAGAGCCTGTCGTTTTCTTCGATTTTCAGGAGCCTTTGTGACTGCTTTATCTAGCTTATATCCACAACCCTTATGGCAATGGTTTGCGCAAATTTGTGCCATTCCTCATCCTTCAAAACATGAACAAGCACTTAGCCGGCATATTCAAGCCTGGGCGCGAGATAAAGGCTTAGCCGTGCATGAAGATCAGGTTGGCAACTTAATTATTAAAAAAACCGCTACTGCGGGCATGGAAAACCGTAAAGCCGTGGTTATTCAAGCGCACCTTGATATGGTGCCACAGAAAAATGCCGATAAAGTGCATGATTTTACAAAAGATCCTATTGATGCTTACGTTGATGGCGAATGGGTCACGGCACGTGGCACCACGCTGGGCTCAGACAACGGTATCGGTATGGCATCTGCGTTAGCCATCTTAGGCAGTGATGACATTAAACACGGCCCATTAGAAGTGTTACTCACGGTAGATGAAGAAGCGGGCATGACGGGCGCTTTTGCTTTGCAACCCGGTGTGCTAGAAGCGGAAATTTTAATTAATACCGACTCAGAGCAAGAGGGTGAAATCTACATGGGCTGCGCCGGTGGTGTAGACGCCGAATTTAGTGTGCCGATGCAATGGCAACCGATCCCTGCAGGACATCAAGCATTTCGGTTAAGTTTAACCGGTTTAAAGGGCGGCCACTCGGGCGTGAATATTCACTTAGGTCGCGGTAATGCCGCCAAACTATTAGCGCGCTTTTTAGTGATGTCGGCCGCTGAGTTAGGTTTACGGATCAGTGAAATAGTCGGCGGCTCTTTACGAAATGCCATTCCGCGTGAAGCCGGTGTTACGGTGACCTTGCCTGCGGCGAATCAAGCTTTGTTAGCTGAAAAAGTCGCGGCTTTTGAAGCGTTATTACAGCAAGAGTTAGCGGCTATTGAGCCGGCGATCCGCTTTGCTATGGCGGAAACCATTTTACCCTCACAAGTCATGGCGCCACAGTGTGAACAAACGCTATTAAACTTATTACATGCTTGTCCGAATGGCGTGATGCGGATGAGTGATGACGTGGAGGGTGTGGTAGAAACCTCGTTAAACTTAGGTGTGATCACCACCGATGGCGACAGTGTACAGGTGGTGTGTTTAATTCGCTCACTGATCGATTCTGGCCGTGAGCATGTCGAGTCGGTATTGACCAGTTTGGCGGCATTAGCCGGTGTCTCGATCAAATTTAACGGTGCTTATCCAGGTTGGAAGCCGGATCCTGATTCACCGGTAATGGCTATCGTTAAAGCCACTTACGAAGACATCTACAATAAAGAGCCAGTGATAATGGTGATCCATGCGGGTTTAGAATGTGGTTTATTTAAAAAGCCTTATCCTGAGATGGATATGGTATCGATTGGCCCAACCATTCGTTATCCGCATGGCCCTGACGAAATGGTGAATATCGAAACGGTCGGCCAGTATTGGCAATTGCTGTTAGCGGTACTAGAACGTATTCCGGAAAAGACCGCAGCTTAAGTCACTAAGCCAGCCGCAGTAAGCCATTACTGCGGCTTTTTCTTGGGCCAGCGCACTATTTGCAGCTGCCAATCCAAATCCAATTGTCAGTCGCCACCCCGATCCGTTCGGCTTCTTTTAAGAAAGGCGCACATTTTGCCGCCGTTAATTGCGGTTGGCGTGCCAGTAGCCAAGCGTAATCCGTATTAGGGCCTATTACCAAGGCAATTTGATAATCGGCATCTAACATGGCGATATTATAGCCGCCATAGAAAGGCCCAAAAAACGACACTTTTAAGCGGCCAACATCAGGGGCTTCCACAAAGTAAGCTTTGCCATTGGCGGTGTTCCAGCGTTGCTTTTTAGCATCGTAGCCACGGTTAATAACAGTCACACCACCATCATCACGCCGTTGATATTCTGCGGTAACTTGGGTTAAGCCTCGCTCAAAAGAATGATCTAACCGGGCAATTTCATGCCAGGTACCAAGATAGCGCTCTAGCTCAAAAGGTTGCACCGGCGATACGCCATCAGGTACCGAGGTACAGCTGGTCAGAAAAAAGATGAAGATCCAGAAAAAACGCATAACCACTCCTGTTTAAATATTTCGCAGATGATTAATCGACTCGGCGATTCTATACGTTTAACAAGCTTAACAGTGTCAAAAAGCAGATGATATGGACAAAAATATTCTTGGCGGTGCGCTAGAGGCGTGTTGCTACTCACCGATGACCGGCTATTTTCGTGATGGTTTTTGCAAAACAACCGCACAAGATAGCGGCAGTCATGTGCTGTGTGGTCAAATCAGCAGTGAGTTTTTAGCTTTTACCTTAAGTCAGGGCAATGATCTGACTACGCCCCGGCCCGAGTGGCATTTCCCGGGCTTACAACCGGGCGATTTTTGGTGTCTTTGTGCCATGCGTTGGTTAGAAGCCGAGCAGGCCGGCGTTGCGCCCTTATTAAAGCTATCGGCTTGTCATAGCAAAGCGCTGCAGTTTGCCGAATTAGCGTTGTATCAGCAGTATGCGCTTAAGGAGTAACGATGCAGATCTTATCTGAAGAAGATGTCTCTCGTATTGTCGAAATGGCTTGGGAAGATCGTACGCCGTTTGAGGCGATCGAAGGGCTGTATGGCTTAGATGAAAGTGCGGTGATTAAATTAATGCGCAAAACACTCAAATCCGGAAGTTTTCGGCTATGGCGAGCGCGAGTAACGGGCCGTAAAACGAAACATTTACAGTTACGTGATCCCGCCGTTAGTCGGGCCTATTGTCCAACACAATATAAGCGTTAGGGTTGTTTCCATTGGGCTGAACGTCTAGGCTGGTTAGTCGCGATACAAGGAGACCGATGCGATGCTGACTAACGTAGATGCGAGTTTATTGAAAACCTGTTCCTTTATTAATGGCCAATGGCAAGCCGGCCCTGATAGTTTTGCCGTAACAAACCCTGCAACACAACAGGTGCTGCTGGACGTGCAGGGCGCTAATGCCGACATGGCAGAGGTTGCGGTAGTCGCCGCGGCGGCGGCCCAAGCCGCCTGGGCTGCCCAACCGGCTCAACAGCGAGCCTCAGTATTATTGCGCTGGCAGCAGTTGTTGTTGCAGCATAAAACTGATTTAGCCCTGCTACTCACTTTAGAACAAGGCAAGCCGCTAACGGAAGCGGCGGCAGAAATCGAATATGGGGCTTCTTACCTGCAATGGTTTGCCGAAGAAGCGAAACGACTTTACGGCGACCTCATTCCTGCACCGGCCTCAGATAAACGCATTTTAGTTCAGCGACAGCCAGTGGGCGTTGTGACCGCGATCACCCCTTGGAATTTCCCCAATGCCATGATGATGCGCAAAGCCGCTGCGGCTTTGGCTGCAGGCTGTAGTTTTGTGGTCAAGGTAGCCCAGCAAACCCCCTTGTCTGCCTTAGCTTGTGCCGAATTAGCGCAACAAGCCGGTGTGCCATCAGGCATCTTCAATGTGTTGGTTGGCACTGATGCCCAGGGCATAGGTGAGGTGCTCACGCAACATCCCAAGGTGAATAAATTCAGCTTTACCGGTTCAACTGCCGTTGGTAAAAAACTGCTACAACAGTGCGCGACTGGAGTAAAACGGGTGAGCATGGAGCTTGGTGGCAATGCGCCTTTTATTGTGTTTGCCCATGCCGATTTAGAGCAAGCGGTATCAGGCCTGCTGGCGGCGAAGTTTCGTAATGCCGGCCAAACCTGTGTGTGCGCCAATCGTATTTTAGTTGAAGAAAGCGTGTTACCAGACTTTTTAGCGATGCTATTACCCAAAGTGAAGGCACTAAAAATGGCCGCTGGCGAGCAAGAGGGCGCGCAAATTGGCCCCTTAATTGATGAAAAAGCCATCCAAAAAGTAGAGCACCTGGTTGAAAAAGCCTTGGCATCAGGGGCTGTGTTGCATTGTGGCGGTCAGCGCCAAGCCGTGGATAGTTTATTTTACCCTGCCACAGTATTAACCGATGTTCGTGCTGATATGGAAATAGCACAACAAGAGATCTTTGGCCCGGTCGTGGCCATCAGTAGTTTTAACAGCGAGGCGCAAGCGATACAACTTGCCAATGCCACTGAATATGGCTTGGCGGGTTATTTTTACAGCCAAGATTTAGCGCAAGTGTTTCGTGTGGCCGATGCCTTACAATTTGGCATGCTGGGTATTAATGAAGGCATTATCTCTAATGCTGCGGCACCTTTTGGTGGCATCAAGCAGTCAGGATATGGGCGTGAAGGGTCAAAATACGGGCTAGATGATTATACCGATTTAAAGTATTTGTACCTTGGTGGGCTTTAAACGGGGGATGGACAAATCGTTGCTCAGCTAACGGCTTGTTCAGCCACAAAGCGCCTTAGTTGTTAGTGAGATAGTCGCTCTTGTGATAAAAAAAACCGGCACTTAAGTGATGAGCTTAGGTGCCGGTTTTCGTTTTCGCGCGAATGATCGTGGACCTACTGCGCTGGCGCTTTTTGATAACGCTTAAACCAGGCTAGCGCATGCTCTACCTTCGCAATCATCCAAGATGGCCGATTAGTCACACCATGATAAGCATCAGGCACCCGCACCATAGCAGTATCCACTTGGCGCAGCTTTAATGCTTGATAATACTGCTCTGTTTCGGAAATGGGCGTGCGGCGGTCTTTCTCACCGGTAAACAGCAGTACCGGCGTTTTCACATTGCCGACTAAGGATAACGGTGAGCGCTGCCAATAATGGGCTTGATGCTCCCAAGGCACCCCAGGGAATTGGTTCTGAATTTGTCCAATATAGCTATCGGCAGTCAGTACCTTGGTGGTCCAGTTCACCACCGGGTTCGTGGCGGCTGCTGCGTTAAAACGATCGGTTAACCCCACGGCATAAGCCGTGGCAATACCGCCGGCTGAGCCGCCAGCGATGTACAGATTGTTTTCATCGATAAAGCCTTTGGCAATCATCGCGTCAACGCCTGACATATGATCTTGGTAATCAAACTCTGACGAGTAATTAAAGTGCAATAGCATGGCAAAGCGTTCGCCGTAACCGGTACTGCCGCGATAATTGTTATAAAACACCACATAACCTTCAGCTGCATAGCGCTGTAATTCAGCGGCGAACTGTGGGCCATAGGCTAGGTGTGGGCCACCATGAATTTCGACTAACAGCGGATATTTTTTGTTTGGGTCAAAATTCGGCGGGGTAATATACCAGCCCTGAATTTCTTCATTACCCGCAGTAGAGGTATAACGAATTTCCTCTACTTTACCCAACTGGCGTTGCTGCAATAAGCCGCTATTTAAAGCCGTGAGGGTGCGGCTTTTATTTTTCGAGTAAACCGCTACATCGGCTGGACGCTGGCTAGTGCCTTGGGTGTAAGCCAAGGTGCCGTCATTGGCCACACTGAACATGCCGCTTAAATAAGGCCGACCTAATGAGGTACCGCCGAGATCGTTAACCAAGTCGGTCATGCGATCACGGGTACTGATTTGCGCAACTTTAGTTTGCCCTTGATCAGCATATTGAAACACTAAAGTGCTGTTGTCGACCCAGTTAGGGCTTTCAACGCTGCGATCCAAGTTGGCGGCAAGATCGCTGAATTTACCTGAATCTAACGCTAACAATTTAAGTTTAGTGTTGCTGTAAGAAACGGCAGCTGGGCTGCTAAAGGTAAAGGCCAAGGTTTTACCGTCGGGTGATAAAGCGGGTTCGCTTTCTGCACCATCAAGGCGGGTTAATTGAGTCAGTTGCTGATTGTTAATGCTAACTTTATACAGATCGCCTTGGTTGCTTTGATATTCCCAGTCGGCATTACGGTTAGCCGAGAAAATTAGGTTATTGTTATCTTTGGTCCAAACAACTGGCCCGCGATGCGCATAAGGGCCTTCAGTGAGTTGCTGCTCTACACCGCCTTCACTGGGTAAGACAAATAACTGGTTATACGCAGAGCGCATTACACCTCGGCCATCGGCCTGATAATAAGTGCGTTCTACTACGATGGGGCTTTGCGACCAATTCGCTCCTGCCGGTTTTTTCGGTTGATAAACACTTTTCGCAAAATCGGTAGTGGGGGCGCTCACTTCAGCCATAAATGCAATGCGCTTACCATCAGGAGACCAACTCAGTTGCGAGGGGCGCACTTGCAGTTGGCTAATGGCTGCGGTTTTTTGTTCTGCTAGCCAGTGCACGAAGATTTGGCTGCTGCCATCACGATCCGAGACAAAGGCAATACGTTTACTGTCAGGGGCCCAGCGTGGTTGGCTGTAACTGAACTTATCGGCAAAGAGCGGCGAGTGCTTGCCGCTTGCGACCTCGATTAACCATAGGTTACTCTCGGTACGATCCGTCATAATGTTGTTCTGTTGGCGCACATAAACAATGTATTTGCCATCAGGCGAGATCTGTACATCATTCGCCGCCGCCAGTTTAAAAATATCTTCAGCTTGAAATGGGGTGGTGCTAGCCGCTATTGCGGGCGCAACACCTAGCGCAGTGGCGAGTGCAAGCATCGGGAAAATGTTCATAAAACCTCGAGAGATTAACAGGATTCGATTCACCATATAGGCTATGCAATAACAGACAAGATCAGATCAGTTGAAGTTGCGGAATAACGAGATAATTGTAAGTAAACTGCATTTGGGATATCGCCAGCAATTCAGAAGTGCTAATTGTCGACTGTTACGATAAAACCCAGCAAAAAATAGCGGTTTAAAGCTAATACCAATCCGCTTAGTGTTTAGCACGATACGGCTGGCTCGGGTAAAACGCTAACTAAGCAGGGTGGGTTTAAAACCTGAGTTTTCAGCGGGCCAGCTATCGGTTCGTGTCTGTAACCCTTTCTACTTGTTTGAAAGCTGTAAGGCTTCACTCCAACAACATAAACGTGAGTAAAAGACGGTTTTCTTGATCATTTCAAACATCCCTGTTTTCGTGGTTGACAGCGCGGTGTTCAGTTTTGCAACGTTAACTATGTGCTACTTCAAATCAACTAAACATGCCGCAAGATTTTCCTGACTTAAATCGGCAGATAAAATTTGCTGCTGACTATCGAGCAAGTTAGCGTCTTGTGGTGCTAACTGCAGTGCCATATTGATCAGGGCGATGGCTTTACGCTGGCAGCCTAGCTCACTGGATAACATCGCGTAGTTGTTTAAATAACTCACTTCATTTTTGGCGTAAGGTAAGCCTTTGGCAAACCATTGTGCCGCGTAGTTGGGTTGGCTATTAAAATAATGATTCCCTAATAAAAAATAAGGTAGCCAGTAATCAGGCCATTGCTGTGTGGCACTAATTAGTGCAGCTACACCGGCTTCAGCTTGTTGCGTGTTCAGTAAATCATGGCAAGCTTTGCTGTAAATAAAAGGGTCTAAGTGCGGGCTGGTGATGTGGCTAGGTAACATGGCCAGCATCCAGTATTTACCGCGTTGCCAAGTGCGCTCAAAAGTGGCGAAGTTCAAGCGATGCGCTGCGGTAACACCGCTATGTAAAATGATTTCTGCCTTACTCAAATCGTAACCAATCGCCACGGCATAATGCCACTGTGGCAACCAAGCTACAGAATTGTTCTGTAACACAATAACCGGAATATCTTCCGCCAGTAGCTGCAATAATTGTTGCATGCTGCCACGTTGCTGATAAGCAACCAACCCAAGTTGCCGAGTGGCTGCGGCCATTTCAATTTGCAGGGTACCTTCAAGACCCGGGGTAAAGGTATGGGCCGCGATAGTATCCGGTGACGCCTCAAGCCCATGAAAATTGGCCACTTCCGCTAAGGTGGTTGGGCCACAGTAAAATTGTTGTTGTGGATAAAAGGGCACTTGCGCGATAAGATGAGAAAAAGTGATGTTGGGTGGTTCGCGCAGTAATTGTTGTGTTTGTGGCGGCGTTTGACAGGCAGACATTAACAATACGGTCAAAATAAAACCAGCCCAAGGGCTGGTCTGCAGTAGCTTACGTGACAACACTTATCGGCCGATAGGGCGAATAAACGGATATACGTCGGTCAAGCCCATTAAATCTAAAACCGCAACAACAACTAATACCGTGATTACGGTACCAATAACACCGCCCGCGGGCATATCATTTAACTGTGCGTTTAACGCGGCTAATTCTTCACTGGTCATATTCGCAATGCGTTTTTCTGCATCCGCAGGGCTAACACCTAACTCAACGAGTTTGCTTTGCACATCGGCGTTATTTACAAATGATAACACTTGCTGCTTATTAAACTGATATTGCTGGCTCTCAATGACCTGGCTAGAGCTATAAACCCCAGCGGTTGCATGGCCCATACCCAGAATTAACATCGAACTGATAATGCCGACTTTTAATACGTTTTTCATCATGAAATATATCCTTAATGCGTTGTTTATCAGGTTAAATCTGCTTTAAATGAAAAAGTCATAAGGAAGCAAAAATGCTGAAGCCCTTAGAGAGTAGACGATAGCTGATTACTGCGCAATAGCGTGTTTTTTTCAAGTCGTAAAGTGCTCATCTTTACGACGCTCAGATGCAGCAATGTTGGCTAGGTGTCAGCAATTAACTTGTGCCTTACTTGTAAATACATTTTTTATCCGTATTTACATGAAAATGAGGAAGTACATATTCAGCAATAGCGTTCATACTTTCTTCAACCGACGCGTCATTCCGTCTAAAGTGCAGCCCGATATGGTTAACGCCTGCCGCTTTCATCGCTGAAAGCTCTTCGATTAAACCGTTAATTCCTGTTTTAACACCAAAGCGATGTCGTTCTATTGGTGCATTTGGGTTATCGATAAAGTCTAGATGGATAAAACTTACATAAGGTTTATCCCCTGCAACACTTCGCCAAAGTTCAACTCTTTGGCAATGATCTTCAGGCGTACCGGGGTAGGCCAACCATCCATCTAAGTGAGCGCCAATCCATTCAGGAGTTTGTTGTGCAAGACCTGCAACATAGAGTGGGTATGCAGGAACATGCGGAAGGATCGCTTGGCCAGCCTCAAGTTTTGAAGCTGACGTGTCTTTAATGACTTGCACTGCGTTTCTAAATAACTCCCCGCGAGAACGATAATCCACTTTAAAAAGAGGATATTCAGATGGCCTATCGCCGCTTGCAACACCGAGTATTAATCGGTTATCACTTAGCTCCATAACAGTATTAGCGGCTTTCTTGACCAGCCAAGGTTGTCTAAGAGGCAACACTATGGCGGCAGTGCCAAGTAAAATGTTCTTAGTAACGCCAGCTAAGAACCCCAAGTAAGTGAATGCCTCAAAAACTTGAGCCGCATCACCAAAATTGGGATCGTACAACGGAACGTCTCTAACCCATGCAGTGCTAAAACCCAATTCATCCGCTAATACAACTCGCTCTTTATGCAGAGCCATATCGGGTACACCAAAGGCTCTTTTATCGCGCATTCTCTTTATTTGCCCATCCTTTGACCAATCATTGTCCAGAGGCAACTCAACTCCTATTGAAAATCCAAGTTGCTGTAACTTATCAAAACCCATATCAGTATCCTTGATGGGGGGCTCGCCCCCACTTTATTGATGACTAGACTTTTGCTTGATCACGAGCATCTAAGAAACCAGACACTCTGGTCAGAATAATGGCGAACACCACAATCAATGCTCCGATCCAAGGTGTGTCAATCAGCGCCATATCTTCGACCACCATGCCGCCAATAATCGAACCTATGGCAATACCCACATTAAATGCCGCAATATTAAGACCTGAAGCGACATCAACGGCATTTGGAGTGTATTTCTCAGCAAGTTGCACAACATATACCTGTAATCCAGGGACGTTACCGAAGGCGAATGCCCCCCAAATAAGTACAGTTAAGACGGCACCAATTTGGTTTCCTGCGGTGAACGTAAAAGCGAACAGCACTACGGCAAGTGCAGTGAAGATGATATGTAGCGCCTTTATCGGGCCCATTTTATCTGCAAGCTTACCGCCCCAAATATTTCCGAACGCCACCGAAACACCATATACCAGCATAATTAAGCCAATTGAGCTTGATTCGAAACCTGATACTTGTTCCAAAATAGGCGCTAAGTAGGTAAACGCGACAAAAGTACCGCCGTAACCAACAGCCGTCATTGCATAAACCAGCAGCAATCTTGGTTGGGTTAACACTTTAAGTTGTTCGGATAACTTTGCCGGCGCCGCTTGCTTTAAGTTCGATGGAACAAGGATTGCGCTTCCAATCAACGCCACAAACCCCAGTATGGAGACAATTAAAAAAGTCGCTCTCCAGCCTAACTCTTGACCGATCCAAGTACCCAGAGGGACACCCGTTACTAAAGCTACCGTTAAACCGGTAAACATGATGGCGATGGCGCTCGCTTCTTTATCTTTGCTGACTAAACTCGTAGCAATAGTGGAACCGATGGAAAAAAACACACCATGTGCAAGCCCTGTTAATATGCGAGCAATAATAAGCGTTTCGTAACTTGGCGCTTGCCAAGCAAGTAAGTTACCCATAACGAAAAGTGCCATGAGCGTGAGTAATACTGACTTTCTATTCCAGCGGCCAGTTAAAGCAGTCAGTACTGGGGCACCAATTGCTACACCTAGCGCGTATAAACTAATCAGTAAGCCAGCGGATGGTAAAGAAACGCCTAAATCAGCCGCTATGGTTGGGATAAGGCCAACAATAACGAATTCTGTCGTTCCTATTGCAAATGCACTTAATGTCAGTGCGAGTAATGCTAAGGGCATATCTATAATCCTCAAGTAGTTTAAGTAAGGCGATTTTCAACTATTGAGGTACTTGCAAAAACAGTATTAAAGACAAAACACTTTTGACAAAATTGCAATAATCAGCTGGGATTTATTGCGGTATTTATTATAAAGTGACCTCTAGATTGTTATAACAAAGAGCTATTCCATGATGGTAAAAGCGAAAACGGAAGATCTAGAGAACTTTATTACGGTTGTCGATTGTGGGAGTTTTACCGCAGCGGCAAACTTGCTTAATACGCAAGTGGCAACAATATCACGCTCAATTGCGCGTTTAGAAAAAGAGTTAGCCGTTACCTTACTAAACCGCAGTACGAGAAGAATAGAGCTGTCAGAGGAAGGGCATCTGTTTCTGAAATATGCCAAAGAAGGCTTAGATACGCTTAGCCGAGGAGAAGAAGAATTAAATAACCTTAAAGGTGTGCCGAAAGGGCGATTAAGGGTAGATGCTGCAAGCCCTTTTCTATTTCATCAAGTTATCCCTTATATTGAAGACTTTCAAATAGCGTATCCAGACATTCAATTAGACCTTATTTCAAATGAAAATATTATTGATTTAATTGAAAAGAAGACCGATGTTGCCATTCGGATCGGTAAGTTGGCAGATTCTAATTTACATGCAAAAAAACTGGGTAACAGTACACTGCATATCGTTGCGAGCCCACGATATTTAGCTAAGACCCGCATTCCAAAACACCTGTCTGAACTCAAACACCATGCTTTAATCGGTTTTGCTGATTCGGCAAAGCTAAACAATTGGTTTTTAAAGGAAGACATCGAATTACGCCCCAGAATTACCGCAAGTAACGGTGAAGCGTTAAGACAGCTTGCCTTAAATGGCAATGGTATAGCATTGCTATCAAACTTCATGATCAGAAAAGACCTCGAGAATAACCGCCTTGTAGAGTTGCTACCCGGCACAGTCACTTCCCCTAATCCTCGAGAAGAGATCCACGCGGTCTATTATAAAAACTCGGCGGTATCGTCAAGAATTTCGGCATTTGTTAATTTTTTCTCAAAGAAATTTAGTTTATAAAATGTTCACTCCGAGTTGCTGTTGCAGGCCTTATGTCAAAACATATTCCATGAGTAATCGTCAAAGCTAATGCCTGTAAATAAATGGCCTTAACTCTGCCATCGGACAAAGATTGACAGTGTTTATGTACTCTCCAGGATTGCCAATGGATAACCTGCGTTCCTAAAAAATGAATTTGTCATGCCAAATTTTACTCTAAATAATTCTGACACACCTGCAAGTGTTTTCTGAACTGCACCCTATTGTATTTCTGGTGTTTATTGTTGCTTGAGTAAATTCTGATTGGTGTTACATTCAGCAGTGAATTTTCTAAAATATCAGGTTTAACTATGAATAAAACACTCTTATCTTTATTGCTTTGTTTGACTTTTGGCGTTACTGCTGGCCCTGCATATGATTTATTTGGCGACGGTGTATTTAGTCTGAAATGGGGTGCTCAGCCTGAAAGTGTAATGGCAACTTACCCAAGTGGAAAAAAAACAAAAAACTTTGGTATAACCTTAATCGAAATAAAAGATGACAGAGCGGTGTTTGGTTTAAACCGGAGCAAGAACGATACCATAAGATTTGCTTTCGACTCTGAAAACAGATTATCTGGGGTTTCGATTGATTTTAGTCCAAATGATTTTCCTATGTTACATCAGAAATTAATTACTCAATTCGGCCAGCCTCAGAGCCCACCATCAGTTATGTCAGGTACAGTAATTTTAGTTTGGGAAAATGACAATGGGGTAATTTTGTCTTTAAATCGCCAAGCAAGAGTTACTTCACTTAGTATAGGTTTTGATGCTCTGCAAAAACCAAAAAATACTAAAGAGGATTTAGGGTTTTAACAAAAGTGAAATGGTATTTTCATACCATTCCATCTTGTTTTCTGCTCTAATTGTACTCACCAAATCATCACACTCTGAGTCTTATGAATCATACTGCTGAAGACATCCTTAAGCTTTCTCGCGCCGAGAAAAATGGGCGTAAGC